>JBDROA010000062.1:0-52601 GCA_043810615.1 Actinomycetota bacterium | reverse complement strand
ACCGGCTGACGGGCCTGCCCCTCGACCAGGGAGCCGACCTGCGCACCCGCGCCGCCGAGGTGGACCAGCAGGTGAACGAACTGCGCGACGCCCTGAGCCGGGTCTTCGACGAACTGGGCTCACTGGGCGCCGACTCCGAGATCCCCTGTTCAGCCGAGACGCTCGGCTCCGAACTGATCGGCCAGCCGGAGTTGCCCGCCGCCGTGGCCGACCTCCGCGACGCGGTGTACGAGGCGGCACGGGCCTGCGACTGGGAGGCCCTGGGCGGACTGGTCGCCGGGGCCGGTGCCTTCTCCTACTCCTACGGCGAGGACGGTGACCCCGTCGGCTTCTGGCAGCGCCTGGAGTTCCTGCACCACCAGCCGATGCGCTACATCGCGGACATGCTGCAGCGCCCTTTCGGGGTGATCGAGAGCGACGGTCTGCCCATCTACGCCTGGCCGTCGGCGCACACCTACGGCTCCTGGGCTGAGGTGCCCGAGGCGGAGAAGGAGGCCCTCCGGCCGCTCTACGACGACGGGGACTTCGGCTTCTTTGAGGACTTCGGCGGCTACCTGGGCTACCGTGTGGGCATCACCCTCGACGGTGACCGGGCCCAGTGGGTCTACGCCATAAGCGGCGACTGAGCCCCGGCCGACTTCACCGCCCCTCGGAGCCCGGCGCCCACCCGCCGGGCTCCGGGGCGTTCCGGGCCGTTCCCCACTACCCTGAGCCTCGATCGTGCTAGGCGGGGCGCTAGAGGTGCCCTGAACCCGAAACCCTCTCTACGCGGGGCGGAATCCCCCACCCGAGGGCGTCGGTGGTCGGGCCGAGCGCCGGGTACGTGGTGTTGAAGGCCGGGTCCTGCGCGGCGGGACGCCCGTGAACCGGGTCAGGTCCGGGAGGAAGCAGCCCTAAGCGGATGCTCCCGGGTGCCGCAGGAGTGCCTGGCCGGAGCCGGCGGCCCGGGACGCGCCGGGTGCCGTCGTTCGACGGCGGGGTGCACGATCAGTCTTGGACGGCCTCCCCCGCGGATGCGGGGGAGGCGCGCGGCGGCCCCCCAACCGGCCTCAACCTCCCCCACTCAAGCTCGCTACGCCGCCACCGCCGCTCCCATTCGCCCTCACCGCCGCTCCCTTTCGCCCTCACCCTCTGCTCCCTCTCCCGGCCCAAAGCGGCCCGGGAGAGGGAGTAGGACGGCCTCGCCCGGCCCAGCCGGGGGGACACGCCCGGCCGGCGGCCCAAGGGCGCGGCTTGACCCGCATCGAGCTCTCCTACCCCTCTTTGCGCAACACGACCCCGTAGACGAACCCGAAGGGGCCCATCCGCCACAGCCGCTCCAGCGCCAGGGACCCCTCCCCGAACAACACCTGGGGCGGGCGGAGGGCGTCCAGGCTGCGATGCAGGTACCAGTACTCCCGTAGGGAACCGGCCAGGGCCCCCACCACCGCCAGCACGACGGCGGTCCCGGCGCGGTGCAGGCCTCGCTGCCAGGCCGCGACGGGGCGGGAGAGGTCCACGATGGCCGCCGCCCCACCCGGGCGCAGCACCCGGTGAATCTCGGCGAGCGTGGCCGGGATGGAGTCGATGTTGCGGAACACGAACGCCGAGAACACCCCGTCGAACGAACCCCCGGCGAAGGGCAGGTGCTCCCCGTACCCCGCCACCCGGCGGCGTTGCGCGTTGAAGGCCAGCATGGCCACCTCAGGGTCGAGGGCCACCACCCGGCGCGTCCCGAACTCACGGTTGGCGGCCCCGGTGCCGGCCCCCAGGTCGAGCACCAGGCCGGCGGGCAGGTGGGCGATGGCCGCCCGCCGCCAGACGCCGTCGCTCCCCAGCGAGAGCACCCGATTCACCGCGTCGTAGCGCCGAGCGATGCGGGAGAAGACCTCCCGGCTCCTCAGAGGGGGCGCGAGCGGGCTCGTCCCAGAATCACGCTCCGGCCCATCCGACAAGCCGGAGCGTGATCGAACCCGCGACCTGCCAGCGCCCCCTCTCACGGGGTGATGCGCTCCATACCCATCCAGGGGCGCAGCACCTCGGGCACCACCACGCTGCCGTCGGCCTGCTGGTAGTTCTCCAGGATGGCGACGAGGGTGCGCCCCACCGCGACTGCAGTGCCGTTCAGGGTGTGCACCAGGCGAGTGGCCCCGTCATCGTCGCGGAAGCGAATGCGCAAGCGCCGCGCCTGGAAGTCCGTGGTGTTGGAGCAGGAGGTGATCTCACGGAAGGCGTTCTGCCCCGGCATCCAGGCTTCGATGTCGTACTTCTTGGCCGCCGAGTCGCCGAGGTCGCCGGTGCACACGTTCACCACCCGGTAGGGCAGGCCCAGCGCCTGCACCAGGTCCTCCTCACGCGCGAGCAGGAACTCGTGTTCCTCCCACGAGCGTTCGGGGGGGCAGAAGGAGAACATCTCGACCTTGTCGAACTGGTGCACCCGGAAGATGCCCCGGGTGTCCTTGCCGTAGGTGCCCGCCTCGCGGCGAAAGCAAGTGGAGAATCCGGCGTAGCGAAGGGGAAGGGCCGCCCCTTCGAGGATCTCGTCGGTGTGCTGCGCCGCCAGAGGCACCTCGGCCGTGCCCACCAGGTACAGGTCGTCGGGTTCTACCGGCCGGCCTTCGCCCTCGCTCCACCCCACGGCGTACACCTGCTCGCGCGCCCCGGGAAAGAACCCGGTGCCGTACAGCGCCTCGGCGCGCACCATGACCGGTGTGATCACCGGGGTGAAGCCGGAGGCGGCCAGGCGCCCCACGGCGAAATGGACCAGGGCGAATTCCAGCAGGGCGGCCGGGCCGCGCAGGTAGGCGAAGCGGGCGCCGGACACCTTGGCCCCGCGGGCGGTGTCGATGATGCCCAGCGACTCGCCCAGGTCGAGGTGGTCGCGCGGGGTGAAGGAGAAGGGCGGGATCTCCCCCCACCGCTTCACCTCGGCGTTGTCGGCCTCGCCCGCTCCGTCGGGGGCGCTGGGGTGCGGGGGGTTGGGCAGGGTGCGCCACACCTCGTCGAAGGCGGCGTCGAGGGCCTCGGCCTTAGCCAGGGCCTCGCGGTACTCCTCGGCCAGGCGGGCGGCGGCGGAGATGGCCGCCTCCTTGGCCTCCCCTTCCAGGGCGGCGATCTCCTTTCCCGAGCGCTTCTGGGCGGCGCGCCGCCCTTCGGCGCTTGCCCGCGCTTCACGGCGGCGGCGGTCCATGGTGGCGAGCTCGGCCACATCCACCGCCAGGTGGCGTCGCCCCAGGGCCGCCGCCAGCCCGTCGGGGTCGCGGCGCAGCAGTTCGAGGTCGATCACGCAGTCCCATGGTAGGGCAGGTGGTCGAACCGGCCCTCGTCCGGCGCCTGGGGTATCCGTGAACAGGCTCGCCTGGAACCACAGTCCGGCTCACGATCGAGCCGGACCGTGGCGATGCCCACGACCCATCGATAAAGGCTCCTACCCGGCTAGCGCCCGGGCGACCGCCTGCTGCTCCTCGGGGGAGAGTGCCTCCGCGCCCCGTCCGCCGCGCAGCATCTTGACGTAGAAGATATTCTCGGAGCGCAGGGCCAGCACGGTCATCACCAGGCCATCGCCCCGTTCGCTCAACAGGGCGATGGAGCGCGACAGGCCTCCGGCCAGGTCGCCGGTGGCGTCGAAAGCCACGACGCCCGTGTGACACACCGCCCCCGGCATGCGCTCGTGCAGCGACTGCACCACCGGGCGAAGCGCGGCGACGGCCTCCTCGTTGGCGGCCAGGTCGGCGTCGAGGCGCCGCAGTGCCTCGAAGATCCCCCCGTCCTCGGGGAGCACCGCCAGGCGGCGCTGCAGTCGGCTCACCCGCACCGCCAGCACCACCGCCAGCACCAGAGCCACCCCGGCCACGATCAGGGCAACCTGCGGCATCATCCGCTCGTGTTCCTGATGAAGGTGAACGACACCCTGTCGTCCGAGGGGTCATCGTCCTCGCTCCCCAGTGAGATCACTATCTCATACAGCTTGCCCGGTTCCGCGGGCAGGCCGAGGAAGGAGACCGTGGTCAGCGCCCCCGGCTCGAGCACGGCTACCTCCTTTTCGAACCGCTCGATGGTGGCGTCCTGGGAGACCAGTTCCAGGATCACCCGGATGCCCACGGCGCGCACCGTGCCCCGGTTGGCCACGGTGACATCGGCGTCGAGGCTCTCGGACACCGGCACCACCGGCAGCCCCACCTGCACACCCACGGGCTCGGGGTCGAGGCGCAGATCGGCCACCGCCAGGTTCTCCAGCACCGTCAACCCCGGGGCGAGAATGAGGCGGCGGGACAGTTCCTCGGCGTCGAAGAGGGACTCGCTCCCGGGCGGGACGAACTCCACGACGGGGAACTCGCGGCCCAGGCGGGTGCGATCCTCCTCGTCGAGGCCTTCGACGAAGCCGGCGAAGGCGCTGTCGCCCACCCGGAGGTCTGTCAGCCCCTCCTGCAGCAGGTCCCGCGCCTCCTGGTCCATGGCCGCCTCGCTCAGGCCGATGAGGCCCAGCCGGATCCGGGAGACGCCGTCGCGCCAGCGGACCGCGGCAATGGCCAGGTAGCGGTCCTCCGTCTCCAGGTCCGCGGGAGGTGCCCCGATCTCATCCAGGTCGCGGGCCAGCTCCGCCGTGCCCTGCTGCAATTCATCCAGCACCGACACCATGGCGGGCCGGCCGATCTGCTCCAGCCGCAGCACCATGTCGGCCAGCCGCTCGGCCAGGTCGGCCTCCGCCGCGGCGAAAGCGGCCGCCCGATCGAGGTACTCCCGGCGCACCTGCTGCTCGGAAGCCACCCGGGTGACGGCGTAGGCCACCGCCACGACCACGATCAGGACGACCAGCGCCACAAGGAGTCGGCGCCGGCGCCACCGGCGCATCTGCTGGTAGGACATCGAGGTGGGCGAGGGGGGACTCGAACCCCCACAGGCTTGCGCCCACAGGAACCTGAATCCTGCGCGTCTGCCAATTCCGCCACTCGCCCGCGGGAAGCGGGATCGTACCACGAGGGTTCGGAAGTGAGTCCGATGCTGCGCCCGGGCCGCCGCGCGCCGAGAGGTGAGTGCCGCCATATCGGCCCGCCTTCGTACACTTAGGCTGTGAGCCTCGCCCGCGGCCTCGAGCGCCGCCTGGAACAACTTGTCGACGGCATGGCCGCCCGCCTCTTCCGCGGCCGCATGCACCCGGTGGAACTGGCCAACCTGCTGGTGCGCCAGGCCGACCTCGCGCTCCGCGTCTCCCCCCTGGGACCGGAGGCCCCCAACTCCTTCGTCGTGACCCTCGGCGGCGAGCCCGCCGAAGCCGCCACCCGGGACGAGGTGGAGCGGGAACTGGCTGCCGTGGTCCAAGAGACAGCGGTGGACCGGGGCTGGCGCGTGCCCGGCCCGGTCCAGGTGAGCCTGGCCACCGGCTCCGGCCCGGCCTCCGCTGCCGCCGTCCGGGCCACCTTCGTCACCGGGCCCCTCCCCGCCTGGGCCCGGCTGCTCCCCCCGGGGCTTCCCGCCGTCGAAGTGCGCCCCAACCGGGCCGTCGTGGGCCGCTCCACCCAGGCCGACGTGCGCATCGAGGACGCCGCGGTTTCCCGCCGCCACGCCCTGCTCTGGCGCGAGGCCGGCGGCATCTGGGTGGCCGACCTCAGCTCCTCCAACGGCACCCGCCTCAACGGGGAGGCCATCCCCGAGGTGGCCGAGGTGGTCGACGGCGACTTGCTCACCTTCGGGGAGCCCTCCTTCGTCTTCCGGTCGGTGTGAGGTGCCCCCCCTCGCCCTGCACCTCGTCAAGGTCGGCTTCATCGCCCTGCTCTACCTGTTCCTCTGGATGGTGGGGCGGGGGATCGCCGGGCACCTGCGGCACGAGTCGTCCCGCTCCGAGGCGCCCACCGTGGCGGTGACCGAGTCGCCCACCCAGGCCGGCCTCACCTTCCGGGTGAGCGGGCCGCTCATCCTGGGGCGCAGCCCCGAGGCCGACGTCGTGCTGCAGGACCCCTTCGCCTCGGACTTCCACCTTCGCCTCGCCTTCCAGGCCGGCGAGGTGCGCCTCCACGACCTGGGCAGCACCAACGGGACCTTCGTGAACGGGGAACGGGTGGCCGCCCCCCTCTCGCTGCGCCGCGGCGACCTGGTGCGGGTCGGACAGACCATCATGGAGATGCGATGACCTTCCTGTGGGCCACCGCCACCGACCCGGGCCGCGTCCGCGGCCACAACGAGGACGCCCTGTGGCCCCGTCCCGGCCGGCCGGGCGCGGCTCAGGGCGAGGCCGAAGGCCCGTTTCTGGCCGCGGTGGCCGACGGCATGGGCGGCCACGTGGGCGGCGAGGTGGCCAGCCGCCTGGCCGTCGAAGCGGCGGTGGCCGCTGAGGGGGCGGCGGTGGATCGCGTGCGGGCGGCCAACGCCGCCGTGGTCGGCACCGCCCTCGACCGGCCCCGACTAGCGGGCATGGGCACCACCATGACGCTGGCGGTCTTCTCCGCCGACGCCGTCGAGATCGGCCACATCGGGGACAGCCGCGCCTACCTGTACCGCGAGGGGGCCCTCACGCAACTCACCCGCGACCACTCACTGATGGCCGACATGATCGCCTCGGGTGAGATCACCCCGGAACTCGCGGCGGTGCACCCCTTCCGTAGCGTCATCACCCGGGCCCTCGGCATCGAGAGCAGCGTCGTGGTGGACCGGGTGAGCCACGACCTGCTGCCCGGCGACCGGTTGCTGCTGTGCACCGACGGCCTCACCACCATGATCGACGATCCCGACATCGCCACCCTGCTGGGCGGCAGCGGAGCGGCCGCGGCGGCCGCCGCGCTGATCGAGGCGGCCAATCGGGCCGGCGGCCTCGACAACATCAGCGTCGTCGTGGTCGACCTCCCGAGTTGAGCCGCATCACCGAAGCCGTCCTGGTGGGCCTGGCCGCCGCTCTGGCCGGAACGGGGGCGGCGCTGGCGCCCCTCGCCGCCGGCGACCTGCCCACCCTCGACACCCTCCTGGCCCCCGCGGTGTTCCTCGCCGCCTTCGGTGGGCTGCTCGTGGCGATGCGCCGCTGGGCCCCCCGCGCCACCCGCACCCTGCTGCCCCTGGCAGCGCTAATCACCGCGGTGGGCTGGATCGAGGTGGCCCGGTTGGACCGCAGCCTGGGCCGCCTGCAGCTGTGGTGGCTGCTGGTGGGCGCCGCCCTGGCCGCCGCCACCCTGTTCGCCCTGCGCCGGCGGGGCGTCGTCGTCCTGCGCCGCTACCGGTACCTGTTCCTGGTCACCGGCCTGGCACTGCTCCTCTTGCCCCTGCTGCCCGCGGGCTGGCCGATACGCGGGGTGACCATCAACGGCTCGCGCCTGTGGGTGCGCCTCCGGGCGGGCGACCTCTCGCTCTCATTCCAGCCGGGGGAGGCGGTCAAACTGCTGGTCGTCGCCTTCCTCGCCTCGTACCTGGCCGATCGCCACCGCGCTCTCACCGCCATGCCCCGCCGCCTGGGCCCGGTGCGCATCCCCGAGCCCCGCCAACTGGCGCCGGTGCTGCTGGCCTTCGGGGTGAGCTTCGCAGTACTCGTCTACCAGCGCGACCTGGGGGCTTCGCTGCTGCTGTTCGTGGTGTTCGCCGCCATGCTCTTCGCCGCCACCGGCCGCTACGCCTATCCGGCGGCCGCCCTGGCCCTCCTTGCCGGCGGGGGCCTGACCGCCTACCAGTACTTCGGGCACGTGCGGGCGCGGGTGGAAGCCTGGCTGCACCCCTTCGCCGATTTCGCCGGCTCCGGCTACCAGCTGTCCCAGGGGCTCTTCGCCCTGGGCAGCGGGGGGCTCACCGGGACCGGCATCGGCGCCGGGCGGCCCGACCTGATCCCGGCCGCGGCCACCGACTTCATCTTCGCCGCCGTCGCCGAGGAGATGGGCCTCGCCGGCGGCCTGGCGGTGGTGGCCGCCTACGCCCTGCTCGCCGCCGCCGGCTTCGGCATCGCCCTGCGCGCCCGGGACCCCTTCCGCAAGCTGCTCGCCGGGGGCCTCACCCTGACCCTGGCGGTGCAAACGGTCCTGATCGTCGGCGGCATCCTGCGCCTGCTCCCCCTCACCGGCATCACCCTGCCCTTCATGTCCTACGGGGGGTCGTCGCTGCTGGCCAACCTGGTGCTCATCGCCCTGCTGGCCCGGGTCTCCCACGAGGAGGGCTCGTGAACCCCGCCCTGCGCCGCCTCGCCGCCGCCTGCCTGGCCGGCCTGGTGCTGCTGGCCGGCGGCCTCACCTTCCACCAGGCGATAGCCGGACCCGGCTACCGCGACGACGTGCGCAACCCCCGCTCCCTCCTGGACCGGGCCACCCGGGAGCGCGGCCCCATCCTCACTGCCGACGGGGTCGTCGTAGCCCGGTCGGAGGAGGGACCCGACGGCACCCTGGTGCGCACCTACCCCGAGGGCGACCTCTACGGCCACGCCACCGGCTACGCCAGCAGTTACTTCGGCGATACCGGGATCGAGGCCTCCTACGCCGCCGACTTGCGCTCCGGCGACGACGGCTCGCTGACCGCCGCCCTGTTCTCCCTGCTCGGCGGGGACCTGCGCCCCCACCAGGTCCAACTCACCCTGCGCGACGACCTCCAGCGGGTAGCCGCCGCCGCTCTCGGTGGGCAGCGCGGGGCGGTGATCGCCCTCGACCCGGACACGGGGGCGGTGCTGGCCATGGTCTCGAACCCCGGGTTCGACCCCAACGTCCTGGCCACAGGGGCACCCGCCGACGGCGACGCCCTCGCCGGCGATCCCGACAGGCCCCTGCTCAACCGGGCCCTCGCCGCCGCCTACCCGCCCGGATCGTCGTTCAAGGTTCTGGTTGCCGCGGCGGCCATCGAGAGCGCAGGACTGGGCCCACAGAGCCCTCTCCCCAACCGCGACGAACTGGAGTTGCCCGGTTCCACCGCGGTCATCCGCAACGCCGACGGGGGATTCTGCGGCAACGGCACCACCATCACCCTGGAGCGGGCCCTGGCCGTGTCCTGCAACACCGCATTCGCCGAACTGGGGATGGAGATCGGGGCCGGGTCGCTCCTGGAGGCGGTGGAGGCGGCCGGGTTCAACGGCACCGTCCCTTTCGACCTCGACACCGTCGCCTCGGTCCTACCTCTCGACGGGTTGGGGGACGACCTGCCCGCCCTGGCCCAGACAGCACTCGGCCAGCGCGACGTGCGGGCCACCCCCCTGCAGATGGCCCTGGTGGCAGCGGCGGTGGCCAACCGGGGGGTCGCCATGCGCCCCTACCTGGTGGGAGCCCTTCTCGACGCCGACGGAGAGGAGACGAGCCGCACCCACGCCTCCTCCTGGCGACGAGCCTTGGAACACGCGACGGCCGCCGCCCTGGAGCAGATGATGGAGCAGGTCGTGGCCAATGGCACCGGATGGCGGGCGGCGGTGCCGGGGGTGCGGGTGGCGGGGAAGACGGGGACCGCCGAGGTGCCGGGCGGGGCGCCCGACGTGTGGTTCATCGGCTTCGGCCCGGTGGGCGCCGAACCGGGGGAGCCCCGCATCGCGCTGGCCGTCCTGGTGGAGGACGGCGGCCGCCTGGGCGAGGACGGCAGTGGGGGATCGGTGGCGGCACCCATCGCCCAGGCCGTGCTGGCGGCCTTCTTCGCCGGCTGAGCCCACCGGCGACCCGGCGCGCCCTCTATGCCCAGGGCAATCGGCCCGTCCGAAGCCGGTCGGGCGCTCTCCGATAGCGGAACCTCCGGTACCATCCTTCAACCGTGGACGGTCAACGGACCCTCGCGGGCCGCTATGCCCTCATCTCCCACCTGGCGCGGGGGGGGATGGCCGACGTCTGGGTCGGCCACGACCGCCTCCTCGACCGCCGGGTGGCGGTGAAGATCCTCCACCCTGAGTTCGCCGCCAACGAGAGCTTCGTCGAGCGGTTTCGCCGCGAGGCCCAGGCCGCGGCCAACCTGAATCACGGCAACATCGTGGACATCTACGACTGGGGGCGCGACCAGGGCGTCTACTTCATGGTCATGCAGCTCATCCAGGGCCGCAACCTGCGCGAAGTGCTGCGCGCCGAGGGAGCCCTGGAGCCCCGCCGGGTGGCCGAGATCGCGGTGGCCGTCGCCGCCGCCCTGGCTGCCGCCCACGACCGCGGCTTGGTACACCGCGACATCAAGCCGGCCAACGTGCTCGTCACTCCCGAAGGCGGGGTCAAGGTCACCGACTTCGGCATCGCCCGCGCCTGGGACGACTCCGACCAGCTCACCCGCACCGGGGCGGTCATCGGCACGGCCACCTACTTCAGCCCCGAGCAGGCCCAGGGGCTCAGCGCCGACGGCCGCTCGGACCTCTACGCCCTCGGCGTGGTGATGTACGAACTGCTCACCGGGGTGCCCCCCTTCGTCGGGGAGAGCCCGGTGTCGGTGGCCTACCAGCACGTGCGCGAGTTCGCCCCGCCGCCCTCGGACCTCAACCCCAACATCCCGGCGGCCCTCGACTCCATCGTCATGCGCTGCCTGGAGAAGGACCCCCGGCAGCGCTACCAGACGGCCGGGGGCCTCGCCGCCGACCTGAGCCGGTTCCTCTCGGGCCAGGGGCCCGCCGCCTCGCCGCCTGCCGAGGCCCCGACCCGCCTCATGGCCCCCGCCGGCGGGCCGCCGCCGACCCCGGCGGCCGGCCCCGAGGCGTCGCGCGAGACGGCCTACCGCGAGCCGGGGGGGCCCGATCGCAGCACCCTGATCATCGGCATCCTGGCGGCGGTGGCCCTCCTGGGGCTGGGGCTCGTCCTCCTCTTCCGCGTGCTGCTCCCCGGCGGCGACGCCACCACCGTCACCATCCCCGAGCTCAGGGGCCAGACCCGCGCCGAAGCGGCAGTGGCCCTCGAGCAACTGGGCCTCCGGGTGGGCGACGACGTCCCGGTGCCTGACGCCGAGCTTCCCGCCGGCCTGGTGACCGGTACGGACCCCGCCGCCGGGCAGGAGGTCGAGGACGGCGCCACGGTGCAGCTCCTCGTCTCCACCGGCGCCGGCAACGCCTCCGTCCCTTCGATGGTCGGGGAGACCGAGATCCGGGCCCGCGATCTCGCCGGCCAGGCCGGACTCGCCGTCGACGTCACCTATGAGTCGTCCGAGGTCATCGCCCAGGGGACCGTCATGTCCCAGGACCTCGCCTCGGGGGCGGTGGTGCCCGCCGGCACCGTGGTGAACCTGGTGGTCTCCGCCGGCACCGACGCCCTCACCGTGCCCGACGTCGTGAACCACCCCGAGCGCGATGCCCTGCTCAAGCTGGACGAAGCCGGCTTCGGAACCGACCAGATCCGGGTGGAGCGCAAGCCCTCGGCCGACGTGATCGTGGGTTACGTCATCGAGACCGACCCGGCCGCCGGCGTCACTCTCCCCGCCGACGGCGTGGTCAAGGTGATCATCTCGGAGGGCCCGGTCCCCACCGTGATCCCCAACGTCATCGGCCAGGCGCCGGCCGACGCCCGCGCCCTCCTGGAAGACCTCGGCTTCGTGGTGATCTTCGGGGATCCGGTGGACCTGGCGTTCGGCGACCCCAACGACGGCAAGGTGGTCGAGCAGGCCCCCGAGCCGGGCCGACGGGTCGAGTTCGGCTCGACGCTGACCCTGAAGGTCGGGGCCAGCGCCGACACCATCCCGGTACCCAACGTTCTCGGGCAGACCCCGGCCGCCGCCCGGGCGGCCGTCGAGGCCCTCAACCTCATCTACGCCGAAGGCAGCCCCCTGCTGCTCGACGCCGGCGACTCCTACGTCGGCAAGGTGGCCGACGTCTCCCCGGCAGTGGGCACGCCGCTCGACCCGGGGGACACCGTCACCGTGCGCCTCGGGGCGGAGGGGGCCCGGGTCCCCGACGTCGCCGGCGCCTGCCTCGACCCCGATGCCGCCCGCACCGCCATCGAAGCCGCCGGCCTCGTCTACCAGGAGGTGGGCATCGACGACAGCCTGCCGGTGGGCGACCCTTGCGACGGCAAGGTGGTGGAGCAGGCCCCGGCCCCGTTCGCCATCACCAGCAACCTCGTCGCCCGAGGGAGCACGGTGCAGGTGCGCATCGGCCAGGCCATGGTCACCGTCCCCGACGTGCGCGCCTGGACCCTGAAGGGGACTGCCGACCCGCCGCCGCCTTCCACCGAGTACGACCTGGCCAAGTCACGAGCGATCCTGACCGCCCTCGGCTTCACGACGCGCGTCCAGGAGTGCAAGCTGCCGGAGCCGGCGTACACGACCTACCTGGCCTACCTGGGCATGGTCGTCGACATGGACCCGCTGGGGAGCCCACCCGGGGCCTCCGCCCTCCCCTACGGCTCCCGGGTGATCCTCTACAAGGGCGTCTCCGCACCCACCGCCCCGGCCTGCCCGCACCCACCGCCCCCGTAGGCCCCGGCCCCCACCCGATCGTCCCGCCGCTGTCGAGGAAAGCACCGCTCACCCGCCCGTAGCCGGCGAGCAGAAGCGCGAGCACCGCGGCGGCCGGCACCACGACGATCGCCACCCGCGGCGCGGTAGGCCCCGGCAGCCGGTGGTGGAAGGCGACGGCGCCGCCACGTCGTCTCCAGATGCCACCTCCTGCCGGGAGGCCTCTCCCGGCCGCTACGCTGGCGCCATGCCAGTGTCCAAAGGACGGCGCAAGCCGAAGCGGGCCCACACCACTGCGGCCTTGCCGCCGAAAGAAGACAAGCCCTCTCCGAAGTGGTACGTGGCGCTCATGTTCTCGCTGATGGCCATCGGCGTGGTGGTCATCATCCTCAACTACATCGGCACCTTCCCCGGAGGAACCGACAACAACTACCTGTACATGGGCCTGGGAGCCATCGCCGTCGGCTTTCTGATGACCCTCTGGTTTCGCTGAGCCGGGCGGGTCGGTAGTTTTCCCCAACCTCATCCCCAGCTGGGGATAGTTTTCGCGTTCTCTTCACGCCTCTGTCGCGGCGCGATGACGCGTGAGAGAAAGTTGGCCCAGGCTGTTGCTCCCTCCCCCACGGCGGTGGGGGAGGGTTGGGGTGGGGGCAGCGGATGGCGAGGCCTTGGTGGGAGGCTGCCCCCTCTGCCCTTCGGG
Source organism: Actinomycetota bacterium (assembly GCA_043810615.1). Lineage (GTDB taxonomy): Bacteria > Actinomycetota > Acidimicrobiia > Spongiisociales > UBA11373 > VGBK01. The sequence continues at coordinate 39,631 of JBDROA010000062.1, read as the reverse complement.
CATCTCCCCCGCTGGGGCGGGGGGGAAATCGATCCGAGCAAGGGTGGGGGCAGCATGCGGCGAGGCCTTGGTGGGAGGCTGCCCCCTCTGCTCGGGACCTCCGCCCTCCACGTCTCTCCCCCCTCCGCGGGGGAGACCAGAAGGAACAGGAACCACCCAGCCTGCGTGGGCGCTTGAGGGCAAGACCCCACGCGGCAGCGATCATCCGCCGCCGACTGCTCTGGCCCCATCCCGAGGGTCCACACTACCCTGGCCGCATGGACCCGATCCGCCGCCTCGGCCGCCCCGCCCTGCGCTACCCCCGGGCCCTGCTCGCCTGGGAGGGGTGGAACGACGCCAGCGACGCCGCCTCGGGGGCGACCGCCTACTTGCTCGGCCAGTTCGAGCTCGAGCCCTTCGCGATCATCGAGCCCGAGGAGTTCTACGACTTCCAGGTACACCGCCCGCTCGTCAGGGTCGAGGACGGCGGCACCCGCCGGCTCACCTGGCCGGCGACCCGCTTCTACGCCGTCGCGTTCCCCGAGCAGGACCGGGACTTGATCGTGGTCACCGGCGACGAGCCCAACCTGCGCTGGAAGACCTACGCCCGCCTGGTGGCCCAGGTGCTCTCGGAGAAGGATGTCGAAGCCGTAGTGACCCTGGGGGCTTTTATCGGCGAGGTGGCCCACACCGTCCCCGTGCCGCTCGTCGGGGTGGCCACCGACCCGGCCCTCGTCGCCGCCCACCACCTCAGCCCCTCCGGATACGAGGGCCCCACCGGCATCACCGGGGTGTTTCTCGAGGCGTGCCGTGAGGTCGGGGTGCCGGCACTCTGCCTTTGGGCCGCGGTGCCCCACTACCTGGCGGCCAACCCCAACCCACGAGCGATGCTGGCCCTGCTCGACAAGGCCGCCGCCGTCCTCGAGGTGCCCCTCGACACCGCCGAACTGGCCAAAGTGGCCGAGGAGTTCAAGGAGCGGGTGGACGCCGCAATGGCCGAGAACGAGACCTTCCAGGCCTACGTGCGCCGCCTGGAGGTCGAGGTCCGGCCCCAGGTGCGCCCGGGCCTCGACCCGCGGGGCGGCGACCGCCTCATCTCGGAGATCGAGGAGTTCCTGAGGGGCCGGGGAAGCTAGCCGGGCGGGACTGCGGCGCCGGAGCGCCCTTCTCCCGTCGCGAAGCGCGCCGCCCCGGCAACGGCGGCGGTGAGAACCTGCCGCCCCATCTCGGCCTCGAGCGCCAGGCCCTCCTCCAGGGGCCGGCCCAGGCCGGCGTACACCGCCCTCCGATCGGAGCGCATCGTGTCCTGAGGGAAGGCAGCGATCGTCTCGGCCAGGCGAAGCGCTTCGGCCAATTCCTCACCCGCCGGCGCGAGGCGATCGGCCAGGCCGATGCGGAAGGCCTCCTCCGCCGGCACCGGCCGCCCGGTGAGGATCATGTCGAGGGCCCGGCCCAGGCCCGCTATGCGAGGCAAGCGCTGCGTCCCCCCGTCGGCCAGGGGCACTCCGAAGCGGCGCTCGCAGCAGCCGAACACGGCATCGGCTCCGGCGACGCGCAGGTCGCACCACAGCGCCAGTTCCAGGCCGCCGGCGACGCAGGGCCCGGCGACGGCGGCGATGGTCGGCTTGGAGACGCTCATGCGGCAGACCCCGAGCCAGCCTTCCGCCGTCTCCATCAGGTCGAAGGCCACCAGGTCGGCCCCGGCGCAGAAGACCCCGCCGGCCCCGGTGAGAACCCCCACCCGGGCCTCGGGGTCGGCGTCGAAGTCCCGCCAGGCGCGAAGCAGGGCCTCGGCCGTCGCCCGGTCTATCGCGTTGCGCCGCTCCGGACGGTCGATGGTGATCACCGCGGCCGAGCCGATGCGCTCGTAGCGCACGCTCATCTCGCTCCTCTCCCTGCCCGGGGCGAGCCTACGCCGCCCTCCCAGCAGATGACAGCAGACCCGTCCTTGGCGTAGCCTGCAGACATGGACTCCCTCCGCCCCAGCCGCCCGGCGCGGAGGTCCGCCCGCCGCCTCGTCCCGGCAACCGTCGCCTGTGCCGCCCTGGCACTGGCTCCACTCGCCGATGCCTCCGACCCGCCCGCCTGCGCCGGCCGCCCGGCCACCATCGTCGGTACGGGAGACAACGACGATCTCGAGGGCACGATCCGCGACGACGTCATCTGGGCAGGGGCAGGCAACGACCGCATCGAGGCCGGCCCGGGCGACGACGTGGTGTGCGCCGGCCCGGGCGACGACCTGGTCGTCGGGGAGGGTGGTCGCGACACTCTCCTCGGTGGCGGTGGCGCCGACGTCATGGACGGCGGGAGCGGGAACGACAGTCTCGCCGGCGGCCCGGGCGCCGACCACCTCCTCGGCGGCATGGGCGACGATCGGGTCGCCGGGGCCCAAGGGGACGACACGCTCGCCGGCGGCCCCGGTGCCGACACCCTGAACGGCGGGCCCGGCGCCGACCAGATGGAGGGTGGCGACGGTCCCGACCGCCTCTTCGCCGGTGACGGGGCCGACCACCTCGCCGGAGGCCGGGGAGACGACTTGCTCCAGGGAGGCCGGGGCGCGGATCACCTGGCCGGCGGAGACGATCACGACGCCCTGTCCGGAGGGGAGGACGACGACACCGTCGAAGGCGGCAACGGCATCGACACCTGCGACGGCGGCCCCGGTCGGGACTCCGCCGCCACCTGCGAGCAGGTCCGGGCTACCGAGGAGGGCCAGGTTCCGCGACCCCTCACCCGGCCCGGGCCCCACCAGGTGGCCCTGACCTTCGACGACGGCCCGGCCTACGCCTACACCCGCCAGATTCTCGACATCTTGGCCCGCTACGACGTCCCGGCCACGTTCTTCATCATCGGCCGCCATGCTGCCGACCAGCCCGACATGCTGCGCCGCATCGTGGCGGAGGGCCACTCGGTCCAGAACCACACCTACGGCCACTACCGGCTCACCCGCTACTCAGACGCCACGATCACCGAGCAGTTCGAGAGCACCAACCGGGTCATCCAGGCCGCCGGCGGAGCGTCGCCCCATTGCATGCGGCCGCCCTTCGGCGCGGTGGACGACAGGGTGCGCTCCGTGGCCGCCGGCCTGGGCCTGGCCACGATCATGTGGGACGTCGACCCCGCAGATTGGAGCAAGCCCGGGGCCGGCGCCGTCGCCTCCCGGGTGCTGCGCCACGCCGACGGGGGCGACATCGTGGTCCTTCACGACATCGCGGGGTGGAGCACCATCGGGGCCCTGCCTGCGATCATCGAGGGCCTGCGCGCCCGGGGCCTCGAGTTCGTGCCCCTGTGCTCAATCCCCGGCCTTGCCCCCCGGCAAGCGGGCGACGATGGCCGCCTCCAATTCGTCGGGGCGTTGTGAGCCCACGGCGAAGCGGTAGCCCCGGCACAGCGTCAGTTCCACGGCGACGTCACCGCGCCGCCCGCCCCACCGGATGCCCCAGCCGCTGAACTCGCGGATGGGCAAGTAGCGCACTTGCTCGCAACGCTCGATGTCGGCAAGAGGGAAGAGTCTGCCGCTGAGCGGAGGATGGAAGCGCACCTCGACGCCGCGGTCGTCCACCCGGGTCACCAGGCGCAGGGCCGCCAGCCAAAGGGGAAGGGCGACCCCGGCCACCGCCCACACCGCCACCAGCACCCAATCGGGAGCCGGGACGTCGCCGAAGCGATGGCCCAGCACCACCTGCCAGACGGCGGCGAACCAAGCGAAGCCCACCGGCACGGCGACCAGGGCCCACACCCCGGGGTGGCGGAAGCACTGCGTCTCCTCGAACACGAGCAGATGGGCTTCGACCACGGAGTCCTCCCGGGCAGACGTTACCGCGCCGGGAAGAGCACCAGGGGATGGGGCTCCGGCGGAGCGGGACGAGCCGGTACCGCGGCTGCTGCGTTACTTCCGCTTATGGCGGTCGGCACGCAAGCGCTTGCGATACTTGTGCTTGCTCATCTTCTTCCGCCGCTTCTTGATGAGGGAGCCCATGGGTCCTTGGTCTGACGGTGAGGTCCCTAGGTTCGCGGGTCCGGCCCCATTCCGCAACCCGGGGGCCGGCGCCTCCCCCTTGCCCTGGTACGCTCGCCGCCATGACCGCCGCGATCCATCTGCAGAATCGGGTGGTTATCGTCACCGGAGCCAGCCGCGGAATCGGCCGGGCGATAGCCGAAGCGGCCGCCCAGGCCGGCGCCGCCGTGGCGCTCGCGGCGCGCAAGTTGGAGCCGTTGCAGGCCGCGGCCGCCGCCATCAACGCCGCCGGGGGCCGAGCCCTCGCAGTGGCCTGCCACACCGGGCACGCCGACGAGGTCGCCGGCCTGTTCGAGCAGACGGCCGCCGCGTTCGGCAAGGTGGACGGCCTGGTGAACAACGCCGCCACCAACCCCTACTTCGGGCCCACCCTCGGGGTCACCGACGCCGCCTTCGACAAGATCTTCCAGGTGAACGTGAAGGGCTACCTCTACACGACCCGGGAGTTCGCCGGGCGGGCCAAGGGCGGGGCCATCGTCAACGTCGCCTCGTACGCCGGCATGCAGGCGGCGCCCCTCATGGGCCCCTACGGGATGAGCAAGGCGGCGGTGATCTCCCTCACTCGCACCCTGGCGGTGGAACTGGCCTCGCTGGGCATCCGGGTGAACGCGGTGGCCCCAGGCCTGGTAGAGACCCGCTTCTCCGCCGCTCTCCTCGAGGACGAGGCCATCCGCCGGCGCCTCTTGGCCGACGCCCCCATTCCCCGGCCCGCTCAGCCCGACGAGGTAGCGGGCGCGGTGGTCTACCTGCTCTCCGAAGCCGCCTCGTACGTGAACGGCCAGACGCTGGTCATCGACGGGGGCAGCACCGCCTGACGGCCGGCTCCCTGGGGACGGTCGCCGCAGGTCAGGTCCCGCCCCCGACCGACGCCTCGAGCGCCGACCGATCCTGTGGGGAGAGGCTCGCCAGGATGCGATCGACCGCACCGATGTCCCCCGCCCGGACGGCTTCGCGGAGCCCTTCCTCGGCCCGATCCAGGGAAAGGGCCCGGACCACCGCGCCCACCGCGCCGTCGAAGCGCTCGGCGTCCAGGCCGCTCACCAGAGCTTGCTCCACCCGCGGGCGCAGGAAGGCCCCGGCCCGGCCCAGCACGTCGGCCACGCCCTCGACCCGCCGTGCCGCACCCAGCAGGTCGGCCTCACCGGCCAGGTGCGCGGTGAGTTCTCCTGGAGGCAAGGGAGGCCCGGTGCCGGCCATTCGCGCCAGCTCCATGAGGCCGGCCCCGCCCGCCTGGCGCAGCAGGCGCTCCAGGTCGGCCTCGTCCACAACGTCAACGGCGGCATCGAAGGCATCCATGATGGCATCCACCCGGTCGCGGTCCCCGAGGCTGATGGCCTCCCGCAGCATGGCTACCGCCCGGTCCTCCACCAGGGCCCTCCGGGCCTGGTCGGCCAGGCGCTCTACCACCTCGGCGTCCAGGACCCGGGCGGCGTGCTCCTGGACCCGCTCCCGCAGCCCCGGGGGCAGGCTCTCCAGCAGCCGCTGTGCCGCGGCGCCCTTGAGCCCGGAGCCTGCCGTGGGTTGAGGGCCGGCCGCGCCCGCAGCGTCACGTAGCTTCGCCAGCCACCGGTCGAGCCCCTCCGCCTCCAGGCGCGCTCCCAGCCGGCGCTGGGCCTCTTCCCTGACCTCAGAGGGGAGCGCGGCGAAGGCCTCCCCGCCCCCGTCCCCGCCGGAACCGGCCAGAGCCAGGTCGACTTCGGCTTCCAGCCGGATCGCCGGGTCGACACCCCCCGCCGGCAGCGGCCCGGGGCCCTCCGTAGCCGGCGGCGGGTACTCGAGGTCTCCGGGCCTCAACTCGATGCCGCCCGCAGCCTCCTGCCACAGCGGCCCGCCCTCCCCCTCGCCCAGCGCCGAGAGGATCCGCTGCGCTGCCGGCCCGTCGCGTCGCTCGATCGCCTCCCGAAGAAGCCCGACGGCCCGGCCGCGCCGCACCCCCCGGGCCGCCTCTTCGACGAGCCGCTGCACCCGCTCCTCCTGCCGGACGGCGAGGAGCTTCCCCTCGATGCGGCTCCGCACGTCGTCGGGGAGCCGATCCAGCAGGCCCGATGCCTTCGGGTCGGCGGCCAGGGCCGCCGCCGGGTCGGCTCCACCCTCCGGCCCCACCACCTGACCCAGCGCCTCGACGAGCCGGTCGGTCTGCTCCGCATCGAGGCGCGCCGTCAGTATCTCCTGCACCCGGTCGCGCACGCCGGGAGGCAGGCCCTGGAGCGCCGCGCCGGCGCGACCGCCGCTCAGGTCGAGCCTCACATCGCGCCACTCCGGCACCGCCCCCCCGCCCCCGGACAGGCCCTGGGCCAAGTCGCGCAGCCCCCGCAGGCCGCCGCCCCTCCAGGAGGCCGCCACCGAGGCCAGGGAGTTCCCCCCCTCGGCCAGGCCCGAGACGAGCAGCAGCAGTGCCCCGCCAAGGCCCACGAACGACGTCCGGGTGCCTTCGCCGGCGGTGAAGTCGTCGTCCGGGTCGGCCCGGCCCAGGGGAGCCGCCCCAGCCGAGGTGCCGCAGGACAGCCTGGGCGGGCCCTCGTTCAGCGCCAGCCGCGCCCCGTGGAGGGCGGTGTCGTCCTGCACGACCATGTGCAGCACCCCGGACTCCAACTGGGCCCGGACCGCATCCTGCATCTCCCGGGTGCCGGCGAAGGTCGGGGCGCAGGCGAGGTCGAGGAGATCCAGGGTGAGGCTGCGCTCCCCGCCGGCGAACCCGCCGTGCACCGAGACGCACCCGGCCATGTCTCCCTTCAGGTCGCACTGCGCGTCGAAGGGTTCGCCCACGGCCACCGCCACCGAGTCGGTGCCCTGGTCCGACCCGGAGGGGGCCTCGATGGCCATGTAGACCACGGCGCTCTCGATGCCGCCTTCGGGGAGGTCGTAGCGGAACGTGAAGCAGCGCACCCGATCGGCCGAGGTGTCGCCGAAGCCGGCCCGGTGCTCGGGATTGGTGGCGCAATCCCACAGAGCGTTCCCCGCATCGTCGTCCACCGCGGCCACCGGCGCCGGCTCCTCGTCGCCGGTGGCACGGGCCCGCTCGACGAGATCGCTCGCCACGGCGCTGCCGCCGACATCCGTGCCGTCGGTGAAGTTCCACACCGCCAACTGCTCGTCGTACCCGTACACCCCCCTCCAGTTGATCAGCCGGATGAGGCCGGCGAGGCCGCCGGTGACCACTTCGCCGGCGGCGAACACATCGTCGGTCGTGGGGGCGTGGTCGTCGTGCTGGCCGCAGAAGGCCATGATCTCGGTGGCGTAGGGCTCGGCGCGGGTGCCGGCGGGCACGGTGACCGTCTCCCCTCCGGCGGCGATCATCGTCTGGGTGCTGGCTTCCTCGGGCAGGAACTGGAGGCCGAGAGGCACGATGAGCACCAGGTCGGCGCCGGTCTGGTTGTCCACATGCAGCCGCAACGACGGGCCGAAGAAGCTCAGGCCCGAGCCGCGCACCTCGACGGTCACCCCAGGGACCGCTCCCGCCATGGCGTCCCGCAGGTCCACCCCCGGCGCCGGCTGCGCCTCGGCCACCCAGGGAGCCAGCAGCGGCAGGGCCAGGGCGAGCACCAGGGCAGTGGCCCCGGCCACTCCGCTCGCCCTCGCCGACCGGGCAGAGATCACCGTCTGCCACCGGCCGGCGAGCAGGCCGACGATCTGCCCGATGCCCACGAACGACAGGGAGAGGCCCAGGTCGGCGAGGCCCACGCGGTCGATGACCCCGGCGGTCTGGACGAGCAAAACACCCGCCCCCCAGATGACCACCCCGAGCACGGTGCGGTGAGCGAAGGTGGCGCCTCCGAGGAAGCGAACCCTGAGGCGCAGGCCCTCGTAGAGGCCGAGGAGCAGGCCGGCGAGGAACCCCAGGCCCATGAGGGCCTCGGCAGTGGCTACCCCCAGGAAGCGGGCCATGAGCGCTGTGGTGCCCATCGTGATGGCCAGGCGAAGCAGGTCGAGGCCGGGGCGGACCTTCTGCTCCTTGCGCACCGACAGGATCGCCAGCACCAAGATGCCACCGGAGAGTGCCAGTGCGCCCACGCTCATGATGCGCCACACGACGGCCATCGTCCCCTCCGCAGGCCTCTCCGTTCGACGCCCTTACGCTAGATGCCGCGGCCTCGCTCCGCAGGGTCCCAGGGGCCTCAGCCCCCCTCCCGCTGGGGGGAACCGCCCCGGGCACGCCACCCGGCGAGGGCCAACGCCCCAGCCCCGAAGGCACCTCCCGCCAGGACCAGCAGCTGGCCGGCCACCGGCACCAATCCCGCGGCGAGCAGGACCATGCTGCCCACCACCACCGCGCCGTAAGGCCGCAGCGCCGTGGAGCGCAGCATCCACCGGCCCAAGCGCAGCGCCGACACCGTGAAGCCGGCCAGGGCGAGCAGGGGTAGCACCACCACCAGTGTGGTGAGCGCCGCCGGGGTGCCGACCACGGTGAAGAACGCCAGCACCGCCGCCGTGGGCACCACCAGGAAGAGGATCAGGGTGGAGCCCAGGGTGCCGAGCACATCGGCGGTGAGCACCTCTCCGGCGCGCCGCAGGGTTCCCGACCCGATCGCCACGGCGAGCAGGCCGGTGGCGAGGACCAGGGCGAGCAACCCCAAGCTGAGCAGCGGAGAGATCGCCAGCCAACCCCACCCGGAGCGGCCCACGCCGCGATGGACCGCCCCCTCGACCGCGGCCCCGGCGGCCTGTTCCAGGCGCGCCGAGACGAGCCAGACGTCGCCGGTGACCACCGCTCCCCGGCCCAGTTCGGCGGTCCCCCGGATCACGACGAGGTGCCCGACCCGGGCCCCGGAGATGCGGGCCGTGCCCCCGACGACGACCAGCGCGGCGGCTCTCCCCCGAATGAGGGCGTCCCCACTGACCACGACCACCAGGTCGGCCATCTCGTCGGCGTCCACGCTGAGATCCCCCTGGACCCGTACCAGTAGCCCCGAGGCGCCCGGGCCCCGCGCCAGAGCGGCCGCCGGCACCACGAGCAAGGCTCCCGCCAGGACCACCGCCACCGTCGCCCTTCGCACGCTGCCACTCCCGAAATCGACTCGACGCCAGGCTACCGGGGCCGGACCGCGGCGCCGCCACCCGCGCCATCGGCCAGACTGGCGCCGTGCCCGCCGCCGATCGCTTCCTCGCCGCCCGCAACGATCCCGCCCTGGCGGTGCTCGAGGGCTTCCACGCCCTCAAGCACGCCCTCCGCTTCGGCGCCGACGTCCTCGAGGCGGTCACACCGGATCCGGCGGCGGTGCTCGACCTGGCCGCCGATCTGGCTCCGGACCTCACCTCAGGACTGGCCGGCCTCCTTACCGCGCTGGGCCCTGCCGACTTCTCGCTGCTGACCCCGTCGCCGCCCCCCACCCCTGTGGTCGCCCTCGCCCGCCGCCCCCGGGTCGACCCGGCCCGGATCCTCTCCGCTCCGGGGCCCGCCCCGATCCTCCTGCTCGACCGGCCCAACCACCTGGGGAACATCGGGGCGGCGGTGCGCGTCGCCGCCGCCGCCGGAGCCGCCGGTGTCCTCACCACCGGCGAACGGGATCCCTGGCACCCGACGGCCCTCCGAGGAAGCGCCGGCCTCCATTTCGCCATCCCGGTCGCCCGGGTGGCCGGCCTTCCCCCCTCCGACCGGCCGCTGGTGGCCCTGGACCCCGAGGGAGCCCTCCTGTGGGAGGCGGCCCTCCCCGGGCGGCCGCTCCTGGCGTTCGGCGGGGAGCGCCGCGGCCTGGACCCCGCTCTGCGTGCGGCGGCCCACCTCTGCGTCGGGATCCCCATGCGGCCGGGCGTATCCAGCCTGAACCTGGCCACGGCCGTGGCGGTGGTGCTCTTCGGGTGGGCTCGCTGAGAGGTTCCCGGTAGGGTCGCCACCGGATCCCGTTGGCCTGGGCCCGTCCCTGAAGATCTGCGGCCGGCTAGCGCCGCCCCACCACCCGCTTCACGACGGAGCGCAGCACGAGCAAGGCGACGATGGCCACGACCCCGCCGAGCATCGCGATCCGCGTCGCATCGACGGCGGGCATCCAGGTGACCTCGTCTCCCCGAATCCGGTAGACCCCCACCGGCCGGGCACCCATGCCGAAGCCCCCACCCGACCCGGCGTTGCCCTGGGCGTCCCCGCCGCCCCCGCCGCCCCCGGCCCCGCGGACCGCGGCCACCGGGACCACCAGGCAGCCCTCCGACTCGTAGGCCTCCCCGAACACTCGCCTGACCGTCATGGTGTCCCGAGCCTGATCCAGGATCTGCCCCAGCGTCGTCGCTTCCGGCCGCTCCGCCATGCCGACTCTCCCGGTTCGCGTCCCCCTCACGGTACCGGCTTCCCCGGGATGCGCCCGGGCCGGGCCGGACATCCGGCCCCCCCGGGCCCTTCGGCACTGTGGTAACCCGGTGGAGGCGGCATCATTGGCCCGTGCGCTTTTCCTCCCCGGACCGGCTGGGCCCGCCGCTGCGCCCGGCCCGCCCATGAGCGAGCGTCGCCCCCGGCACCCGCTTCCCGGATGGTCGGTGGTGTGGACGCGCGGTGAGGGCTGCCCCGACCTCGCCGGCCTCCTGGCCGGAGGCGAAGCCCGCCGGGCCGGGCCCGACCTGCGCGCTTCGTGCGTCGAGGCCCGGGCCGACCTCCTCGTCGGGCGCAAGCTGACTTCTTTCGACCTGGTCAGCATGGCCGTGCCCCACGGATTCGACCCGCGCCGGGTCGAGGGCGTTGTCGCCGCCGTCGCCGGCGGGCCGCACTCCCTGCTCGCCGCCCGGGTGGCCCGGCGCCTGTCGGCCGCCCTCGAGGTGCCCGCCTCGCTGGTAGCAGCCTCCCCCGAGGAGGGCACCGATCCCGCGGCCGAAGAGGCCCTGCAGCGGGCGGCCGCCCTGGTCCCCATCACCGAGCGGCGGGTGCTGCGGGCGGCCAGCCCCGGAACGGCCGTGCAGGCCCTGCCCCCCGGGTCACTGCTGGTCCTCGGCGCCCCGGGCGGCACCTGGTGGCAGCGGCAGTTCACCGGCCCCGGCCGGCAGTTGCGCCTGGGCGCCCCTGCCGGGGCGGTGGTGGTGCGCCGCGCCCCCCGGCGCTGCTTCCACTACATGGAGGAGCCCGCGGCCATGGGAGTGCAGATGCCCGCCGGGGCGGCCCTGCGCCTCGCCGGCACGGCCGTGGTCCCCGTCGCCGAGGAAGGCCGACTGGTGGGGTTGGTGCGCCACCGCGCCCTCAGCGCAGCCGACCCGGCGGCGCCGCTGGGCCACATCATGGAGGCCCCCGCCTTCGCCCTGGCCGAGGATCCCCTGGACGTCGTAGGCGAGTTGTCCGCCTTCCTCGACGGGTCCCCGGTGCCCGTCGTGGATGCCTCCGGGCGTCTCTGCGGAATGGTGGCGGCGGCGGTCACGGAACTTCACGGAGGCGCAGAGGGCAGCAACGAAGCGGGATAGCCCCGCGCTCAGCCCCCCGGCCCCAGTTCGATGAACACCCGGGTCGCCTCCGGAACCACGCGGCGGATCTCCTCCTCCACCCGGCGCACCACCGCCTCGCCCTCCTCCTCGCTGAGGTCGGGGTCTACCACCAGGTCCATGTTCACCAGGATCTCGTCGGGGCCGAGGTGCATGGTGAGGAGGCGGTCGACCGTCTCCACCTCGGGCACCGCCAGGGTGGCCGCCCGGATCGCCGCGCGGACCTCCCGGCCGGCCGATTCCCCCACCAGCAGGCCCTTGGTCTCCACCGCCAAGATCCACGCGGTGACGGTCAGCAGCACGCCGATGGTCATGGAGGCCACGGCGTCCCAGTACGACTCCCCGGTCCAGTGGGCGAGAAGCAGGCCGGCGGCGGCCACCGCCAGGCCGAGTACCGCCACCGAATCCTCGAACAACACCACCAGCAGCGTCGGGTCCTTGGCCTCCCGCACCGAGCGCACCAGCCCCCGGCTGCCCCGGCGCCGGTTGAACTCCTTGAGCGCCACCCGGAATGCCACCACGATCTCAAAGAAGGCGGCGGCACCCAGCACCACCAGATTGAAGGCGATCCCACCCTCCTGAGGGTGAGGATGGCGCAGGCGGTTGAGGCCCTCCATGAAAGCCACCACCCCGCCGCCCACGAACAGCACCACCGCCACCAGGAACGACCAGAAGTAGATCTCCTTGCCCCGGCCGAACGGGTAGCGCACCGAGGGGCGGAACCGGCTGGCGCGGGTGCCGCGCAGCAAAAACAACTGGTTCCCGGAATCGGCCACCGAGTGGAACCCCTCAGCCAGCATGGCGGCACTGCCGCTGACGCCGGCGGCCACGAACTTGACCGCGGCGATGCCCACGTTGGCCACCAGGGCCATGAGCACCACGAAGCGCGATTGGGAGTGGGACACCGGCGCGGAGTCTATGAGCCGGCGTCGGCAGGTCGCGGGGATCACCACGATTCGGCTCGGCCGCGAACCGAATCGGGATTCCGCGGCAAGCCGATTGACGGATGCTCCAAGAGGGTGGGGCCGCCGCGGCCTCAGCGAGCCAGGACCCGCACCTCGTCGCGGCGCACCGTCCCTCCCACCGCCACGATCCCCCCGCCCCACACCACTTCGAGGCGAGACGGGGCGCCCACCTCGTCCCCCTGTTCCACCACCAGGGCGCCGGCGGCCTCCCCCGCGTGGGAAAGCGCCGCGGCCAGAGCCACTGCGGCACTCCCCGTCGCCGGGTCCTCGGGAACACCCACCGCCGGGGCGAAGAAGCGAGCTTTCACCGCTTCTCCGGAGCGGGCGAAGAGCAGCGTGCCCTCCCAGGGAGCATCCGCCAGTGCGCCGAAGTCGGGATGCGCCCCGGCCACCACCTCCGGCGCCCCCACCTCGAGGAGCAGGTAACGCAAGGGCAGGCGCACCAGCCAGGCCCGCTGCGCCTCCGGCAGGCCGGCCGGGACCGGGGCAGCCACCACAGATTCCACGTCCCGCGGCACGGGCACCTCGATGAACACCCTGTCGCCCTCGAAGCGGAAGGGGATCTCCCCGATGCCGCAAGCCACCCGGCGCGTCGTCCCCGGCCCCATGGCCCCCAGCACCCATCCTGCGCCCACCAGGGGGTGGCCGGCGAAGGGCATCTCTGCCGCCGGGGTGAAGATGCGGGCCTGCGGCACCCCCGGCACGGTCCAGTCGAGGAACACCGTCTCCGAGAAGCCCAGCTCGGCGGCGATCGCCTGCATCGCTGCCCCGTCGAGACCGGCGACGTCGGTCACCACGCCGAGAGCATTGCCCCCGGTGCCGTCCCGGGTGAACACACTGAGGACGTCGCAGTGGCGCACGGCCCGCAACCTAGCGCGGCCGCCGGGCGAGAAGTTTGCGCGGTTGCCGGGTGTAACCTCACCACGCCCCGGGCAGCGGGGCGCAGCGTGGCGGTCCCCCCCGCCTTGAGGAGGCCCAGGTGAGCTATCCGAGCGGTTCTTCCCCTCTTCCCCCCCCACCCCCAGCTCCGGCACGCCGGCCCTCGTCGCAGGTGCCCCTCTGGCTGCCCATCGCCGCCGGGATCGCCGTGGTCGCCGTCGCCACCCTGGTCGTCGTGATGGTGGCCGGGGGAGGCACCAAGTCGGCTACCAGCACCACCCAGCAGGCGGTCGCCTCCTCGACCACCGCCGCCGGCAGCACCACAACGGCCCCCACCACAACAACAACAACAATTCCCCCCGGCGACGAGGCCGGCGGCAGCTGGACGGTGCTGGTCTACGGCCTGGGCGACAACAACCTGGAGAACGACATCCTCCGCGACCTCGAGGAGATGGCCGCCGTGCCTGCAGCGGCTCTGGAGTTCGTCGCCCTCGTGGACCGCACCCCCGACTACACCGACCGGGACCTGGCCGGCATCGGCGACTGGGACACCGCCAAGCTCATCACGGTCTCGCCGGGGGCGTTCACCGAAGAGGCCGACCTGGGCGAATTGAACATGGGCGACCCGCAAGTCCTCGCAGACTTCGTCGCCCGGGGCATCCAGGACCACCCCGCCGACCACTACGCCCTGATCCTGTGGGATCACGGATCCATCGCCGGGGTCGGGTCCGACGAGTCCAGCGGCGACGGGCTCACCGTCCCCGAGATCGCCGCCGCCGTCCGCGCCGGCCTCGACGCCGTCGGCACGGATCGCCTCGACCTGATCGGCTTCGACGCCTGCCTCATGGGCGCCTTCGAGGTCGCGGCCGCGATGCCGGGCCTGGCCCGCTACATGGTCGCCTCGGAGGAGGTCGAGCCCAACGACGGGTGGGACTACGCCGCCTTCGACCACCTCGCCGCCCAACCCGACACGGTCACCGCCCGCAGCCTGGGCGAGGAGATCGTGGCCCGTTACGTGGCTACCAGCGGCCCGAGCGACCCGGCCGTCACCTTGTCCCTGCTCGACCTGTCCGCCGTGGGTGACCTCGTGGCCGCACTCGACGGCCTCAACTGGTCGGTCGCCCCCCAGATGGCCACCTTCGCCCCGCTCATCGGCCGGGGGCGCAGCAACTCCCCGTCGTTCGGCGGCAGCCCCGTACCCGAAGAGGACTTCTACATGGTGGACCTGGGGGACCTGCTCCGGCGCCTGAGCCGCCAGGATCCCCCCCTGGGCGATGCCGCCGGCGCCGCCCTCGACGCCTTCGACCGGGTGGTGGTGGCCAGCCACGCAGGCGCGGCGAGCAGCGGGGCCACCGGGATGGCCATCCACTTCCCGCCCTACCCCGAGTACTACTACGAGAACTGGTACCGCTCCATCGAAGCGCCGGTGTGGCCCGAGTTCCTGTCGGCCTATTACAGCGCCGGGTCCGCGATCCCCGCCGACAAGCGCCCGTCCTTCTCCCCGATCGACAACCACGCGAGCTTCTACTTCGACGACTTCGGCCTCAACGTGGAAGCGGTCTTCGCCGATGGCGCCGTGGACAACATCGTCGAAGCCGTCCTCTACACCGGAGTGGTGGCGGAGGACGGCACCGTGACCTTCGTCGGCGAGGACCAGGGCCTCTACGAGGGAACCCAGGCCGTGGCCGCCAACGACCTCACCCGCCTCGTGCTCGACGATGGGCAGGACCAGGCCTACGCCTACCAGGACATCTCTTTCAGCGAGGACCTGAGCCTGTTCACCCTCGACGTGCCCCTCGCCTACTACGCCCCCGGCGTGGCCCCCGGCGGGAACGACTACCGGGACGTCACCCTCAAGCTCACCTACGACGCCACCAGCGGGGAGTTCACCGAGGGCTTCTACTCGGCCGGCGAGTTCGGCACCGTCAGCGAGTTCCCGGCCGACCCCGAAGGCCTGATCGTGCCCCTGATGCTCACCTGGTACCCCGACGGCACCGTCGAGTGGGTACCGACCACCGAGGTGGGCCTTTGGGCGGATCTGCCCCACCTGCTGTACGACTTCGAGAAGTTGGAGCCGGGCGCCGCGCTGTACGCCGAGTTGTACGTGTTCGACTTCGGTGGGAACTCCGACTTCGCCTCGGTGGAGACCGTGGTCCCCGCCGGCGCGGCCGACTGGGCCTCGTGCGCCAACGACGCCTGGGCCTTCGAGGTCGCCTACCCGGCAGACTGGTTCGTCTGGGACTCGCCCACCGCCGGCCTCGAGTGCGCCTACTTCAACCCGTCCTCTCTGGAGGGCCTCACCGAGGAAGAGGCCTTCGACCAGGCGCTCCTCACCGTCGAGGTGTACGAGGCGGCGGCTCTCACCCAGGTGCTGGACTTCCTCGACTCCAACTCGCTGGCGGTCGAAGACGTCGCCGTCGCCGGACGGCCGGCCACGCTCTACGAGTCGGCCCGGGGAGAGTGGGGCTTTCGCGCCTACGTGATGCCGCTCGGATCCGATCCCAACGGCCCCACCCTGGTCGTCGCCGCCTGGGGGGAAGTGGACGATGGCCTGGCCGCCCGCGCCGACCGGGTGGCCCGGTCGATCGTCCTCAGAGGTTGAGGCCCCCCTGGAACGCAGGTACCATCGTCCATCGCAGGCGGGCGTGGTTCAATGGCAGAACACGGGCTTCCCAAGCCTGAAGTGAGGGTTCGATTCCCTTCGCCCGCTCTCCCTTCTTGCCTCTCCCGGCGCCGGCCGGGGGAGGCGCGAGGCGGCGATCCCGGCCAAGCCCGCAATCCGGCGACCGCGGTCCGCCGAGCGGTGGGGGCAACCCCGCGACCCAGCCGATCAGCCAGCGCGGTTTCGGCCGCCGAGCGGAGGGGGAGGCCGCACCACCTCGCGCCCCGGGCTCTCCGCCTACCATCGCCCGGTGATCCTCTCCGACCGCTCCATCCGGGCCGCGCTAGAACAGGGCCGCATCGCGGTGGACCCCTTCGACCCCGAACTGGTGCAACCCTCCTCGCTCGACATCCGGGTGGACCACCGCTTCCGGGTCTTCGCCGGCCACCGCTACCCCTTCATCGACCCACGCCGGCCCCAGCCCGACCTCACCGCCGAGGTCACCGCCGAAGCGGGCCATCCCTTCGTTCTCCACCCCGGTGAGTTCGTACTCGGCTCCACCCTCGAGTGGCTGCGCCTGGGCACCGACATCGTCGCCCGCCTCGAGGGGAAGTCGAGCCTGGGACGCCTGGGCCTGCTCATCCACTCGACCGCCGGGTTCGTGGACCCTGGGTTCGAGGGGCACCTCACCCTGGAGCTCAGCAACGTCGCCCGCCTCCCCATCGCCATCTACCCGGGCATGCCCATCGGCCAGTTGAGCTTCTATGAGCTCACCACCGCCGCCGAGTTCCCCTACGGCAGTGAGAGGGTCCACTCCAAGTACCAGGGGCAGCGGGGCCCCACCCCGAGCCGCCTGCACGAGGACTTCCGCCGCCGGCCCTAGCGCCTCCGTCGACGGGCTCCCCCTGGGAGAGCGCTGCGCCTCCTGAGAATGGCACCCGCGAGGCCCGCCACACACGCTCAGTGCGTCGCCAGCCCCCCCTCGCCCTCGGTCAGCCACAGCTCGAGTTCGGCGCGGTCCGGCTCGTGCACCTCGCCGTCCCGCATGAAGTAGGCCGTATCCACCACCTCTAGCGCCGCCGGGTCGTGGGTGGCGACCACCACCGCAGCGCCGGTCCGGGAAGTGCTCCGCAGCAGGTCGAGCACATACGCCCCGGTGGCGGTGTCCAGTTCGCCGGTGGGCTCGTCGGCCAGGAGCACCCGCGGGGAGTGCACCAGAGCGCGAGCCAGGGCCACCCGCTGCTGCTCGCCGCCCGACAACTCGGCGGGACGGTGGCCGGCCCGGTGCCCCAGGTCCACGACATCCAGGGCAGCGCGGGCCCGCTCGCGTGCCTTGTCGCCCCCGATGTTCAACAGCCGCAGCGCCACCATCACGTTCTCCTCGGCGGTGAGCAACGGGACCAGCCCGAAGGACTGGAACACGAAGCCCAGCGACTCGCGCCGCACCGCGGCCGAGGCTCGCTCGGACAGCCCGTCCACCCGCCGGCCCTCGAGCCAGATCTCCCCTTCGTCGGGAACCATCAACAGGCCGATCATGTGCAGCACCGTTGTCTTGCCCGACCCCGACGGGCCGAACAGGGCCACCATGCGCCCCGCCGGGAAAGCCAGGGACACGTCGAGCGCGCCCACCGCCCCCTGCCCGAACCTCTTGCTCACGTGGCGCAGCTCGATCAGGGGCGCGGCGCCGGCCCCCGGCTCCGGCGGGGCCGGCGGCATCACCCCGGGCAGGGTCGCTTCGTCACGCATTGCCGGCATCCCGGTGCAGCAAGATCCCCTCCTCGACGACCTGCGCGGTGGCTCGCTCCGTCATCATCGCCTCGGCCAGTAGCTCCCGGGGCAGCTGCACCCCGCCGTCGGCGGTGATCTCCACCACCCGCTTCACCCGCACCCGGCGGTCCAGACGAAACTTGCCGTCCTGGAGGTGGAACACCCGGTCGGCGCGCCGCGCCAGAACCACGTCGTGGGTGACGGCCACCACAGTGAGGCCCCCTTCGGTACACAGGCGCCGCAGCAACTCGTAGACCTGCAGCGACCGTTGGGTGTCCAGTTCGCCCGTGGGCTCGTCGGCGAGTAGCAGCCGGGGGCCCAGCGAGAGGGCGACGCACAGGGCGAGGCGCTGCTGCTCGCCGCCGGAGAGCACGTTCACCCGGGAGTAGGCCCGGTTGCGCAGCCCCGTGACCTCGAGCAACGCCAGGGCCCGGCGGCGGCGGCGCTCGCGGCTCACCCCGGCCAGCAGCATGGGCAGCTCGATGTTCTGCACCGCCTTCAAGTACGGCACCAGGTTGCGGGTGAACTCCTGCCACAGGAAACCGACGTTGCGCCGGAAGTGGTAGCGGATGTCGGTTCCCAGGGGCGAGGTGAGGTCGTTGCCCGCCACCGTCACCCGCCCCGCCGAGGGCCGCTCCATGCCTCCCAGGATGTGGAGCAGGCTCGACTTGCCCGACCCCGAGCGGCCCACGATCACCACGAACTCCCCGACGCGCACCTCGAGGTCGATGCCCTGGAGGGCCACCGCCTCCAGGGCCCCCTGCTTGTGGATCTTGATGACGTTGTCGCAGCGCACCAGCGGGCCGTCCATCAGCGCTCCACCTCCCTGAGGACCTCACTGAGTTGGCGAGCCGACACGTTGCGGGTGCTCCACAGCACCGCGGCCACCAGCACCACGGCCACCACTCCCAGGTACACCGCCAGCCGCACCCAGTCGAGCTGCATCAATGCCGGCGGCACCAGTTCTGCGCCTCCCTCGCCCAGTTGCAGGAAGGGGAGCATGAGCCGCATGAGGGCCAGCCCGGCCCCGATGCCGATGACGGCCCCCACCCCCAGCACCACCATCTGCTCCACCGCGAAGGTGGCGGCCACGCTGCGCCGGCGCAGGCCCGGGGCCCGCAGCACGCCCATCTCGCGGAAGCGGCGCCGCACCGCCATGAGGACGTAGGCGGTAACCCCGGCCAGGGTGAGCACTACCCCCGCCCCGGTGCCGATGAACAGGATCGACACCAGGCCCACCTGGATGGGACGGCTGGAGAAGTCGGAGGACACGCCGGCGATGGTGAACAGCCCGTCGGCCTCGCCCCCCAACTCCGCCTCCAGGCGCCCGGCCACCCCGTTGGGGTCGTCGGTGCGCACCCACAGCTCCTGCGGCTGGGCCCACCTCGCCAGGTTGCCGCTGATGCTCCACGCCGGCGCCCCCGACAGCCACTGCACCAGGCCGTCCAGCCGGGTGATCATGGCCCCCTCCAGGCGGGGGTCGGTGGCAGTGGGGATCAGCTCCACCAGGCCGGCCACCCAGCCCTCCACCTGCTCCCCGTCTACCCCGAAGAGGGTTTCGTCGCCCACCCCCAGCCCGGACACGCCCGCGGCCTCCATGTCGAGGACGAAGGGGAGGGGCTCGGGGCTTCGCGCCAGGTAGGGCACCGGCTCCGGCCGGGCCCTTTCGGGCACGGTGATGCGGAGAATCTCCCCCGGGCGCCACATGGGGTGGGCCCGCATGACCTCGGCCGCCGGCGCCGCCCTCCCCTCCGGCAGTTCCGAGAAGAAGCCGTTCACTACCGCGTCCCCCGGGACGACCCCCAGGGCGAGGCCTTCCTGTCCCTCGAACTCCTCGAGGACCCCGGCGAGTACCGAAACCGCCCCCTCGGGCGTCACCGCCCGCACGTCGTCGAGGTACACCCTGGTCCACGGAGCGGCCGGCCCGCTCCCCTCGGGCTCCCGCTCGACCCACAGTGCCTGCAGCACGAGGGCGCCGCCGTCGTCGGCGAAGGGCCCGTTGCGTGCCGCGCCGCCTCTCACATCGACGGTGATCGTGGACCAGGCCTGGTCGTCCAAGGGCCTATCGGCCAAGAAGATGCGAAAGCGACCCTGCTCATCGACGACCCGGAGCAGCAGCCGCACCTTGTCCACCACCTCCCCCGAAGTGAAAGCCGCCCACGTCCGGGGCTCCTGGATCCCGCCGATCTGCACGGAGGTGGTGCCGGCCGGCAGTTCGACCCCCCAGTCGGTGGGCTCGCCCAACCCCTCCGGGCCGAGGAGGGCGAGGTCTCCGAAATCGTCCCGCCAGTGGATCACCTGGGGGAAGTCGGAGGGCCGCACGGCCAGCAACTGCCCGGTTCGAGAGGTGAGCCGGGCGGCGCCCAGGGTGCGATAGACCGGAGTGCCCGCTGCCCCTTCGGGCACCGTGAGGAAGCCGGCGCCCTCGCCCAGGATCCGCACGTCGCCGCCGGACTGGTAGGCCGCCCGGTCGTAGTAGGAGGTGTCGAGGGTGTCGGCGTAGGTGAGGGCGAACGCCCCGAACCCCGTGGTCAGCCAGACGAGGAGGGCGAGGCGGCCGTAAGGGATCGGGTTGCGGCCCAAGTGCCACCCGGGGAGGGCAGAAGCCATGCCCCGGAAGCGGGTCATCACCCAGCCGATGCTGCGCAGCAGCAGGGGCAGCACCCGCAGCAGGAGCAGGGCCCCGGAGAAGAGGAAGAGGGCCGGGGCGGCCACCGAGAAAGGGTCGAGGCCGACGTCGCCGCCCGACGCGGGGTCGACGAGGCCCCGCTGGCGCAACTCGTACAGGACGACCACCGCCAGCACCACCAGGAACAGGTCCAGGTAGTAGCGCTGCCACACCGACTGGCGAGCCGGCCGGGAGGCCAGGGCCCGCAATTCGAGCACCCCGCGCCGGGCCAGCGGCAGGATGGCCAGGCCCATGGCGACGAAGGTCAGCACGCCCCCGCCGAGCACGAAGGGCAGCACGGAGCGGGCCTGGGACACCGATAGCGCCTCCCCGCCGGTCAGGGTGGACATGGGCGGTATGCGGCCGCTGAGAGCCACCATGCCGCGGGCCACGAAGGGGGCGGCCACCGACGCCGCTAAGGCGATCACCGCCGACTGGGTGGTGTGGATGCCGACGGTCTGCCAGGTGGAGGCTCCCCGCATGCGCAGCAGGGCCAGTTCCGACGACTCCCGCTCCAGGGCCAGGGTCGCCATGTAGATGAGGAAGTACAGGGCCCCGGCCACCACCAGAGCCAGCATGGCGACAATGGGGGCGCCGAAGACCACGCTGCGCACCCCGAACTCCTCGATCAGCGCGGGCAGTCGCGAGATGGTGCGGATGCCCTCGGAGCGAGCCACAGCCCGGGTGAAGAACAGGACCCCCTGCTGCAGTTCGTCCACCGTCTCCAGAGTCACCGCTTCGCGATCGAGGTGAAGGGTGAAGGTGCGGGTGGCGGTGAGGCGCCGGAAGCCGCGCTCCTCACGCCCCCAGGGGTCGCGATCCCCTTCGGCGCCGAAGCCGACCGCCCAGGCGTCGAAGGTCTCCGGCCCCACGAAGGCCAGCCGACCCGGGTCGACCCCGTCCCAGACGATGGCTTCCGGGTCGGCGGCGCGGGCGATGCCGGCCACCTCCACCATCTCGAACCATTCGGGCAGTGAAGCGAAGGCCCGCAGCACCACGCGGTCGCCCACCTCGAGTTGGGCGAGAGTGGCGAGGTCCTCACCGACCACCACCTCGAGGATGGGGTCCCGGCTGCGCACCGGGTCCTCGAACGGGGGGAACTCCCCATCGACCAGTTCCAGGAGCGCGGCGATGTCGGGAGAGGTGAAGAGGCGTGACTGGGTGGCCTCGACTGAGGGCTGGGGCCACGGGGCCTGGTCGGGAGGAGCCCCTGCCTCCCGCCACTCCTCGGCGAGAGCCAGCCAATCGGGGTAGCCCAATTGGATCAGGACCAGTTCCCGGCTGGCGGTGCGCTCCTCCACCTCGGGGTACCAGGTCTTCACCGCCTCCGAGGCGTCGGCCAAGGCCCGCCGGCCGGCGTCCGCCTGGTCGGCGGAGTACTCGTTCATAGTGAGGGCGGCGGTCAGGTCCACCGTGGAGTCGGGCGCCTGGCGGAAGGTGAAGAGCAGGTCGATTGCCGAGACCGAGGCCTCGTACAGGGGGAGCACCGCCAGGAGGGCGATGACCAACGTGGCTCCCAGGAAGGAGCCGAGCAGCATCCAGCGCCGGGCCCACACCCGGCGTAGAACCAGCCCGAAGTAGGTCACCCAGCGCATCCGCCCGGACCCTCCGATCCGACACCGGCCACATTGCCCATCACCGGAAGCCGTCCGGTGCTCCGGGGCGCGGTCACGCGTCGGCAGAGGCTACGCCCCGAGGCCGGGAAGTGCCAATTCCCCGGCCCGCAGGCAGGCCACCCGGGAGTCCCCCACCTGCACCGGCCGGGGACGTTCGGCCCGGCAGGCGTCGCGGGCGTAGGCGCAGCGGGGGGCGAAGGGGCAGCCGGGGGGCAGTTCCCACAGCTCGGGCGGGTCGCCGGCGATGGGACGCAAGCGGCCCCGGGCCAACCCCGGCACCGAGCCGAGCAAGCCGTCGGTATAGGGGTGCCGCGGGTACCGGTACAGGGCCGCGGCCGGGGCCTCTTCCACCACCGTGCCCCCGTAGACCACCGCCACCCGGTCGGCCACTGCCGCCACCACCCCCACGTCGTGGGTGACCAGCAACAGGCCCATGCCCCGCCCCCGCCGCATGTCGTCGATGAGACCGAGCACGGCGCGGGCCACCGTCACATCCAGGCCGCTCAGAGGTTCGTCGGCAATCAGCATCCGCGGCATGCTGAGGAGGGCGGCGGCCAGCATGGCCCGCTGCGCCTGGCCCCGCGACATCTCGTGGGCGTAGGACAGGTACTTGAGGCGACGCGGCAGCCGCACCTGCCCGAGGGCCTCGAGGACCCGGTGGCGGACCTCCTCACTGCTCAGGGCCTCGTGCGCCTCGAGCACCTCGCCGGACTGCCGGCCGATCATCTCGATGGGGTCCCAGGAACCGATGGCGTCCTGGAAGAGCACCCCGATGCCCATCCCGACCAGCCGCCGCCAGTCGGCCGCCTCCAGGTCCTGCAGGACCCGTCCCAGAAAGGTGGTGCGGCCGGCGACGGCCTCTGCCCCGGCCGGCAGCAGGTCCACGGCGCCCATGGCAATGAGGCTCTTGCCCGAGCCGGACTCTCCCACCAGGGCCAGCGCCTCCCCCTCCGCCACCCGGAAGGAGATGCCCTCGATCGCCTTGACCCGGCGGCCGTCCCGAAAACGGAGTTCCACCTCGAGGCCGTCGACGGCCAGCAGCACCTCGCCTTCGGGGCTCACTTCAGCCGGCCGCCTCGATTCGGGCGAGGGCCCGCCGCAAGAGCTCCCCGGCCTCGGCGGCGATCGCGTCCAGGCCGGGTGCCGCGCTGAGGCGGGACATGAGGGCCGGGTCCATGGCGGCCACGATCGTCGTGCCGCCGGCGTCGTACACCGTGACGTTACAGGGCAGCAGCAGGCCCAGTTGCCGGTCGGCCCCCAAGGCACGATGGGCGAGCGGTGGGTTGCAGGCCCCCAGGATCTTATGAGGAGGGTGCTCCACCCCTAGCTTGGCCTTCATAGTGGCGGCGACGTCGATCTCGGTCAGCACCCCGAAGCCCTCGTCTGCCAGGGCGCGGCGCACCGCCGCCTCCGCCGCCTCCGGTGTGAGCCGCGTCCGCACCGCGAAGCCGTAAGGGAGTTCCTCCACAGCGCCTCCTCACTCGCCGGCGGCCAGGCTACCGCGGGCCGCGCCGCGATCTCCCCTTGCCCCCGGCGACAGACGGCGCGAGGATCCACCGCGGAGGCTCCCATGCAGCAGACCATCACCGTCAACGTCCGCATCGACGAGGACGAGAGCGACACCCTGGTCCACGCCACGCTCAGCCTGGGCGGGGACCACTTCGAAGCCACCGGTCGGGCACGGCGCAACCCCCACGACAAGCCCATGCCCGTGGTAGGCGAGGAGTTGGCCACCGCCCGGGCGCTGAGCAGCCTGGCCGTCCAGGTCATGGAGGCGGCGCAGCTCAAGATCGAGCGGTTCCTGGCCGACTGAGGGCGCGGGCCTGTCGGGAGCCGCGCCGGGGTTGGGCCCCGGTTCGCCGTGCCCCCGCCGAGCGATTGACCGGCCGGTTGCCGGCCCTTGCGCACGATCCGGACCGACCGGACATCGGGGGGGATCCCGGCCTCCCTGGTCGTTCGCAAGCGGTACCCCCCCGGGGGGGCAGCACCTGGAAGTGGCGGTGGCCGGCGGCAGGGTGCAGGTCTCCCCGGCATGCTTCCCTTGAGGGCGACCACGAAGCCCCGACGCGGGTCGGCGGAGACGATGCGCCCGTGCATTTGCCTTCGTCGCACACGGGCACCTTCCCGGTCGTGGTCGGTGAGGCTCATGAGGCGTACTTGCCCGGCACCGCCGAGGCCACGGCCGGGTCGTGGCGAGGCCGGCCGCACTCCGGGCAATCGGCCTCCGGGTCGGCCCTCCCCCGGCATGTGGCGCACTCCGCCGTCATGCCCCCGTCTCCTCTCCGGATCGGACTTGCCTTCCACCCCCAGAGGGCGCGCCGCTCCCCGCCCCACCGAGCCCCCACCCCCGGCCGCGTCCTCCGCGGCCGGCCTGGGGGAGCCTCGAGTAGGGTAACCGCCGTGCCGCCTGCCCCGCCGCCTCGCGTCGTGGTCACCCGCCGCTTGCCGGGGGAGGGGCTCGGCCGCCTGGCGGCCGCCGCCGACCTCTGGGTCTGGCCGCAGCACGGCCCCGTCCCCCGCCCGATCCTCATCGAGCAGGCCGCCACGGCCGCCGGTCTCCTCTGCACCGGGGTCGACCCCGTCGATGCCGCTCTGCTCGACGCCGCCCCGGCGCTGCGGGTGATCAGCAGCTACTCGGTAGGCCTGGACAACGTGGACCTGGCGGAGTGCACCCGGCGCGGCATCCCGGTGGGGCACACCCCGGATGTGCTCACCGAAAGCACCGCCGACATCGCCTTCGGTCTGCTCCTCGCCGCCGCCCGGCGGTTCAAGGAGGGCATCGACCTGGTGCGCCGCGACGAGTGGATCTACTGGCATCCCGACATGCTCCTCGGAGAGGAGGTGCACTCGTCCACCATCGGAATCGTGGGCCTCGGCCGCATCGGGACCGCGGTGGCCCGCCGCGCCGCCGGCTTCGGCATGCGGATCCTGTACTACAGCACACGCCGCCGGCCGGAGGTGGAGGCCCGTCTCGGCGCCGTCTTCCGCGCCACCCTCCCCGCCCTTCTCACCGAGAGCGACCACGTCGTGCTGACCGTTCCCCTCACCCCTGAGACCCACCACCTCATCGGGGCGAGCGCCCTCGCCGCCATGAAGCCCACCGCCACCCTGGTCAATGCCTCCCGCGGTCCGGTGGTGGACCCCGACGCCCTGGTCGAGGCGCTGCGCTCCGGGAAGCTCGCGGCCGCCGCCCTCGACGTGACCGAACCCGAGCCTCTCCCCGCCGACCATCCCCTGGTCGGCCTGCCCAACTGCACGATCCTCCCGCACCTGGGCAGCGCCAGCCGGGTCACCCGGAGCGCGATGACCGACCTGGCGGTGGCCAACCTCCTCGCCGGCCTCCGCGGGGAGCCCATGCCCGCCTGCGCCAACCCCGGCGCGGCCGCCGGCCGGTCGCCCCGCTGACCGCGTTGCGTAGATGAGACGACTACTCAAGGTTATGGCCTGGCTGCCGATATATGGGGAGTCCGGGGCCCGCTCAGTCCGTCCCATCGGACAGGAGTCACCCCCCTTCCTCCGACTCCCTCCTACGAGCGGCCCCCGGACGCGCTGCAGCCCCCCCCGGTCCGGGAGGGGGCTGCGGCTTTGACGGGGACCCGGGAGCGCGACGCTGGTCCGGCGAACGGGCCTAGACCTCCTCCTCGGAGGTGTAGTTGCGGAACCGGGTGAACTCGGCGGCGTAGTTCATCATGACGGTGCCCACCGCCCCGGAGCGGTGCTTGGCGATGTTGACCTCGGCAACCCCGGGCTGGTCGGACCCCGGGTTGTAGTAGTCGTCGCGGTAGATGAACATCACGATGTCGGCATCCTGCTCGATGGCCCCCGACTCCCGCAGGTCGCCCAGGCGGGGACGCTTGTTCTCGCGCTGCTCCAGGGCCCGGTTCAGCTGGGACACGGCGATCACCGGGATGCGGAGCTCCCGGGCCAGGTTCTTCAGCGACCGGCTGATGTCGGCGATCTCCTGCTGGCGATTCTCGGAGCTGCCCGGCCCCTGCATGAGCTGCAAGTAGTCGACGATCACCAGTGTCAGCCCCCGCTTGCGGGCCAGACGGCGGCACTTGGCCCGGATCGAAGTCACGGTGAGGTCGGACGAGTCGTCCACGAAGAAGGGCATCTGATAGAGGCGGGAGGTCTCGCGCACCACCCGGTTCCACAGGTCGGGGGTGAGCTGGCCGGTGCGCAGGCGGTGGGAGTCGACGCCGGCCATGGCGGAGAGCAGGCGCTGCACCACCTCCTCACGGCTCATCTCGAGGGTGAACAGGGCCACCGTGCCGTCGTGCTCCGCCACGTTCTGGCCGATGTTCATGGCCAGCGAGGTCTTCCCCATGCTGGGCCGGGCGGCGATGACCACCAGGTTGGCCGGCTGCAGCCCGGCGAGCCGCCGGTCGAGGTCGCGGAAACCCGTAGCCAGGCCGGTGATGTCGCCTCCCCGGGCCCCCAGCTCCTCGATGCGCTCCAGGGTGGCCTGGAGCAGGGGCCCCACCGGGGCCAGCCCCTCGCCCACCTGGCGCTCCGCCACCCGGAATACCTCCGCTTCGGCCGCGTCGAGGACGTCCTCGATGCGCCGCTCGGTCTGCATGGCGTAGACCCCGAGCAGCGACCCGGCCCGCAGCAGGCGGCGGCGCGCCGCGGTCTCGGACACGATCTCGGCGTAGTAGGCCACGTTCGACGTAGTGGGTACGCCATCGAGCAGCGTGGCCAGGTACCCGGCGCCGCCCACCCGGTCCAGCTCGCCGGTGCGGCGCAGCCGGTCGGCCACCGTCACCGCGTCGATGGGCTGGTTGCCGTCGAACAGGGCCCCCACCGCCTCGAAGATGATCTGGTGGGCGGGCTTGTAGAAGTCCTCGGCGTGGAGTTTCTCAAAGGCGATGTTGGCCGCGTCGGGCGACAGCATCACCGAGCCGAGGACCGACTCCTCGGCTTCGAGGTTGTGCGGCGGGACGGGGGCCCCGCCGGCTGCCCTCCGCGGTTCTGTCTGTGTAGCCATGTCCTCAGGCGGGGATCACGTCCAGGACGAACTCGAACTCGACATCGGGGTGCGGCCGCACCCGGACCTGGTGCAGGCCGATGGCCTTGATGGCCGACCGCAGGTCGATGTGCTGGTGGGCCACGTCGACGCCGGTGAACTTACGGATGGCCTCGGCCACGTCGCGCACGCCGATGGAGCCGTAGAGGCGGCCCTCGTCGGCGGCCCGAGCCGCCACCACCACGACCTGCCCGGCCAGGGCCTGGGCGATCTGCTCCGCAGCCTCGCGGGCCCGTTCCTCGGCTTCCCGACGGGCCCGACGGATGCCTTCGGCCCGCTGCTCGGCCGCTGGGCTCGACTTGACCGCCAGCTTCCGGGGGAGGAGGTAGTTCCGGGCATGCCCGGGGGCCACCTCGAGGACGTCGCCCTTGAGGCCGACGCCCGCCACGTCTTGGACCAGTATGACCTTCATCGGTTCGTGTAGGGGAGCAGGGCCAATTCCCGGGCGTTCTTGATGGCCCGGGCCACCCGCCGCTGATGCTGGACGCAGTTGCCCGTCACCCGCGAGGAGCGGATCTTGGCGCGGTCGGACATGAACTTGCGGAGCAGGGCCACGTCCTTGTAGTCGACGTGTTCGATACCCTCGGCGCAGAAGTAGCAGACCTTCTTCCTGAAGCGGCGGCCGGGCTTCTCGTCCCGGCGGCGGCCGGGCTTCTCGTCCCGGCGCTTGGTACGGGCCTTAGACGGCATGCGGTGAGTCCTCCTCGATGGTGCTGCGGCTAGAAGGGTGCCTCGTCGGGGCCGAAGTCCTCGCGGCCCACAGGGCCGGCGGCCATGCGGGGGCCACCGTCGGAAGCAAAGGAGTCGGAGCGCGGCGACCGGGTCACCGACGCCGTTGCCCAACGGAGCGACGGGCCGATCTCGTCGATGCGGACCTCAACCACCGAACGCTTCTCGCCCTCGGGCGTCTCCCAGCTGCGCTGCTCCAGGCTGCCCACCACGATGACGCGCATGCCTTTCTGCAGGGACTCGGCGGCGTTCTCGGCGGCCTCCCGCCACAGGGTGCCTCCGAAGAAGCTGGTCTCCTCCTGCCACTCGCCGCCCTTCTGGTAGCGGCGGTTCACGGCGAAGCGAACCTTGGCCATGGCCACCCCGGACGGGGTGAAGCGCAGGTCCGGTTCGTCGACCAGGTTGCCGATGAGCGTCACGTTGTTGGCTGCCATCGCTTCCTACTTCCTAGAGCTCTGTTCGGTGTGCTCGGCTCTCATGGTGCCGGGCGGGTGTGACACCCCGGCTACTCCTCCGGGCGGATGAACTTGTGCCGCAGAGCGTTGTCCGACAGCGCGAGGGCCCGGTCGAGGTCGTCGACCGCCTCGACGGCTCCGCTGAAGGTGATCACCGCGTAGTAGCCCTCGTTGAGGTGATTGATCTCGTAGGCCAGACGGCGCTTGCCCCAGAAGTCGGTCTGTCTTATCTCGGCGCCCCGCTCCACGAGGGCTTTCTCCACCTGGGAGACCTCGGAGCGGACTTCGGTCTCGGCCATCTCGGGCCGAAAGATCATCACCAGCTCGTATGTGCGCACGGCGCGCTCTACCTCCTTCGGACACCCGCATCCTGCGGGCGGCCCCCACCGGGGGGCAGGTTGGGGAAGGTGGGCAGTGTACCGCGCTGCCGGCAGCTCGCGGAAGTGCGCCCTGCCTGCCCGGGTGCTCGAAAGCCCGGCGGCTACTCGAAGGCCCCAGGGTCGGCGAAGTAATCCTGCAGCGACGCCGCCAGCCGGCCGGCGTGCCAGCCGTCCACGTAACGGTGATCCAGCGTGAAGCTGATGTCGAAGGCGGGTCTTGCCGCCACCACCCCGTCCACCACCAGCGCCCGCTCCCCCACCCGCCCCACCAGGACCGCCGCCGGCACCCGGGTCAACGGGCTGAGCAGCGGCGAGCCGTGATCGATCCCCAGCATGCCCACCGAGGTGACCAGGGCACTGCCGAAGCTGCCGGCCCTCATGCCTTGTTCCGGGAACCCGAATCGGGTCAAGTCCACCCCGATGTCGGCGCTCAACCACGAGAAGAAACGCATGCCGGCGCGCAGGACCGGGAGGGGGAGGAAGTCGATCACCCGGCCGGCGCGCTCGAGATCGCCGCCCCCGGCGCCCCGCAGCCGGGCCGCGCCCTCCTCGACGGCCCGGGCGATGGCGGCGACCCCCAGTTGCGCCGGGCCCTCGATGGTGAGTGCGGCCTGCCGGCGCCCCTCATCGAAGGCCACCACCAAACCGATGTCCACCCCCGGGCGCGGCACCAGCCTTCCCAGGCGCCGCCGGATGTTCACCTCCGGGTTGGCAGCCACAGCGAGGGCCACCGCCTTAACCGCCAGGTGGGTGAGAGTCACCCGTTCGCCGCTCGAGGCTCGCGCCCTCTCGATGAAGGCCAGTGCCGGGGTGGCGTCGATCACCAGGTGACCACGTAGCGCCGGGTCGGGCAGCGGGCCCCGCCAGGTGGCGAAGGCCAGGCGCCGCCAACCGCTGAGCCGCTCACCGCGTCCCGGCATCCGCCACCTCCCGGACCGCAGGCTACCCCCTTCGGCTCAGCCGCCCGCGGCCAGCGACGCCGGGTCCAGGCTCAGGTCCCCCAGGCCGGCGAAGCCCCCCGCCGGCACCTCGAGGGCATAGCGGTAGAGCCCCGCCGCCCGGTAGGTGGGGCAAGGGTCGGCCGGGCAGGGCGCCATCGCAAAGCGGTCCACCAGCGATCCGTCGGCGGCGAAGAAGGCGATGTCGAGCGCCAGTGGGGTGTCCTTCATCCAGAACCCGTCGGCGGAGTCTTCGGGGAAGACGAAGAGCATCCCCCGCAGGGCGCCCAGATCCTCCACCCCCATCAGCCCCCGGGCTCGCTCCGCCGCCTCCTCCGCCACCGCCACCAGCCAGGGCTGCCCGGCGACCGTCACCTCCGCCCGCGGGAACCCCTCGAGGCCGCTCCCACCGGCACAGCCGGCGGTGACCAACGCCAGGAGCATCAATCGCCGGATTCGCCGCCTCCGGCGAGCAGGGCCCGGGCGGCCTCCTCGGGCATGGAGTAGGACTCGTCGGCCGAGGGGAACGCCCCGCTCTCGACGTCGGCGAAGAAGGCCGTCAGGGCGGCCACGGCGTCCTCGAAGAGGTGGGCGTAGGAGCGTACGAACTTGGCCAGGCGCCGGTCGTGGAAGCCCAGCACATCGTGGAACACCAGCACCTGGCCGTCCACCGCCCCCCCGGCGCCGATGCCTATCGTGGGCACCGAGATCGCCTCGGTGATGGCCCCGGCCAGGGTGTCGGGCACCCCTTCGAGCACCAGGGCGAACACCCCGGCGGCGTCGAGGGCACAGGCGTCGGCGAGCAGGGCCCGGGCCGCTTCCAGGTCCTTCCCCTGGACCCGGTAGCCGCCCATGGCGTTCACCGACTGAGGAGTGAGGCCGATGTGGCCCATCACCGGGATCTCGGCGGCGAGGATCGCCTCCACCACGGCCATCCGCTTGCGGCCTCCCTCCAACTTCACCGCCTCGGCCCCGCCGTCGCGCACGAGGCGCCCGGCGTGGCGCACCGCTTCCTCCACCGACACGTGATAGGAGAGGAAGGGCATGTCCCCCACCACCAGCGCCCGGGGCCGGGCCCGGGATACGGCCGCAGTGTGGTGGACCATTTCCTCGACGCCCACACTAAGAGTGGTTTCGAAGCCGAGCACCACGTTCGCCAGGGAATCGCCTACGAGGATGATGTCGGCCCCCGCCCGGTCGGCGATGCGGGCGCTGGGGGTGTCGTAGGCGGTGACCATCTTGAGCTTGGCGCCACCCTTGCGGGCGCGCACCATTGACGCGGTCACCTTGTCGGCCATCTCCGCTCCC
The DNA here is from genome assembly GCA_043810615.1 of Actinomycetota bacterium. GTDB lineage: Bacteria > Actinomycetota > Acidimicrobiia > Spongiisociales > UBA11373 > VGBK01. The sequence goes on along the minus strand of JBDROA010000062.1, from coordinate 8,909 downwards.
TTCTCCCCGCCCGGCGAGGGGTCGGGGGAATGTGCAATTCATCGGTGGTCCCCGTTCGCCGGCCTCGGCCGCCGCCTCCGGTCGCCCGTGCCTCCTTGGGAACGGCGCAATTGTAGGGAAGGCTCCGGGCGCGGCGGCGCCCGGCGGGGCACCACCCGGCGGCGTAGGGTGGCGTCCCGCCATCCGGAAGGAGCAGAGGCCATGCCCCGCCGGCAAATCAGCATGACCCCCGAGCAGGTCCGGGCGTTCCTGGAGCAGGGACGGATCCTCCACGTGGCCTCACTGCACCCCGACGGGCGGCCCCACCTGGTGCCCATGTGGTACGTCGTGGAGGAGGGGAATGTGGTCTTCCGCTCCTTCACCCGCTCCCAGAAGATCCGCAATCTCCAGCGCGACCCGAGGCTCACCGTCATGGTGGAGCGCGGCGAGGCGTATTCCGAACTGCAGGGGGTCACGCTCCAGGGACGGGCCCGCCTGGTCGACAACCCCGCCTACGTCCTCGCCCTCTACGGGAAGCTGGCCGCCAGGTACCCGATGGTGGGCGCAGCGCCCCGGGTGCTCTCGGCCGAGGACCTGGAGGGCGCCTTCGGCCGCCACGCCGCCAAGAACACCGCGGTGATCGTGGAACCGGATCGGCTGGCCTCGTGGGACCACACCCGGCTGGAGCGTGCCTGCTAGCCGGGCCCCCGGAAAGGCGGCCATCTTGCCGAAGCGGCTCGGCAGGAGCAGTCTGTGGACAGCATGACCGCTGCCGGCCCCTCCCTCTCGCCTCCCCCCGCCGCCGCGCCCCGCTTCGAGCGCACCCGGCAGGTGGCCCGCCGGGTGACCCTGGCCTCGATCTTCGCCAACGCCCTTCTCGGGGTGTGGGCCGTGGCGGGCAGCCTGGGCGAGGTGGAGTCCCGCATCCTGGCCACCTCGCTGCTCATCACGGCTTGCGGGGCGGTGGCGGTGGCCTGCGGCACCGCCATCCCGGAGGGACGCCTGGGGCCGCTTCCCATAGTCGGGATCGCCACGGCCGTCCCCGGCTTCGCCCTGCTCGTCGCCGGCTTCTGGGAGAACTTCGACGCTGATCCCATCTGGCAGACGGGGGCCACCCTGGTCGCCGTGGCGGTGTTCGCCGCCTTCGCCTCCCTCCTGTCGGCGGTGCACATCAAGGGCCGCTACCGCCGACTCCTGCCCACGGCCTACGCCCTGGCCGCCACCGCCGGAGCCTTCCTGGTGGCCGTGGTGTGGGGGTACGACCCGGGGGACACCTGGCGCCTCTTCGGCATCGCCGTGGTCCTGCTGGGCGCCGCCACCCTGGCCGCGCCCATCGCCGCCCGCCTCCGGCCCGCCCACGAAGAGCCCCCTCCGGTGCGGTTCTGCCCCTACTGCGGGGCGGCGGTAGACGCCGCCCGGATTACCGCCTGCCCGTCGTGCGGACACCGCTTCCGCGTCGTCCCGCGCTGAAGGGCGGCTCAGCCGCCGCCCAGGCGCTCCCGCAGCCAGGCGATGTCGGCCGCCTGCCCCCCGTCGCCGTCGGGTGTCTCCACCACGATGGGGGCGGCCGCGGCGGCGGCCACTCCCACCAGCAGGCCGGCCGGGATGAGGCCGCGGCCCAGGTTGGCGTGGCGGTCGCGACTGCTCGCTGCCGGGTCGCGGGAGTCGTTGCAGTGCACCAGGTCGAGGCTCCCCGTGGCGGCGCGCACCCGATCCACCGCGGTCTCCAGGTCCTCCCCCGCGGCCCAGGCATGGCAGGTGTCCAGGCACACCCCCACCTCCAGGTGGCCAATGGCCTCCCAAAGGGGACCCAGGCGCCCCAGGTCCCGCAACACGGCGTTTCCCCCACCGGCGGTGTTCTCGAGCAGGACGGGAACGGGCCGCGCCACGGCCTCCAAGGCCTTGCGCCACCGTTCCACCCCCACCGCCGGGTCCTCGTCGTCGCCCACGCGCCCCCCGTGCACCACTACCCCCACCGCCCCTACCGCGGCGGCGGCTTCCAGGGTGTCCGCCAGGATGCTGCGCGACGGGATGCGCACCCGGTTGTTGGGCGAGGCCACGTTGATCAGGTAGGGAGCGTGCACGTACAGCGGCATCGCGGCGGACCGCAGAGCGACGGCGTCGGCCCGGGGCACCGGCTTCTTCCAGGACTGAGGGTTGGAGAGGAAGATCTGCACCGCGTCCGCCCCCCGCTCGGCCGCCTCTGCCAGGGGATGGGTGCCGCTGACGTGGGCACCGATGCAGACGCCGGCCATCACCCGTAGGCCTCCCAACCCCGGAACCCGGTGACGTACCCCTCGACCAGTGCCGACACCTCGTGGGCCGGCCGGTCCCACTCGCCGGCGAAGAAGTGCAACCACGGCGGTTCGGCCGCCGCCCCGGCCGGCCGCAGCGGCACCTTCTCCGGGTCGTGGAGGCGCAGCGACAGAACCGGCACCTCCCCCGCCTCGTCGCGGCGCAGGCCCGAGCGAACCTCGGCTATCTCCTCCCAGGCCAGTCGCAGCGGGGGCCGACGCCGCCCGTCGAGCCACAGGGACAGGCCCCTGGCGTCGGCGGCGAGCAGGCGGCGGGGCGACACCAGGCCGCCGAAGGCCCAGCCGATGGCGGCCAGGCCGCCGAGGCCCAGGGCGCTGCCCCAGGCGAGGTCGCGCCGGCGCTCCGCCTTGCCGCTGTCCGTGTACACCTGGTAGGTGACATCGGTGGTGGACCCGTCGGCGGCGACAGCCTGGCTGCTCGCCGTCGTCGTCTCGGGGTGTGGGAAGTACTTGTAGGTCAGCAGCATGTCTAGCGCCAGCAAGATCATGGGGACCGCCACCACGGCATAGCCCAGCAGGCGGAGAGGAGAGCGGGACACCCGCACGATCACGGCTTCACACCCAGGTCGGCGGGGAGGAGCAGCGCCCGGTAGGGAATGCCCCGCCCGGCGAAGGCGGCGGCCACCTCGCCGCCGCTGCGGTCCACCAGCACCACCGCCTGGGCCACGGCGATCCCGGCGGCGGCGAGCACGTCCACCACTTCGAGCAGCGACCTTCCGGTGGTGGTGGTGTCCTCCACCACCGCCACCCGGTCGGTCGGACCCACCGGGCCCACCAGGCGGCCGCCGGTGCCGTGCTCCTTGGGCCGGGAGCGCACCGAGAAAGCCTTCAGCGGACGGCCCCGGGAGGCGCTCACCAGGGCGGTGGCCACGGCGATGGGGTCGGCGCCCTGGGTGGGGCCGCCGAGGGCGGTGACCTCCGGCCGGAGCACGCCCAGCACCGCGTCGGCGGCCAGCGCGGCACCCTCGCCGGTGAAAGTGGTGGCCCGGGCATCCACGTACCAGTCGCTGTGCGCCCCCGAGCGCAGCACGAAGTCCCCGGTGCGCAGGGCGTGACGGCGGAGATGGTCGGCGAGGGCCTGGTGCACGGGGCCACTGTAAGGGGGCACACCGGGCAGCGCACACCGGCTCTCCGGCCCGGGCCCCCTCTCGCCCCACCCCGTTTCCTTCAAGTCGTTCCCGGTGGCGCCGATGGGAGGAGCGTCGGCCCAGGCCGAGACTCCCTCCCTCCTTGACGAGGCGGCCGACCCCCACCGACCCCCGGCCCGCGGGCGGCCGCTTAGCGTTCCGAGGCTTGCCATCGCTACCGCAGGCGTTCCCGGCGCAGCCGGGCGTAGCCGTCGCCACGCCGCCCGGTCAGGACCAGGATCAGGCCGAGGGCGAGCGGCCCCAGGCGGTCGGCACCCAAGCCGGTGCCGGGCAGGTCCTCCTGGGCGCGGAGGCCGATGTCGCCGTTGAGGCAGTCCTGGCCGGGGTCGGGGGTGTAGGTGCAGGAGGTGGCCGTGGTCGCCACGAGGTCCTCATCCGCCGAGGCCGAGCCCGCGGCGACCGCCACCACCGGGGGCATGCCGGCGAACAGGTAGGTGCCGTCGGCGCCCGTGGTCTGAACCGGGAAGGTGACGTGTCGGCGCTGCCGAGGGCGCCGTCGAAGCCGGCCCACACCAGGCCCACCACGATGCCGGCGATCTTGCCCTCGGAGGCAGGCTGGATCTCGTCGCCCTCGGCGTCGTTCCACATCGCGTCCCCCACGCTGCCGGTGCTCCGGTAGGCCGATCCCACCCGGGTCTCCCCGTCGAGGATGTCGTCGGGGTCGAGAGTCCCCCGAACGCCGGTGAAGCGCTCGGCGTCGTCGCGCACCGTCACCCGGTACTCCCCGGCCGCCAGGTCGCCGAAGCGGTAGGACCAGTCGCTCTCCGTCGGCACGGTCTCGAGCAACGGTCGCCGTCGTACGGCGCCACGGCCACCCCGGTGAACGCCGGCTCGCCCGGGCCCCGGGTGCCGTTGCCGTCCACGTCGAAGAACATCTTCCCGGCGGGCGACCCGTAGGCGGACTGGTAGCCCCCGTCGGGGGTGTCGGCGGTGGACCCCGACGGGGCCGCCACCGTCTGGGAGGCATTGGCGGTCGTCAGCCGGAAGCCCGCCGGCACCGTGGCGGCCACCACTCGCATCGACACCGCCCCGGCCTCCACCGTCACCTCCCCTTTGCCCAGGGCGTCGCTGGTGACCGTGATCCGGTTGCCGGCGCCGTCCACGAGGCGCCCCTGCACGCCGGCGAGGTGCGGTTCCCCGGGGTCTTGTCCCCCGTCGCCCTCGAGGTCCCCGAAGAGGTGCCCCGTCACCACGGCCTTCGTCTCCAAGAAGGTCACCGCGGCGGCGTCCCCGGCCGACGGCGGGTTGCCCTCGTCGTCCACGGCCGCCGCCGTCACCGTGTCCACGTGATCCGGATCGCCGAAGTCACCCTCCACCACCGCTTCGAACGAGCAGGACGGCGCCCCGCCCTCGGGGATGCCGGCCGGCTGGGCCGGGGAGGTGTTCTCCCACACCGCCATGTTCCCGGCGCCCCGCACGTCGCCGAACCCGTCGTCGTTCAGCGCCGTCACGGTCACCGCCTCGCGGAAGTGCCCAGTAACCCGGCCGGCGGCTCAGCGGCCGAAGCGCCGCTCGCGACGGGTGAAGTCGCGCAATGCCCGCAGGAAGTCCACCCGGCGGAAGGCAGGCCAGTAGACGTCGACGAAGGAGTACTCGGCGTAGGCCGCCTGCCACAGCAGGAAGCCGGAGAGCCGCGACTCCCCGCTGGTGCGGATCACCAGGTCCGGGTCGGGCAGGTCGGGGGTGTACAGGTGGGCGGCCAGGGTGGTGGCGTCGATGCGTCCCGCCATCTCGCCGGCCGCCACTCCGCCGGCGGCGAGACCGCCCACCAGGTCACGAACGGCGTCCACGATCTCCTGGCGCCCGCCATAGGCCACCGCAATCGTCAGGCGCCGCTCCCCACCGGGCGTCCGGGCCTCCAGGCGCGCCGCCTCCTCCTGCAGGGGCCCGGGCAGCAGGTCCCGGCTGCCGATGACTCGAATCCGCAAGCCCGCCGCTCCCGGCTCATCGGGCAGGCGATCGAATAGCTCGGCCAGCACTTCGAAGTAGGGCTCGAGCTCGGCGGCGGGACGGGACAGGTTCTCCTGGGAGAGCAGCCAGCAGGTGACCGCCGGCACCTCGAGCTCTCGGCACCAGGAGAGGAGCTCCACCACCTTGTCCATGCCGGCGCGGTACGAGCTGGCGTAGTCGGGGAGGCCGGTGGCCCGGGCGAAGCGGCGGTGGCCGTCGTGGATGACCCCGATGTGGCGGGGCAAGTGGGAACGATCGAGGGCGCGCAGCAGGCGCTCCTCGTAGATGCGGTACAACGGCCGGCGCAGGGCCTCGCCCAGGCTCATTCCATCCCCGGTCGGGTCGGGGTGATGTTACGCCCGGCCGGGAGGAGTGCTGCAGGCCCGGCCTTCGGCGAGATTCAGCGGCGAGGCAACTCCGCGGCCAGGACCTCGTCGTAGAACGCCCGCAGCCGCCGGGCCCAGGCGGTGCCCTCGAAGCGGGCGGCGAAGCGCGACCGGGCCGCCTCCCCCATCTGCCGCCGCCGCGGGGCGTCGTCGGCCAGTGCCCGGATGGCGGCCGCCACCGCCGAAGGGTCGCCGGGCGCCACGAGCACACCGGCTTGTTCCCCCACGATCTCGGGGATGCCGCCCACCCGGGTGGCCACTGCCGGTACGCCGGCCGCCAGAGCATGGATGAGCGCGGTGGGCAGAGCATCGGCGTGGCTGGGGTGCACCACCAGATCGGCCGCGGCCAGCACTTCGGCGACATCCTCCCGGAAGCCGGCGAAGGCGACCCGATCCCCGAGGCCTTCGTCCCGCACCCGCGATCGCAATCGCGCCTCCTCCGGCCCGCTCCCCGCCAGGACGAAGCGCACCGGGGCGTCCCCCACGAGCGCCGCGGCGTCGAGCAGGTCGTCGTGGCCCTTCCCGGCGCGGAAGATGGCCACCGTTGCCCCCAGCAGCATCTCCCCGGACACGCCGAACTCGGCGCGGAGGCCAGCCCGGCGCTCAGCCGTCACCGGCGCAGGGGCCGGGATGCCGTTGGGGATGGTCGCCACCGTCGCCGGATCCACGGCGAAGGCCTCCAGGTACCAGCGGCGCAGCGCCTCCGAAACGGCGATGGTGCGGGCCGCACCGCGGCGGCGAGCCCAGGCCCCGCAGTTGCGCTTGAAGCGGCCCACCGGGCCGACTTCGTCTTCGATCAGGTGGAGTGTGGACACCATGGGCACCCCGAGGCGAGGCGCGGCGTAGGCGGCCACCAGGTCGGCATGCTTGAGGTGGGAGTGGAGCAGGTCGGGGGGGTCGGTCCGCAGCCGGCGCACCGCCCGGCGCAGACCCCGCGGGTCCCAGCGCGTGAGCAGGTCGAGCGAGCCCACCCGCACCCCCAGTTCCCGCAGCACCTGCGGGTAGCGGTGGTGGCCCAGGGGCATCAGCGACAGCACCTGCATCTCGATGCCCGCTTCGGGCGCCACACGCGCCAGGTCCACCAGGACGTGCTCGGCGCCGCCCGGCCCCAGGTCGTGGATGAGATGGCAGACGCGCACCGGCTTCGCGGCAGCCTCCGGAGGTAGTTGCCCGCACCATCGGCAGGCCCCGGCAGGGGCTGAAGCGGCCTCATCTTGAGGCTCGCGGCGCAATGCAGGCGTCTGACTGTTGCACCAGGCAGCCAGCAGCCTTCCTCGCAACCGGGAGAGGCGCCTGGGCCGGTGCGCGCGGCCGTCCCGGCGTGCCGGCGCCGGGTGGAGCCTCAGAGAGCGGCTGATCGCTGAGGAGCCGCCCGTCTTTAGGCCCGCGTGCGCCCTACCCTCGCTCGCGCCATGCGCATCCTGGTCACCGGAGCCACCGGGTACATCGGCGGACGCCTCGTCCCCCTCCTCCTCGATGCCGGCCACGAGGTGCGCTGCCTGAGCCGCGACCCGGGCCGCCTCGATGGCCTTACTTGGCGGTCCCGGGTCGAGGTAGCCGCCGGCGACGTCCTCGACCCTGCCTCCCTGGCCCCGGCCCTCTCCGGTTGCGACGCCGCCTACTACCTGGTGCCCGCCATGGCCGCCGGCCCTGGTTTCGACGAGCGCGACCGCGCCGGGGCGGCCCACTTCCGCGACGCGGCCGCCGCCGCCGCTTTGGAGCGCATCGTGTACCTCGGGGGCCTGGCTCCGGAGCACGCGGCCATGTCGAAGCACCTGGGGAGCCGCCAGGAGGTGGGCCGCATGCTGGCCGGCGGGACCACGCCGGTGACCGAACTCCGGGCCGCGGTCATCATCGGCTCGGGGTCCCTCTCCTTCGAGATGCTGCGCTACCTCACCGAGGTGCTCCCGGTGATGACCACCCCACGCTGGGTGCGCACTCGCTGCCAACCCATCGCCGTGGCCGACGTCCTCGGCCTGCTCGTCCGCGTCCTCGACGACCCCGAACCGGTCTCGCGGGTCCTCGAGATCGGCGGGCCCGACGTGCTCACCTACCAGCAGATGATGCGCGCCTACGCCCACGAGATGGGGCTGCGCCGTTTGATACTCCCGTTGCCCTTCCTGAGCCCGGGCCTGTCGTCGCTGTGGGTGGGCCTGGTCACCCCCCTGCCGCCCCGCGTCGCCCGGCCCCTGGTGGAGAGCCTGCGCACCGAAGTGGTCGTGCGCGACGGAACCGCCCGGCGTCTCTTCCCCCACGACCCCCTCTCATACCGGGAGGCCCTGCGTCTGGCGCTCGCCACTCCCCCCGACGCCGTCACTACCCGTTGGTCCGACGCCACCCCTTCCCCGGCCCATTCCGCCCCGGGGGACCCGAAGTGGAGCGGGGGAACCGTGTTCACCGACCGGCGCGTGGTGCCCACCGACGCCGAGCCGCACCAGCTGTTCTGGGCGTTCAGCCGCATCGGGGGCAACGTGGGCTACTACGGCCTCACCTGGGCATGGAAGCTGCGCGGCGTGCTCGACCGCCTCGTCGGCGGGGTGGGCCTGCGCCGCGGCCGCCACCACCCCGAGCACCTGCGCGAGGGGGAAGCGCTGGACTTCTGGCGGGTGGACCGCATCACCCCGGGCCGAATGCTCCGCCTGCAGGCCGAGATGCGCCTGCCCGGCGAGGCCTACCTGCAGTGGGAGATCGCGCCCATGGAGGACGGGTCCGACCTGGTGCAGACCGCCATCTTCCGGCCGCGGGGCCTGCTGGGGCGCCTCTACTGGTACGTGATGTCCCCCTTCCACTCTTACCTCTTCCCCCGCATGGCCTGGAAGATGGCCGCCGCGGCCGAAGAACGCGGCTACTCGTGTCCGTAGCCGGCGTCGCCGGCACCCTGGCCCTGGGCGCCGCAGTGGCCGGCGGGGCAATGGTGGCGCTGTGGCTGGTGAGCCTGCGGAGGCGGGACGTCTCCATCGTGGACATCTTCTGGGGGCCCGGCTTCGTGCTGGTCGCCTGGGCGGTGTTCGCCTGGACCGGGGCCCACGACCTGCCCGACGGGGGCGAGGCCCGGCGCTGGCTCCTGGTCTCCCTGGTGACCGTGTGGGGACTGCGCCTCGGCGCCTACCTCGCCTACCGCAACCTGGGCA
>JBDROA010000061.1:0-2523 GCA_043810615.1 Actinomycetota bacterium | reverse complement strand
CCCACCCGGCGGGCCTCCTCGGGGCTCTCGTACACCCGGCGCAGCAGCGCCGCGGCCTCCTCGAGGTCGGGCTCGGCCCACTTCGCCCCCTCCCGGTAGGGACGGCAATCGGCGGGCACTCGCCCCTCGTGCCAGCCCACCAGGTAGCTGTTCTGCGGGTTCATGAATTCCAGGTTGCCCGAGTAGCCGGTGGCGATGGTGGGCTTGCCCAGGGCCATGGCCTCGGCCATGGTGATGCCGAACCCCTCGGAACGGTGCAGCGACACGTAGCAGTCGCAGGCGGCCATGAGGGCATCCTTGTCGCCCGCCGACACGTAGCCCTCCATGAGGACGATGTCGGGACGCCCTTCGGCCTCGTAGTGGAGCCACTCCCGTTTGGTGAGGTACGAGCCTTCGTTGATCGACTTGACCACCAGCACGGGCCCCTCGCCAGGCCTGAAGGCCTGCTTGAAGGCGCGCACCAGGCCCACCGGGTTCTTGCGCTCGAACACGCTGCCGTAGTCGAAGGCGAACAGGAACAGGAACCCGTCGGGGAGGCCCAGGGCCCGCCGGTCCACCGCCGCCGGGGCCGGGGCCCGCACCGGCACCGGGAACACCTCGACCGGCTTGGCCGTGTGCCGCCGCACCCCGGTGGCGGCGAACTCGCTGTTCATCCAGATCTCGTCGACCACATCGAAGGCGGCCGCCCAGGTGTTGGGGAACTCTTCCAGCTCCCAGGCCCAGTAGCCCACCGTGTAGCGGTTCGAGAAGAAATCGGGGCCGGTCTCCTTGGCCCAGCGCCCGGTCCTGAGGGCGTTGATGCAGACGATGTTGACGTCGTAGGGGTTGACCACGCCGGGCACCGGCTGCCGCTCCGCGAAGGGGTGCTCCTGGCGGGAACGCATCGGGGCCGAGGTGACGGTGGCCAGGGGGACGCCCAATGCCTCCACCGCCCCGGCCACCTGCCGTGCCGCCTCACCGATCCCCAATTCGCCCCGCAGGTAGCCCGCCACGTTGACCCCTTCGGCTACGGGCGACGGCGCGAAGCCCGGGGCGGTCTCCGCACCCTCGGGCGGCAGCAGCACCTCGGGGATCCCGGCTCCCGGCCGTCCGTGGTGGCGCACCCAGGCCAGGAACCGGTCCTCGTCCGCCCCGGGCACCTGGGGGAAGGCCTGCTTCAGGTCGCGCCGGTCGCGGTACAGCCGCCACAGGTAGCGGGACAGCCAGGCGGGATGCCCCGGGTCCCCCGGCTCCCGCAGCCAGGCCACCAGCCCCGTGGGGTTCGTGAGCGGGTTGGGGACGCCCTCCTGCCGCGCTGTGGGATCGACCGGCGTCACCGCCTCGCGGTAGACCCGGCGGGCCCGCTCGTCGAGCACCACGCCGTCGGGCAGGGCGCCCTGGTCCAGGGCGTAGCGGGACACCTCGTCGTAGCCGGCGGCGAACAGTTCCCCGGCGTACTCGTCGCAGAGGCGCCGCAGCGCCGGCTTCTCACTCAGCAGGGCCCGCGGGGAAAGGCCGGCGTGCTTGCTCAGCAACCACGGTCTGCGAGGGTCGTAGCCGCTGAAGTGGAAGAAGGTGAGCGGCTCGCCGTTCACCTCGTACCCGTCCTCGGAGGAGGTGACCTCCCGGGGGCCCAGGTTCCAGTAGGCCACGTTCACCGTGACGTCCTTCACCAGATGGCAGTCGAACAGAGAGGGGGCGAAGTCCATCCAGCGCTGGTCCACGAAGATGCCCTTCTCGGGTGCCACCAGGCACTGGCGCTCCAGCCGCCGCCACCACCACTCCAGGAACAGCCGGGCCTCCCGGTTCACCGAGATGAACCCGAGGTTGTGGGCCCCCGAGCGGAGGATGAACAGTTCGGCCGGGGTGCTGGCGTCCCGGGGCACCGGGTGCACGGTGTGGGGGGTGAGGACGACGGCATGCTCGGCCGACAGGCGCTCCAGCCACGCCATGGGCCGGTAGAAGCGGATGTCGGGGTCGAAGTAGGTGGCGGTCTCCCCGAAGCGATCGAGGAGGTGGGCCAGCAGCCGGGGCTTCACCGCGGTGGCCAGCTCCATGACCGAGTAGGCGAACCAGAGCGGGCCCCATTCCTCGGCGGTGAACAGGTCTGCCGGGGTCACCGCCTCGAAGGGCTCCTCCCCTTCCCGCAGGCCCGGGCCGGGGTCCAGCACCAGGGTGTGGAAGGTGCTTCCCGGGTGGTGCTCCAGGAACGAGCGAGCGAGGACCCGGGCGTGTGCCAGGTAGTTGCGGGCGACGATGGTGCAGGCGTGCATGCGGTAATGCCTCCGCCGGGACCGGCGCGGCCGGCGGGGTGCGATGGTAGCCGGACCTTCTGCCCGCTCAACGGGGAGAGCCGAGCCTGCGAGGCGAGCGCCAATCTGATCTCCCGGCTCAGGCACTCTGTTCTCCCCCCTCACGCACTCTGTTCTCCCCCCTCACGCACTCTGTTCTCCCCCCTCAAGATCTGCGGCCGTTTTGGTGCTCGCGTTCTGTGATGGGGGTGCGTAGGGTGCGCGCATGACGGTTTCTCATCGTGTTTGTCTG
>JBDROA010000060.1:0-9093 GCA_043810615.1 Actinomycetota bacterium | reverse complement strand
GCGCAACCCCCGCTCGGGCCGGCGTCTCCCCCGCCCTATAGGCTCGGGGTATGGAGGTGCGGCGCGCCGGTCCGGCCGATCGCTCGTGGGTGGCGGAGTGCTGCCGCCGGGCGTTCGGGTCGGCCGAGGTCGCCTCGCGGGGGCGCCTGCTCCATCCCGATCGGCTGCCCGGGCTGATCGCCTGGGAGGAGGGGCAACGGGTGGGCGTTCTGGCGTTCAGCGAGGAGCCCGGCGGTGCCGAGGTGGTGGTGCTCGCCGCCGATCCCCCCGGCCGAGGGACGGGCACGGCGTTGCTGGCGACCCTCGAGGCCCTCGGCCGGCTGCGGGGCTGGGAGCGGCTTCGGCTGCTCACCACGAACGACAACACGCCCGCCCTGGCCTTCTACCAGCGGCGCGGCTGGGACCTCGTAGCCCTCCACCGCGACGCCATCGCTGTGGATCGCCGGTTGAAGCCCGAGATCCCGGCCACGGGATGGGGCGGCATCCCGATCCGCCATGCGCTGGAATTGGAGTGGCGGCTGCCCCGGAGCGAGGAGAGAGACGCATGACCGCCACGCCGGCGACCGAGGCGCTGCGCCGGGCGTTCGTCGCCTTCACGCCACGCGAGTACGGCCCGGTGGAGGAGGCCGAAGGCACGTACGGGGAGGCCGTCGCCGCAGCGCTCGGGGTCGATCCCGGTCGGGTGTTCAAGACCCTGGTTACCGTGGTGGACGACCGGCCCACGGTGGCGGTGTTGCCGGTCAGCGGCCACCTGTCCCTCAAGGCCCTGGCCCGGGCCCGGGGTGGCAAGCGGGCCGAGATGGCCGCCCCGGCGGACGCCGAGCGGCTCACCGGCTACGTGGCGGGGGGCATCAGTCCCTTCGGGCAGAAGCGGCGCCTCCCGGTGGTGGTCGACCGGTCGCTGCTTGACTATCACACGGTGTTCGTCAGCGGTGGACGCCGCGGCCTCCAGGTCGAGTTGGCCCCCGGGGACCTGGTGGCCTTCCTGGGAGCGGCGGTGGCGGGCCTGCTCTCCCGATGACGGTCTCCGGGCAGGGGGCGCCGGCGGGTGACCTCAACCGCCGATGCCCCGTGGAGCGCGGCGCCTATGACGATCGACGGGTTCGTCCACGAACTCCCCGACTCCGACCCGGAAGAGACCCGGGAGTGGCTCGAGGCCCTGGACCAGATCCTCGACGAGGCCGGGGAGAGCCGGGCCCGTGTCCTGATGGCCCGCCTGATCGAGCGCGCCCGTTCCCGCTGCGTGGGCGTGTCGGCCTCGATCACCACCCCGTACATCAACACCATTCCTCCCGAGCAGGAGGCCTGGTTCCCGGGGGATGAGGACCTCGAACGCCGCATCCGTCGCATCATCCGCTGGAACGCCGCCGTCATGGTGGTGCGGGCCAACAAGGCAGCCGACGGCATCGGCGGCCACCTGTCCACCTTCGCCTCGTCGGCGGCCCTCTACGAGGTGGGGTTCAACCACTTCTTCCGGGGCAAGGCCGACGGCAGCCCCGGTGACCACATCTACATCCAGGGGCACGCCGCCCCCGGCATCTACTCCCGAGCCTTCCTGGAGCACCGTCTGGAGGAGGCGCAGCTGCCACGTTTCCGCCGGGAGATCGCCGGGGGCGGGCTTTCGTCCTACCCCCACCCCCGGCTCATGCCCTGGTTCTGGGAGTACCCGACGGTGTCCATGGGCCTGGGGCCGAGATCGCCTGTTCGGCGGAGTCGCCCAACGGACACTGCGGCCGGTTGGGCCCGCCGACACCGAGGAAGCCCGGCCCGGATGGCGAGAGTCCGCCGCGAGCCGAGTTCCGTTCAGGTTCGACCCCCTGTCGTCCGATGAGATGGCATGGCGATCAGTCTTCGCTCCCGGGCGAGTGCGGCCGGGGCTACCGCGCTGCTGGCCCTCGCCTGGTGGGCCGGCCCGGTGAGTCCGGCCTCGGGTGACACGACGGCCGCGTCCGATGCCGGCTACTACTACGGACAACCGGTGGAGTACCCCCTGACCTTCCCAGTCGGCGGCACCGACATCTACTTCGCCGACGACGACCTGCTGGGGTTCGGGGCCTGTCGCGACGGTTGCACCCGCCGGCACGAGGGGGTCGACATCCTGGCGCCGAAGATGACGCCGGTCTACGCCGCCGCCGACGCCACCGTCTCCTGGCTCGGGTCCTTCTGCTGCTCGGTGTTCTTGCTCCACGACGACGGCTGGCAGACCTGGTACATCCACCTGAACAACGATGCCCCCGGTACGGACGATGGCCTCGGCTGGGGAATCGGTGAAGGCATCGTGCCCGGAGCGCGGGTGGTTGCCGGGCAACTGATCGGCTGGGTGGGCGACAGTGGCAACGCCGAGGACACGACCCCCCACCTGCACTTCGAGCTGCATGCCCCCGGCTGGGTCAAGGTGGACCCGTATCCCTCCCTGGCCCTGGCCTACGCCGCCGGGACCTGCGCCCGCGAGCGTCCCGCTCCACTGGAAGCCGTCCTGGCCGCCGGCCCGGCGCTGCGCTCGGGCAGCAACGGCGAGGCTGTTCGCCAACTGCAGGGCTTCCTCAAGGTGCGCGGGCACCGGGTGCGCGACACCGGGGGGGTGTTCGGAACCGCCACCGACGCCGCGGTGCGGGGGTTCCAGCGCAGGCAAGGGCTGGACGTCGACGGCGTCGTGGGCCCCGCCACCCGGGCCGCCATCGCCGGGCTGGCAGCCCGGCCCGCTTTCGTCTCGCTGAGCAATGTGGGCGGCCGCATCCTGGGGCCCGGCTCCCAAGGCCCCGACGTGCGCGAACTCAAGCGCTGGCTGCGGGCCGCCGGCTTCCCATCCGGTCCCCGGCCCTTCGACGGCCGCTTCGACCAATCCACCGACGCCGCGGTGCGTTCCTTCCAGGAGGCCCAGGGGCTCCAGGCCGACGGCAAGGTGGGCCCGCTCACCCGCACTGCGCTGCTCACCTCTCTGGCCATCGTGGGGCCGGACGTCTGCCGGTAGCAGCAAGGCACCATCCTCGCCGGGCGGGTAGCACCCGAAGGCGTCGGCAACGTCAGCGGGGCTTGCGGGCCAGGCGGCGCTCGCTCTCACCCAGGTAGCGCTTGCGGATGCGAATCGCCGCGGGTGTCACCTCGACCAGTTCGTCCTCGGCGATCCACTCGATGCCGGTCTCGAGAGTGGGTCGGCGCGGCGGGGTGAGGCGCACCGCGTCGTCGTGATCGTGGGTGCGGATGTTGGTCAGCTCCTTGGACCGCGTCGGGTTGACCACCATCTCGCCGGGGCGGGAGGACTCCCCCACCACCATCCCTTCGTACACCGGGTCGCCGATGCCGACGAACATCTCGCCGCGCTTCTGCAAGTTCTCGAGGGCGAAGCCCGTGGTCGACCCGGAGCGATCGGCGACCATGGCTCCCCCGCCGCGCCCGGGAAGGTCGCCCGCCCGGGGCTGCCAGCCGTCGTGGTGCTGGTGCACCAGGGCCGTCCCGCGAGTGGCGGTCATCAGCAGCGAGCGCAGGCCGAGCAGGCCCCGGGCGGGGGCGACCACCGTGATCACGCTGCGTCCGGAATCGCCCGGCCACAGGTCGGTGACCTGGCCCTTGCGCGGGGCCATGGCCTGGGTGACGGTACCGACGTGCTCGGCGGGGACGTCGATGACGGCCCGCTCCACCGGCTCGTGGGGGACGCCGTCGATCAGGCGGATGATCACCTCGGGGCGGCTGACCTGGAGCTCGAACCCCTCGCGGCGCATTGTCTCGATCAGCACAGCCAACTGCAGTTCGCCGCGGCCCGATACCTCGATGATCTCGGGTGAGGCGGTGGGACCGATGCGAATCGACACGTTGCCCCGCACCTCGCGCTCGAGGCGTTCCCGGATTTGGCGTGAGGTGAGGCGGCTGCCGTCCCGGCCGCAGAGCGGTGAGGTGTTCACGCCGAAGGTCATGCGGAGCACGGGCTCGTCCACTTGGAGGCGGGGCAGCGGCTGCGGGTCGGTCGGGTCGGCGAGGGTGTCACCGATCTCCACCTCGGGGAAGCCGGCCACAACGAAGAGGTCGCCGGCGAGTCGCTCCGCCACGTCGGTGCGGCGCAGGCCGGTGAAGCCGAGCAACTGAGTGAGGCGGCGCCGAATGGGCGGCTCCTCCTCGTTGGAATGACACAGAGCGATCTGCTGCCCGGCGCGCAGCGTTCCCTGGGCCACCCGGCCAATGGCCAGGCGCCCCAGGTAGTCGGAGGCGTCGAGGTTCGTCACCAGGGCCTGCAGCGGGGCGCCGGGATCGCCGCCGGGCTCTGGGATCGTCTCGAGGATGGCGTCGAGCAGCGGGGCCAGATTGGCGCCCCCTCCGGGGATGCCCACCCCTCCTACGGCCTTTCCGGCGCGGGCGTCGGTAGAAATGATGGGAAACTCGATGTGGTGGTCGGAGGCGTCGAGGTCCATGAAGAGTTGGTAGACCTCGTCGATCACCTCACTGGACCGGGCGTCGGGCCGGTCCACCTTGTTGAGCACCACGACGGCGGGCAGGTTGCGCGCCAGGGCCTTCGACAGCACGTAGCGGGTCTGGGGCATGGGGCCGTCGGCGGCGTCCACCAGCAACAGGATTCCGTCCACCAGGGCCAGGGCCCGCTCCACCTCGCCGCCGAAGTCGGCGTGGCCGGGGGTGTCTACCAGGTTGATGCGCACCCCCCGCCATTCCACCGAGACCGCCTTGGCCAGGATCGTGATGCCCCGCTCCCGTTCCTGGTCGTTGGAGTCCAGGACTCGCTCCACCCGCGTTTCGTGGGCGGCGAAGACCCCGGTGGCGCCGAGGATGGCGTCTACCAGGGTGGTCTTGCCGTGGTCGACGTGGGCGACCAGGGCGACGTTGCGGAAGGAGGAGGCAGACACCGGTAGCGAGATGGTACCGGGCCTGGGGCGAGAAGCGGCGGCCGGGTGTCGGACACCACCCTACGCGGACGCCGCGACCAGCGGGTGATCGCCGGGGGGTTCGATGACCCTCCCCATTGGCCCGCGCTCCAAGGCGAGACGGCAGCCGCCTCCCCGAGCACGAGGGTCTTCATCCCGTCTCGGCGACGAGCCCCAGGGCCTCGACGCCCGCGACGGCACAGACCTCATCTCGTTCGCCCTTGTCCCCGGTGACCCCGATCGCCCCGAGCAGTGTCCCGTCGGCGTCGCGAATGAGAACACCGCCGGGGGAGGGCATGATTCTGCCCTTCGAGATGGCAGCCAGAGCGCCCACGAACTCGGGGCTCTTCCCCACCAGACTGCGGGTCCCAGAGCCTAAGCCGAGAGCACTCCAGGCCTTCGCCGTGGCGATCTGGGGCCGCAGGATGCCGGCGCCATCCTCGCGGGCAAACGCCTTCAGGTGGCCGCCCGGGTCGAGGACGGCAACCGCCAGGGGAGCCAACTCCAGCGCCCGCCCTGTCTCCAACGCCTTGTCGATGATGGCTTTGGCCAGTTCCAGACTCAACACGGACACGGGAAGATCCTTTCAAGGCGCAACGCCCCAGTGGTGCGACCCAATCTAGGGCTTGGGTTACCCCAACCAACCCTAGCCCAACCCCGCTGCGCCCCCCTCCGGCAGACGCTGCGGCTGTCCGGCAGGCCATCGACCACCGTACCCCGGAAGGCGCCGCCGGGGACGAGAGAGACAGGTCGGCAGCGTCGTTCGTCTCACCCCCGGCCGGGCTCGGCCTAGCCCCGCTCCCCCAAGAACAGGGCCTGGTTTGCCCGTCCGACGAAGCCCCTCGTGTCGAACAGGGCGGTGTCGGAGATGCCCCGGCCGGCGGGGTCGAGGTAGGTGACGGCGTCCAGCGCGGTCCACTCCCCCTCCGGTTCCCGCGCCAGGTACACCCCCAGGTCGGTGTTGGGGAACAGGTACTGCTCGAAGGGCAGCGCCCACGAGATGCCGTTGGCCGAATCGACCACTGCCATGAGGGTCTGGAAGGGAGTCGGCACCTCTTCGGGCACCACGGGTAAGCGCAGTCGGAACCACATCGTGGCTCGCCCGGGGGACTCGACGCTGCCCGCCACTACGCGCTTGTCTACCCCATCCCCGAAGAAGTCCTCGTAGTGCCGGAAGCGGGCCTCGTAGGGAGGGAGAGTGTCGGGCAAGGGCGGCGGCGGCGGCGGTGTGTCCACCGGCGGGGGCAGCGGCAGCGGCCCGGTGCGGCGCACCCGCCAGGCGAAGGCCCGCATCAGGGTGTCCCCCCCGGCATCGGTGACCTTCGCTTCCACCAGTTGCACCCGCCGGCCCGATCGTTCCAGGCCGGTCTCCACGCGTAGCGGGACCACGGGGATCTCCCCCATGATGTCGATGGTGAGGCGGACCACCCACCAGCGGGCGCCTTCCATGGCCTCGATCGCCCGGGCGATGAGGGCCCCCGGCGGGCCGGCGTGGAGCGCCTGGTCGGACCAGGGGCTGCGGGCAGCCGGGGTGGGTACGAAGAGGTCGCCGTCACGGTGGAACAGGGCATCGGCCATGGGGCGATGCTATCGGCCCGACGCCCCTCTCTCCGGCGGGCGCCGGGTGGCGGGCATGCGATAGGGTGAAACCCTGCCGAGAGGAGGCACCTGTGGGCGTGCGCATCCAGGTCGTCATCGACGCTCGTGAGCCCGAGACCCTGGCCCGGTTCTGGGCCGAGGCCCTCGGCTACCAGGAGGAGGCTCCTCCCCCGGGATTCGACGACTGGCCGGGCTTCCTCCGCTCCATAGGTGTGCCCGAGGCGGAGTGGGGGCAGTACGCCGCGGTGGTCGATTCCGAGGGGACCGGCCCCCGGGTCTTCTTCCAGAAGGTGCCCGAGGGCAAAGTGGTCAAGAACCGGGTGCACCTCGACTTGAGCGTGGGCGGCGGCGGGGAGGCGACGGTCGAGGAGAGGCGCCAGCACATCTCCCGGGCGGCGGCCCGGCTGGAAGGCCTGGGGGCCACGGTGGTAGGTCCCAAGGAGGAGGCGGGCTCCTACTGGGTTGTGATGCAGGACCCGGAGGGGACCGAGTTCTGCCTGCACTGACGGCGGCCCGGGCCGACTTCGATCCCCGGGGAGGCCCGGCCTCAGTTCAACGACGGGTCGGCCGGAAAGTCGGCGAACAGCGACACGGGGCCGGGCTGTCGGCGCAGGACCCGGCGCCACAGTCCACCGGGGGCGGCGGTGAAGGGGTCCTCCCCGGCGGCCGGCAGCACCCACCAGTCGCCCGAGGAAACCTCTAAGTCGAGTTGGCCCGCCGCCCATCCGGCGTAGCCGGCGAACACCCGCAGACTCTCCAGTGCGGCCACCTCGTCCGCCGGGGGTGCGCTCAGGTTGAGCAGGCCGAGACGGGTGTCGATCGGAGTCCAGGCCTCCGACTCGGCCCGGCCGGCGTGCTCGGGCCCCAGGAGGGCGAGGGCAACCGCCATGTCGGGCTGCACCGGCCCTCCCAGGAATACCACGTAGGGCGGCGCCAGCGCCTCCACCCAGCCGGGCAGAGCCTCGGCCACGGGGATGCCGGTGGGTCGGTTGAGGACCAGGCCCAGGGCCCCCTCGTCGTCGTGGCGGCAGACGAGCCCCACGGTGCGCACGAAGTTGGGATCCACCAGGCGCGGCCCGGCCACGAGCAGCCGGCCGGTCAGGGAAGCGCCCATGACCCCATGATGGCACTCCCCCGCGGTGGCGTAGGGGCACCCGGCGCGGTTAGCGTCGGGGCGATGCAGGCCCCCGAAGGCCCCGCTCCCCGCTCCCGGCGCCGGGCGAGGCGAGTGCTGCAGGCGCTCATCTCGCTGGCCATCGGCTGGGCGCTGCTGGTGGGCGTGCTGCCCCGCCTCGCCGACCTGGGCCAGGTGTGGGCCGCGGTGCGCAGCATGACCTTCCTGGGCACGGCGGTCCTGCTCGCTCTCGCCGTGTGGAACCTGTTCGGCTACCAGTTCGTGATGATGGCCTCGCTCCCCGGCCTGCGCGTCCACCACGCTTTCCTCACCGGGCAGATCGCCGCCGCCGTCACCAACACCGTGCCCGCCGGGAGCGTGGTGGGTATCGGGGTCACCTACGCCGTCCTCTCCTCCTTCGGCCACGGCGCCGCCCCCATCGCCATGGCGGCGGTGCTCTCGGGGTGGTGGAACACCCTGGTGATCTTCGGTCTGCCGACGGTGGCGACCCTGATCCTGGCCCTGCAGGGCGGCACGAACCGCGTGCTCCTGTCGGCGGCGGCAGTCGGCCTCGGCCTGCTGGCCGGGGCGATTGTGGTGCTGGTGCTGGTCTCCACCAGTGAGCGCTTCGCCCGTGCGGTGGGCCGTCTTGGAGGCCGGTTGGTGTCGTGGCTGCGCCGCCTGGTGCGCAAGGGCCCGGTGACCGGGTGGGACGAGGGGTTCGCCCGGTTCCAGCGCGGCAGCGCCGTCCTCATCCGGCGGCGCTGGCACCTGCTCACCCTGGCCACCCTGGTCAGCCACCTCTCCATCTTCTGGGTGCTGCTGGCCTGCCTACGGGACATGGGCGTGGCCCCTGGGGTGATCTCGTGGCCCGAGGCCCTGGGGGCGTTTGCCGTGGTGCGCCTGGCGACGGCGGCGCCGATCACCCCCGGCGGCCTGGGCCTGGTGGAGGTCGGCATGACTGCCGGGCTGACCCTGGCGGCCGGCGAAGGGGCGCAGGCGGAGGCGGCGATCCTGGCCGCAGTGCTCCTGTTCCGGGCCCTGACCTACCTGTTCCAGGTGATCCTCGGTGTGGTGTGCTACTTGCTCTGGCAGCGCGAGACGCGCCGGCAGGCCGGCGCCGCGGCTGAGGCAGCCGACCCCGCTTGAGACCCCGCCGCGTTCCCCTCACCGGCGGCCGAGGACCGACCTACACGGGTGTGTTTGCCCAGGTCGCAGGGCCTTGACGGCTCGGGTACCTTGGGGTTGTTCCCCACCCCGATCGGAGGCTCTGGTGGCCTGGCTGTGGACCGACACCCTCGCCGCTCTCCTGGTCGAGCATGACCGGGTGGAGGGGCTGCGCCTGGCCGCCTGGGTGGAGCGGCCGGAGGCCTACCGGCTGCCTGAGGGGCGAGAGCCCATCGATCTGGCTCGAGACCTGCTGCGCGGGGAGCCCGGCTCTGCCCTCGGCGCCGCTGCTCTCGATCGGCCGTGACGCGCCCGTGCCGCCGCCTCCAGCCGCGGCCCGCCGAC
>JBDROA010000059.1:0-7990 GCA_043810615.1 Actinomycetota bacterium | reverse complement strand
GCCGCGCAGCGAGGCCTGGCGGCGCTGGCCGCCGAGCTCGTCCGGGCCCCTGCCGGGCTGAAGGCGCAGGTGCTGGCCCGGCTCGGACGACAGGATTCCGCCGACCCACGCCGGGGCCTGGTGGCCCGGGCGGCGGCTCGGTACACCGCCGCCGCCGGCCTGGGCGTGGCCACACTGGTGGCTCTGGCCACCGGCTTGGCCCGGCGCCGGGCGCGGGCACTGGGGTGAGCCGGCACCGGATCGGAGCCGCCTGGGGAGAGGGTGGCGGCCGGGAGGCGCTGTGGCCCCAGGCAGGCCGGCTTGCCGGTGAGGTCCGGAGGCCATGTAGAATGCCGGGCGTTCGCCCAGGAGGCTCGCGCGCGTCGTGGGCCCCTCCGCACCCAGGGGCGTAGCTCAATTGGTAGAGCACTGGTCTCCAAAACCAGCGGCTGGGGGTTCGAGTCCCTCCGCCCCTGCTCGATCGGAAGGAACGACGGGAGATGAACCGAGAGCTGCGAAGGCTGGCAGAGCGTGAAGAGCAGCGGGAGCGCGACCGCCGCTCCCGCGGCCAGAAGCGCCGCGCCCGCCACCGCGTCAACATCGTCCAGTTCCTCTCCGAGGTTCGCACCGAGTTGAAGCGGGTGGCCTGGCCCTCCCGCCGCCAGGTGGTCGTCTTCACCACGGTGACCCTCATCACGGCGGGGACGGTGACCCTGTACACCTTTGGCCTCGACCTCGGGTTCAAGCGGGCCATCCTCTCCCTGCTCCAGTCGCTGACCGGAGGGGCGGCGTGAGCGACCTGGCCCAGGAACAGGTGGAGGGCCCGGACCTCCCCGCTCCCGAGGCACTGCCTCCGGCGAGTCCCTTCGACCTGCCCGGGTCGTGGTATGTGATCCACTCCTACTCGGGCTACGAGAACAAGGTCAAGGCCAACCTGGAGACCCGCATCCGCTCCATGCACCGCGAGGACGCCATCTTCCAGGTGAGCATCCCCATGGAGGACGTGGTTGAGATCAAGGGCGGCCGCAAGGTCACCGTGGCTCGCAAGCAGTTCCCCGGCTATCTGCTGGTGCGCATGTTCATGGACGACGACTCCTGGGCGGTGGTGCGCAACACCCCCGGGGTCACCGGGTTCGTGGGCAACGCCAACCGGCCGACGCCGCTGTCGCGGCGCGAGGTCGAGCGCATCCTCGGGGTGCGCAAGGACCAGGAGGAGAAGAAGGCCCCCCGCTTCAAGCCGGAGTGGGAGGTGGGGGAGATGGTGCGCGTGGTCGAGGGGCCTTTTGCCGACTTCAACGGCAGCATCGAGGACATCAACGTCGATCAGTCCAAGGTGCGGGTCCTCGTCGACATCTTCGGCCGGGAGACCCCGGTCGAGCTCGGTTTCGAGCAGATCCAGAAGTTCTAGTCCTCGGAGAGGTTTCCCATGGGTCGTAAGAAGGTCGCCGCCCTGCTCAAGCTGCAGATCCCGGCCGGCCAGGCCACGCCGGCGCCGCCGGTGGGCCCGGCTCTGGGGCAGCACGGGGTGAACATCATGGAGTTCGTCCGGGCGTACAACGCCGCCACCGAAAGCCAGGTGGGGACGATCGTGCCGGTGGAGGTGACGGTATACGAAGACCGCTCCTTCACCTTCGTCACCAAGACCCCGCCGGCCGCGGTCATGCTGCGCCAGGCCGCCAGGGTCGAGAAGGGCTCAGCCGAGCCCCACCTCACCAAGGTGGGTTCGGTGACCCGCGAGCAGGTCCGCCAGATTGCCCAGACCAAGATGATCGACCTGAATGCCAACGACGTCGACGCGGCCACGAAGATCGTCGAGGGCACCGCCCGTTCCATGGGCCTGACCGTCAAGGGCTGACAGAGAGAGTGGGAGGCTCGCCGCCGGCGGGTCGCCAGAACCACGAGGAGACATCCCAATGGGCAAGAAGCAGACCGACGCCACCGCCCGGTACGACCGCTCCGCCAGTTATGCGCCCGCGGAGGCGCTGGGGCTGGTGAAGGCCCTGGCCCATGCCGGGTTCGACGAGACCGTCGAAGCCGCCTTCAACCTGGGCATCGACGCCCGCCAGGCCGACCAGATCGTCCGGGGCACGGTCACCCTGCCGCACGGGACCGGCAAGTCGGTGCGGGTCCTGGTGTTCGCCGAGGGCGAGAAGGCCCGTGACGCCCAGGCGGCCGGGGCCGACATTGTCGGCGGGGCCGAACTGGCCCAGGCCATCACCGCCGGGCAGCAGGCCCTCGACTGGGACGTCACCATCGCCGCTCCCGCCATGATGAGTGAGGTGGGCAAGCTGGGCCGGCTGCTCGGCCCCCGGGGCCTGATGCCCAACCCCAAGGCGGGCACGGTCAGCGACGACATCGAGCGCACCGTGAGGGAGTTCAAGGGCGGCCGCGTGGAGTACCGCAACGATCGGTACGGCAACGTGCACGTCGTGCTGGGCAAGGTGTCCTTCCCCGACGAGGAGCTGGCCCACAACTTGGCGGCGGTCGTCGAGGAGCTTATTCGCAACCGCCCGGCCGCGGCCAAGGGGCGCTACATCCGCAAGCTGGCTGTGGCCTCCACCATGGGTGTGGGCATCAAGGTGGACGTCAACCAACTGGAAGGCCTGATCGAGCTGATCCGCTGAGCCAGGGCTGCCTCTCCCGCCGGCAGGCGGGGAAGGAGCGAGCCGCTCTGGGCGGTGAGCGGACGGGGCTTCCGCAATCGTGCTGTGGGCCGCTCGCGCGGGTGGTGGTGAAGGAGGGACGGGGGGACCCGGGAACCATTGGCGGGTCTGCGACCGGCGACGGGCCAGGAGGTCGCCGATCCGGCTCACCGACGGGCCAGGGTAGGGGCTGGCCGCAGGCCGATGGCGATCCGCCTGCGGAGAACGCTGGTGGGGGCGTTCTCCTTCGGCGCCACGGATCCCCCCGTGCCCGCTCATAATGCTCTCTGGGGGCGGGGTTGTCCAGGGGCGGTGCCGTTTTCCCCAGCCATCACATCGACATCACTACCAGGCGACCGCTCCCCACGCCACCGCTCCCCATGCCACCGCGCAGTTTCGTCTTCTCGCTTTGCCCGTACCGGCGCCGCCCACTACCCTTCCTCTCCGCAACTCACGGACCGCAGACCGCCGGCCCCCTCGGGGCCAAGGACCGTCAGGCCACCGGCGCAGGTTCGCCAGGCTCCTAGTGGGCTCCCGCGATCCCGGTCCGGGAGCCTTTGTTGTGCGAGGGCTCGCCCTCGCCGAACGTCAAGGAGGCTGGATGCCACGACCCGAGAAAGTCCAGGCGGTGGCCGACATCCGGGAGGGTCTCGAGCGGGCGCAGGCTGTGTTCGTCGCCGAGTACGCCGGTCTGTCGGTCAAGGAGCAGCGCGAACTGCGTCGCGGGTTGCGGGCGGCCGGAAGCGAGTTTCGCGTGGTCAAGATGACCCTCGCCCGCCGCGCCGCCGACGAGCTGGGACGTCCCGGCTTCAAGAGCCTGCTCGGCGGGCCGGCCGGCCTGGCATACGCCTACGACGATGCCGCCGCCACTGCTCGCCTGCTGCGCGACTTCGCTCGCGATCATGCCCGCCTGCTGGTGAAGGGGGCGTTGTTCGGGACGGAGGTGCTTCCGCCCGAACGCGTCGCGGCCCTGGCCGAACTGGAGCCCCGCCCGGTGCTCCTGGCCCGGGTGGCCGGCGCCCTGCAGGCCCCGCTGGCCGCCATGGCCGGCGTGCTGGCGGCAGTGCCGCGCGGCCTGGCCACAGTGCTGAGCGCCCTGGCCGAGAAGAAGCCCGCCCCGGCGGCCGCTCCGGAGGCGGAAGCAGCCGAGGAAGCAGCCGCGGAAGCAACTGAGCAAACACCCGAGCAAGCAACCGAGGCACCTGGCAGCGAGGCGGCACCCGCCGCCGAGCAATCGGCCGAGGAGGCCGCGAAGAACGAGGCCGACAAGGCCGAGGAGGAATGAACCCGATGGCGACCAAGCTGACCCACGACGAGCTGCTCGAGATCTTCGAGAAGATGACCGTTTTCGAGCTCTCCGAGTTCGTGAAGAAGTTCGAGGATCGTTTCCAGGTGACCGCCGCGGCTCCCATGGCCATGATGGCCGCCTCCGGCGTCGCCGCGGCGGCCCCGGAGGAGGAGAAGGACGAGTTCGACGTGATGCTGATCGCCGCGGGCGAGAAGAAGATCCAGGTGATCAAGGAGGTCCGCACCCTCACGAGGCTCGGTCTCAAGGAAGCCAAGGCCCTGGTGGACGAGGCTCCCAAGCCGGTGCTCGAGGGTGTCGGCAAGGAAGAGGCCGAGAAGGCCAAGGCACTGCTGGAGAGCGCCGGCGCCACCGTCGAACTGAAGTAGTCGCACGGGGGGTGGTGGGCTTGGCTTTCCGGCCGGGTCCACTCGCGTCTCGGATCCCCCTCGGGCCACGGCCGCCCCTACTCTGCCCCCCATGATCGGGCCCATCCTCCTGGTGGTGGCCGGCGGGGTCGCCGGGGGGCTCACCGGGGGCTGGCCCGGAGCCGCGGCGGGAGCCCTCGTCGGTGTGCTGGTGACGTTCGGGGTGGCGGCCGCCGCGGCGTGGTGGGCCGCCCAGGTGGGCCCGTTCCTGGATCCGGCCACGGCGCGTGCGGTGGCACCCCGGCCGCCGCTGTTCGGGGCGCTGTGCGATGCGGTGTACCGCCGGGCGCTGGGCGATTTCCCCGGGGAGGCGGGCGAAGAACCTTGACCGGGGGCCCCGGGCCGGGGTATCCTGTGGTTGGAAAAGAGAGTCGGAGTTGTTGCCGGCGGATTTTGGCTAGGGTAGTGGCCTGCTATCCTGGCTGGTTGGCGTCTCTGTAACCCCGAGCACCCTGATAACACCGTCCGCCCAGAGCGAGCACTGAGGAGGATTTCTTGGCTGGTGCGCGCACCGACCGTCTGTCGTTCGCGAAGATCCCCGAAGTCCTCCCCCTCCCCGACCTCCTGTCAGTTCAGCACGACTCGTTCGGCTGGTTCCTGGAGCGGGGTTTGCGCGAGATCTTCGAGGAAGTCTCGCCTATCGAGGATTTCACCGGAACCCTCGCCCTCGAGCTCACCGATCACCGTTTCGACGAGCCCACCTTGACCATCGACGAGGTCAAGGAGCGCGACTCCAACTACTCGCGTCCCCTCTTCGTGACGGCCCGCTTCGTCAACCGCTCTACCGGGGAGATCAAGGAGCAGCAGGTCTTCCTGGGCGACTTCCCCATGATGACCCCCAACGGGACGTTCATCATCAACGGCACCGAGCGGGTGGTGGTGAGTCAGCTGGTGCGCTCCCCCGGGGTCTACTTCGACCACGCGGTGGACAAGACCTCCGACCGCGATCTCCACGCCGCCAAGGTCATCCCGGGCCGGGGAGCCTGGCTCGAGTTCGACATCGACAAGAAGGACACGGTGGGGGTGCGCGTCGACCGCAAGCGCCGCCAGTACGTGACTACCTTCCTGCGGGCCCTCGACGACCCCGACGGGTCCGACGAACGGCGCTTCCACTTCGGCCAGACCGACCAGGAGCTGCTCGACCTCTTCGACGGGGCTGAGGTCATCCGGACCACCCTGGAGCGCGACATCACCACGGAGCGCAACGACGCCCTCCTGGATCTGTACCGCAAGCTGCGCCCGGGCGAGCTCACCACGGTGGAGTCGGCGCGCGGGCTCGTGTCGACCCTCTTCTACAACCCGAAGCGCTACGACCTGACCCGGGTGGGCCGCTACAAGCTGAACCAGAAGTTCGGCCGGGGCCCGCTGGAAGCCGGCGAGATGGAGAGCTACCGCCGGGAGAGCCTGGGGCTGCTCACCTCCGCCGACATCCTCGAGACCATCCGCTACCTCATCCGCCTGCACCGGCGCGAGGAGGGGTACCGCACCGACGACATCGACCATTTCGGCAACCGCCGGGTGCGCACCGTCGGTGAGCTGATCCAGAACCAGATCCGCGTGGGCCTCACCCGGCTGGAACGGGTGGTGCGCGAGCGCATGACCACTCAGGACCCCGAGGCGATCACCCCGCAGAGCCTCATCAACATCCGCCCGGTAGTGGCCTCCATCAAGGAGTTCTTCGGCACCAGCCAGCTGAGTCAGTTCATGGACCAGCCGAATCCCCTGGCCGGC
Source organism: Actinomycetota bacterium (assembly GCA_043810615.1). Lineage (GTDB taxonomy): Bacteria > Actinomycetota > Acidimicrobiia > Spongiisociales > UBA11373 > VGBK01. Next base: position 1,925 of record JBDROA010000059.1, on the reverse strand, counting down.
CTCACCCACCGGCGCCGCCTCTCCGCCCTGGGCCCCGGGGGCCTTTCCCGGGAGCGGGCGGGCTTCGAGGTCCGCGACGTGCACTCCTCCCACTACGGACGGATGTGCCCCATCGAAACCCCGGAAGGGCCGAACATCGGTCTCATCGGGTCGCTGGCCTCCTACGGGCAGGTGAATCGCTTCGGGTTCATCGAGACGCCCTACCGGCGCGTGGTCGGCGGACGCGTGACGGGCGAGGTGCGCTACCTCACCGCCACCGAAGAAGAGCGCCACGTCATCGCCCAGGCCAATGCACTGCTCAACGACGACGGCACCTTCGCCGACGACCGGGTGCTGGTGCGTCGCAGCGGTGGCGAGGTCGACTACGTCACCCCGGCGGAGATCGACTACATGGATGTGTCGCCCAAGCAGGTGGTGTCGGTGGCCACCGCCCTCATCCCCTTCCTGGAGCACGACGACGCCAATCGGGCCCTCATGGGGTCCAACATGCAGCGCCAGGCGGTGCCCCTGCTGCGCGCCGAGGCGCCCCTGGTGGGCACCGGCGTCGAGGAGCGCGCCGCTCGCGACTCGGGCGACATCGTCGTGGCCGCCGAGGCCGGCGAGTTGGTGGAGATCACCGGCGACCGGGCGGTGGTGCAGTCGCCCTCGGGCCGGCGCACCTACCCCTTGAAGAAGTTCGTGCGCTCCAACCAGGGCACCTGCATCAACCAGAAGCCGCTGGCCGTGGAAGGGACGCGGGTCCGCCCCGGCGACGTGCTCGCCGACGGTCCCTCCACTGAAGGCGGGGAGCTGGCCCTGGGGCGCAACTTGCTGGTGGCCTTCATGCCGTGGCGGGGCCACAACTACGAAGACGCCATCGTGGTCTCCGAGCGCCTGGTCAAAGAGGACCTGCTGACCTCGATTCACATCGAGGAGTATGAGATCGAGGCCCGCGACACCAAGCTGGGGGCGGAGGAGATCACCCGCGACATCCCCAACGTGGCCGAAGAGGCGCTGCGCGACCTTGACGAGCAGGGCATCGTGCGCATCGGGGCCGATGTGGGCCCGGGCGACTATCTCGTGGGCAAGGTCACCCCCAAGGGTGAAACGGAGCTCACCCCCGAGGAGCGCCTGCTGCGGGCCATCTTCGGCGAGAAGGCCCGCGAGGTGCGTGACATGTCGCTCAAGGTCCCGCACGGAGAGTCGGGCAAGGCCATCGACGTCAAGATCTTCCGGCGAGAGGACGGCGACGAGCTGCCCCCCGGCATGAACGAATTGGTGCGGGTGTACGTCGCCCAGCAGCGCAAGATCGCCGAGGGCGACAAGCTGGCCGGTCGTCACGGCAACAAGGGGGTCATCGCCAAGATCCTGCCCGAAGAGGACATGCCGTTCCTGGCCGACGGCACCCCGGTGGACATCATCTTGTCCCCGCTGGGGGTCCCCTCCCGGATGAACCTCGGCCAGGTCCTGGAGACCCACCTGGGGTGGGCCGCCGCCCAGGGCTGGCACGCCTTCGAGGGGATCACCGCGGCCGCTCGGGGGACCGAGCCGTGGACCCGCGTGGCCAGTCCGGTCTTCGACGGGGCCCGTGAGGACGAGATCGCCGCGGTGCTCGAGAACTCCCTGCCCAACGCCGACGGGCAGCGGCTGGTCGATGAGCGAGGCAAGGCCGTCCTCTACGACGGCCGCTCCGGAGAGCCGTTCGACCGCCCCATCACGGTGGGCTGGATCTATGTCCTGAAGCTGCTGCACCTGGTGGACGACAAGATCCACAATACCTGATTAAGCGTATTGTAGCTCGTGATCGATGTTGTTACGGTGGAGGTCTTATCAACCAACGATAATGATACTCTTTCACTCAAACGCGAATCAGTGATTACGATTCTGGGCGCGGCGATCTTTTCTCTATGCCTTCTTAACATATCCCTGGCAACGCCCTCTATCCT
>JBDROA010000058.1:0-31353 GCA_043810615.1 Actinomycetota bacterium | reverse complement strand
GCGAGCAGCACCCCAGGGGACAGCGATGTCATGCCGGCACCCTCGGTCCCGGGCCCCCCCAGCCGGTGATCTTGGCAGAACCAGGGTGGCAGTCGAGGTGCCAGGGCTATGACAGGCCGAGCGGCGAGTTGCGGCCACTCTCGTCCAGGCACCCGTTGCCGGGAACACTCGTCGCCTACGCTGACGGGTGTGGCTGCTGCCAGGGTGGCGCGGATTGGTGCGAGGGACTCACGCAAGCGACCTGACTGCTGAGATGATGCCGGGGAGAGAGCGGTGACTTACCGAGCCAAGTCGGTGGGCCGGATGAAGATCGATGAGCGCAAGCTGGTCGACCTCGACCACGCCCACCTTCAAGGTGCCGACTTCTCGGGGCAGAAGCTGCTGAAGTTCTCGGCGGTGGGCTGCCGGCTGCAGGCTTGCCGGTTCGACAAGTCCACCATTGAGGACGCGTCGTTCGGCGCTGGCCACGAGACGTCCGAGTACGTGGAGTGCAGTTTCGAAGGGGCCCGCATCCGCCACATCGGCAGCAAACGCGCCCGGTTCGTCCGCTGCTCGTTCCGTGACGTGGAAATCCACGAATGGTTCTGTCTGACCGGGGAGCTGGTGGATTGCGTATTCAGCGGTCGGCTGCACAAGGCGGTCTTCCACGGCAAGGTGCCCGACCACGAGCGGGCGCAGATCGGTCGGGAGACCAACGAATTCCACGGCAACAACTTCTCTGCAATGAAACTCATTGATGTGGACTTCCGAGGTGGCATTGACCTGACGCAACAGCGGCTGCCCTCGGGACCGGAGTACCTGTATGTGGCGGATGCCGCCCAGGCTGTGGAACGTGCCCGGGCGCAGGTGATTGTCTGGGCCGATCTGGAGCTTCGCCGTTCGGCTCTAGTGCTGATCGGTATCCTGGAGAAGGATGTTGCCGGCGGGCAGCGGCAGTTGTTCCTCCGGCCAGCCGGCCTCCACTCCGCGTTGGGAAGAGACGCAGTAGACGCCGTTGCCGCCCTCCTCCAGGCATCCTGACCCCACCACGAATGGTGTACTTAGCAGGCGGCACCCCAGGGTGGGGAGAGGGCACCCGCTGAATGGTGTACTTAGTAAACAGCACCCCAGGGGACTCCGACGCCACTCGCCGCTCGGGGCGCATTCCAGGATGTCATGAGGATGGAGATCCTCGTGCACGTGACGCCGACCCCCCGGTACCTGGCCCTTGCCCCTCTGCGGTGTTCCTTCTCCGAACACCAGCCCGCTGGTCGCTCAGCCCGGAAGGTCCGGATCGTTCAACTCGGCGCAGGTCTGGTGGTTCGCGGTGGTCATTCGCTCGATCTCTGCTAACTGCTCGGCGGTAGCACCCTCGAAGGTGATCGAGTTCACCGCCACATCGCGCCCCGTGGCCACCTGAGCAATCCCGTTGACCACTTGACCCGTCAACCGGGTGCCGTCGCTGAGTTCGAACACCACCTGATCAGCCGACTGGGGCACACCCCAGACGCTCCACATGTGCGCCGCCGGCTCCCCGCATGTCCCGCCGCCGCCCACACCGAACGCGAGCCACTCAGCAAACCGTGTTTCCGAGTGAGTGCATTGGCTGCCTCCGAACTCCCCGCCCGCCCCTTCCGAGGTGGAGCCATACTCGACGAGGCAGTACCAGAGGCCGTCTGCGTCGACTCTCTGGGCGGCGAAGAGCCCGAGGGTGTATTGGCCGTCGTAGCCAACTGTCCAGGCGAGCCGCCTTGCGGAACCAGGCACAGGCTCCTCGCCGTACACCGCTGCGAACTCGTCGTCTGAGATCGGCTCGCCGACCGATGTCCACTCCCCTCCAGCCGCAGAGGTTGTCGAGGACGTAGCCTGGACGTCTGAGGTCTCTGTCACCGTGGTCGGCAGTGTCGTCGACGGCAAGGTGGAGAGTCCAGGAGCCGAGGTCTCCACTGTGCCGACACCCGGGCCCCCATCCTGACGATCGCCACCCCCCCTCAGCCACACCAGCGGCCCCACAATGAGCGCCGCGACCGCCACAACCCCAACCACGGCCAGGGCCACATGCCCAACCCGCCGCCCCGGTGAGCGTCCCCAGGAACGCTCCGGCAAAGACACCGCGGCCGAGCGCAACTCACCGGCCGCTACCTCCAACCGCTCATCGAGATGTCCCATCATTCATTCTCCAATCCGAGCCGCCGCGATAGGGTCTCCCGTCCCCGCCGCAGGTGGGTGTTCACCGACTCCTTCGAGCACCCCAGGACGTCGGCGACCTCAGCCATGGTCAACTGCTCCAGATACGTGAGGGCGATCGCCTGGGCCTGACGACGAGGCAGACGACGCACCTCACGCCAGATCCGGTCCCCATCGACGCTCGGCTCCGGGAAAGTCGCCGGCTCCCGACGGGCTGCCAGGCGAGCGACCGCCCTCACCTCAGCCAATCTCCGCCGATACGCCGACACCGACCGGTTCGCGACCATCCGGCGCACCCATGCCACAGGCTCATCAAGCTCCCGGATCCGATCCCAATCCCGGTAAGCCGCCTCCAGCACGTCATGGGCCAGGTCATCCGCTCCCAACCTGCTACCCGAAAGAGCAAAGGCGAGCGCCACCAGCCCCGGCCGATGCTGCCGATAGAAGTCCTCGAATCGCCCCCGCCCAAGCTGGATCGGCTCCGACGGCGCCTTCTCCGTCCTCGTCACACCCACATCTCGCTTCAGCCTCAAAGAAGTGTGACAGGAATCCCGTGTCCCAGACCCCCGCCGCGCCGCTGCACCCACCGAAGGGTGTACTTAGCAAGCAGCACCCCAGGGTGGGGCAGCCACCTCAGGAGGTGGCCTTGCGTCTCACCCAGGGGTAGGGTTCGCGAGTCGATCAGGGCGCTGCACTATCAGGCCAGAGGGGGATGGAGTCGGCTGTGACGTGTCCATCGAGGTGCTCAGGGCCCCTTGGCCCGGTGGCCGGTCTGGCCCTGGCAGTTGCCTTTTTCGCCGCCGCCTGCTCGACCCCGACAGGCGGCGGCAGGTTCACCACGACCGCACCGGGCTCGACCACCATCGACACCGTCACCACGACCACAGGAGTGCTCGAGCCCTGCACCGTTCGTGAATCCGACTTGCCGCCTCAGGATCTCCCCGCAGAGGTTGCAGCCTTGCGGGAACGCATCTACCGGGCCGCCATCACGTGCGACTTCGACACCCTGGCAACGTTGGTCGCCGAGCGGTGGGCTCCGGTGCTCGGTTACGGCGGGCCCAGCATGTGCAATGGTGATCCGGTCGATCACTGGGATTGGCTCATCAACGGGTTCGGTGGCGATCCGCTGCATCTCATTGCCGGGACGCTGGAACTGTCCTACACGATGGTTCAGGTCGACTACGGCGACGTCCGTACCGGGACCTTCTACTTGTGGCCTGCGGTGGTGGGTAAGGACAGCCCGACTGAGGCCGACTGGCAGGAACTCCAAGGCCTGTACACCACCCGCCTGATCCGGGACGTCTTCCGGGCCAGCAAATCAGGAAGGGACCACATCTTCTCGGTCTGCCTCCCCGCTGAACCCGACTAAACGACCGCCCCGTCAGCTCGGCGCCCACCCCACAATGGCAACGCCCTGCCCTGAATGGTGTGCTTAGCAAGCAGCACCCCAGGGAGCTGCGGCCTCACCGTTCTGCCCAGCCTCCAGGCGATTCTCTCACCGGGGCAGCCGTCCCGGCAAGGGGAAGGGGCCCTTTGGGGGGAGGGCTGCCGTCTGCCATGGTGGTCGGGCTCGCCCGGAGGGCCACTTGCCGCTGCGCCAGCGACTGAAGGCCGGCCTGAGGCCGGCCTTGAGGGAAGGGGATACCCAACTGGTGGCGGTCGTCAGGACCCTCATGGCCGCCATCGGCAATGCCGAGGCCATCGAACCGGACGTCTCTCTGCCCAGGGAAGCCCAAGGGTGGGCTGAGGCCCCGCGCCGGCGCCTGATCGCGGCGGAGATCGCCACGATCGTCCGGTGGGAAGCGGAGGAGTTGCGCTCTGCGGCCGCCGAGTCCGAACGAGCGGGGCAGTCCGAAGAGGCCGAGAGGCTTCGTCGTGGAGTGCTCCTCGTCGACCGGTACCTGGCCGGCCCGTCCTGAACCACCTCTCTGGCGAGGGCCGCGGCGCCTGCCCGTGGCTGACGGCTCGGGTGGCTGCTGCTCGAAGCCGTTCGTCCGGAGCGACGGGCCGCGCCGGAAGTGGTGCCTGCCGGCGCCGGGTAGGAGCGACCGGTGGCGGCGCTCCTTGCGGGCCTGCTGGGCTTCACTCGGTGGTGGGGAACCAGCCGGCCTCGAACTGGCTGGTGGCGTTCCAGAGGATCCAGCCGAGGCCGTAACGCTCGGCCTGGGCGATCTCCTCGGCGATCTGGGCGGCGTCGTAGTAGAAGGCTTGGAGCCAGGGGCGGAGTATCGCTCCCTGGAGCCGGGGCATGCCGGCCTCGAGTGCCTGGCCGACCACTTCGGACGGGTGGGCATTGGGATCCTCGAAGCCCAGCCAGCCCGGGGAGTAGTGGCTCGGGTAGATCATCGGGCTCAGGAAGTCCACGGAGCCGGACGCTTCCTCCAGCCGCTGGCCAAGCCCCTGGTCGTTGGGGAAGGAGAGGATTATGGCGAACACGTCGGCCGACACCGCGCAGCCCTCGGCATGGAGCTGCTCCCGGGCCTCGGCCAGGAAGGCGCTGATCGTGGCCACGCGCAGTTCCTCATCCACCGGCTGGTCGTAGCCGAGGACCGTGAGGTCGCCGTCGCTGGGGAAGCGTACGTAGTCGAACTGGACTTCGTCGAACCCCAGTCGGCAGGCTTCCACCGCCAGGGCGAGCGGGTACTCCCAGGCTTCCCGGTCGGTGGGGTCGGCCCAGGCCAGGCCGCGGTGGTTGAGCCACACCCCGCCGGTCTCCGTGTTCCTGGCGGCGTGCTCGGGGTTGGCCGGCGCCCAGAACCCGTCCTGGAAAGTGACGATGCGGGTGATGGTGTAGTACCCGCGCTCTTTCGCCGCCGCCAGCACCACCTCGGTCTCGTAGGTGTTGCTGACGGCCCCGGTGTCGCGGGCATCGGCGACCTGCGAGTTGTAGAGCACCGCCCCGGTCTCTTCCTTGGTGTCGAAGACCAGGGTGTTGATGGTGGTGTCTTCGACCATTTCGAGGAGGCGCGTGAAGCCGGCGGTGGACCCGGCGGTCGGCCCGTACACCCGGACACCCCGCGCCACGAACGGTTCCATGACGATCTCGAAGATGCCGGGGGTGCCGTCCCACTCCTTGGTGGCGGGCAGCCAGGCCGGCTTGGTGGCGCCGATCGGCCCGGGCAGGGCGGCCACCAACTCGAAGGCGCCGACGTCGTCGGTGGCTATCTCCTCACCGCCGGCCTGGACCAGGGCCGAGATGCCGTTGCCCTCGGCGTCGGCGACCCGGCCGGCGAGCACGACGGGTTCCAACTGCAGGCCGATGGGCCCGCCCGGAGGCACCGTCGTCACCCGGAACACACCCGTCTCGTAGCCCGGGGCTGCCACCTCGAGGCTGGCCGGGGGGGTGAAGCTCAGGGTGAGGGCCCCATCCTCGTCGGCGGTGGTGGTCTGGCCCTCGGGCCCGGTGACCACGGCGCCGGCGAGGCGGCGCAACTGCCCGTCGGAACCGGCGACGCCGAGGACTACGAGGGGCACCCGGTCGTCGGGGTTGGCGCGGCGAAGGAACACCCAGCCGGCCGAGCCCACCAGGGCCCCGATCACCAGGATGGTGACGATGAGGGCCAGGGGGTTGCGCTGGCGGGGCGGGCGGCGGTAGCCGCCGACTCCGACGGTTGGTTTAGGCATGTCGATGCCCAGGCCGCGCCGGCTGCGAGCCACGTTCTGCCTCCTTCGGCCGGCCACCTGCCGCCGGGTCGGGCGCCAGGTTAGGTGACACCGGGTCGCAGCGGAGGAGTCCCCGGGACGGGTGGCCGGACTGTCAGGCCACCGGGAGCGATCGCCCTCCGGGGGGAGGGCTGCCCTCTGCCATGGTGGTTGGGCTCACCCGGAGGGCCACTTGCCGCTGCGCCAGCGACTGAAGGCCGGCCTGAGGCCGGCCTTGAGGGAAGGGGATACCCAACTGGTGGCGGTCGTCAGGACCCTCATGGCCGCTATCGGCAATGCCGAGGCCATCGAACCGGACGTCTCTCTGCCCAGGGAAGTCCAAGGGTGGGCCGAGGCCCCGCGGCGGCGCTGCCGGCCTGCACCCCGCCGGCGGCGGCCGCCTGGTGCGTGGCTGCTGAGAACACCGCCACCGGGCCGCACCCTCTTCCGTCCTCGAAGAGGGCCGGGCCCATCGGGCCCGGCGCCGGTCGAGGCGCTCCCCGCTGCTCCGGCATGTAGCCGAACCGGAGCTGTTCGTCGCGGCCGAGGGGCCGCCCTTGCCAGGCCGCCTGGCCGCCGTCGAGGGCGACGAGGCCGAACCCGGCGCGCCTGGCGGTGGTCTTGCCCGCCCCGTTGGGGCCGGGGAAAACCGAGGAGGCGCCCGGGGCGGGCCCGCCGCGAGGCGCCGTCGAGAGCCACTACGTCGCAGGAGGACTTGTGCAGAGAGCGCCGTTCCAGCGCGGGGCCATGCTCCCCGACATCCCCCGACAGCGGAAGTCCCGTGGTGGGTACCATCGCCCCCGTGGCGCGTGTGGGCATCGTCGGCCTCCCCAATGTGGGCAAGACCACGCTGTTCAACGCCCTCACGGGTCTGCGGGCACACACCGCCCCCCACCCTTTCTCCACGGTGGAACCGGCGGTGGGAGTGGCCCGGGTGCCCGACGCGGTCCTCGAGCGCCTTGCCGCCGTGGAGCACCCCGAAGAGACGGTGCACGCCACCCTGGACCTCCTCGACCTGCCCGCCATGGCCCGGCCCGGAGCGACGGACCTGGGCGGGCGCTTCCTGGCGCGCTTGCGCGAAGTGGAAGCGGTGGCGGTAGTGCTGCGGGCCTTCGACGACGAGAGCGTGCCCGCCGACGAATCGGGCACCGACCCGGTGGAGCAGGCCGAAGCCCTGCTCCTGGATCTGGTCCTGGCCGACCTCGACGTGTTCACCCGCAAGGCAGAGAAAGCGGTGAAGGAGGCCGCGGCCGACTCGAGCAAGAAAGGAGCGGCGGCGGCGGTGGCGGCCGGTTTGGAGGTCCTCGACCAGGGGCGGGCGCTGCGCACCAGGCCCTGGAACGAGATCGAAGCCGGCGCTTTCCACGACCTTGCCCCGCTCACCCTGAAGCCGGCCGTGTGGGTGGTCAACGTGGGAGAGGAAGAACCGGCAGCGGAGGAGCGGGCGGCAGCCGTGGCGGCGACGGTGCCGTCCGGGGACACCGTGGTGGCTCTGTCGGCCCACTTAGAGGAGGAGGCGTCACGCCTCGATCCCGGGGACCGGGCCGAACTGCTCGAGGGTTTCGGCCTGGGCGAGGGCGCTCTGGCCCGGGTGGTGCGGGCCACCTACGACGCCCTCCACCTGCTCACCTTCTACACCGTCGGCCCCAAGGAGGTTCATGCCCGCACCGTGTGCCGCGGGGCCCGCGCTCGGGAGGCGGCGGGGAAGGTCCACAGCGACATGGAGCGCGGCTTCATCCGGGCGGAGATCGCCACCGCCGAGGACGTGGTAGCAGCGGGAGGATGGGACGCCGCCAGGGCGGCCGGCCGGGTGAAGGTGGAAGGGCGCGACTACGTGCTCGTCGAAGGCGACGTGATGGTGGTGAGGTTCTCGGTGTGAGACTCCCGGGGTGGGTCGTCGGGGGAGGAGAAGGCGGGCCGACGTGAAGGCAATCGTGGTGGGGGCATCGGGAGTGACCCGGGAGTTGACCCGTCGTCTCGGTCCCATATGGGATGTGACCGTTGTGGACCCGGACCCGGGACGTCTGGATGGGGCCCGGCAGGCCGGGGCGATCGCCACCCTGCAGGGGGACGGGTCGAGTCGTGTGACGCTGAGACGGGCTGGGCTCGGCGAGGCCGACGCGGTGGTGGCTGCCACTCTCGACGACGATGTCAACCTCGAGGTGTGCCGACTTGCCCGCCAGGCGGGGTGCTTGCGAGTGGTGGCCCTGGCGGCGGCGCCGGAGCGACTCGCCGACTACCGGTGCATGGGGGTGGAGGCGCACCTCGTCACCTTGGGCGCTCGGGATCTGGAGGCCCTGCTGGATCCCGAGGTGGTCTCGTCGACGACGCTCGCCGCTGGCCACTCGGAGGCGGTGGAGTTCCGCATCGGCGCCGGCAGCCCGGTGAAGGGCCTGAGGCTGCGTGACATGGGCAACGCGCCCTGGCTGGTGGCGTCGATCCTGCGCGGCGACTGCCTCATCGTGCCTCACGGGAACACCGTTCTCGAGGAGGGCGACGCGGTGACGGTGGTGGGCGACGCGTCCGACTACCCGAGGATCCTGCGCGCCTTCCTGGCCACCGAGGCCCGGTTCCCATTGGAGTGGGGAAGGGGCGTCGCGGTGTCCCTCGACGGCACCGACGACGTGGCGATGGTGTTCGAGGCGCTGGCATTGGCCCGGGCCACCAGCGCTGCGGTCACGGTCGTGGTCCATCGGAGCGCCGATACGGCTCGCGACGAGGCGCACGCCGCCGAGATCGCCGCCGCCGCCGAGATCGTGGAGCAGATGGCGGAGCACGTCGAGGTCAGGTGGTGCCCCATCCCGGGACCGCCCTCCCGGTCCCTGGCTTCCATCGTGCGGGACCGGAGCATCGGGGTGGTGGTACTCCCTTCTCCCCGCCCGGGCCTGCTTGTGCGGCTTCGGGCCCGGCGGGCGCTGCGGAGTGTGCGCCTGGGTCGGCCGGTGCTCTTCGCCAGCGGCACCCCGTCCTACGGTCGCATCGTGGTGCCGGTGGAAGGGGAAGGCGCCGGCCGCGCCGACGGGGTGGCCGCCGACCTGGCCGCCGGAGGACGCCTCCCACTGGCGGCCCTCCCCCGTCATCTGCTGGTGGGCACGGAACGCCGGACGCCGGCGGAGCCGGGGGTTCCGACCGACCTGATCGTGCTCGACTGGCCGACTGGTGGCCCTGGCCGTTGGCCCTCGCACCTGGCCGCCCACCTGCTGGCCCGGGCAGGGTGTTCGGTGTTGCTCGTCCCCGAGCGCTGACGGGCGCCGCCCGGGGGCTCCGTGAACGGGCGCGGTTTGCGGGAGCGTGCCGGGGGCTCGCCACCGAGACGGCGCCGTTGCCGGTGGTGTCGGTCAGTCGAAGCCGGGACCCCTCGGCGAGTCGGGGGCGGCCAGGGGAGGCGCCAGCCAGCGAAAGGCGATGGGGGCCAGGGTGGCGGTCACCACTGCCAGGGCGATGATCGACGCCTTGAGCAGGTGATCGATGAAGCCGAGTCGGGCGCCGACCTCGGCGACGGCAATGATCAGGCTCAGGCGTGCGGAGAGGAGGGCTCCTGCGGCCAGCACCTCCCGCAGCGAGTGTCGCCGGAATAGCAGGAGGAGTGCCGGGACCGCTTTGACCGCCACCGCCAGGCCGAGCAGGCCCAGCATGCCGGCAACGGCGCCCGGTTGGCTGAGGGCGCCGATGTCGAAGCCGATGCCCACGTTGATGAAGAAGACCGGCACCAGGAACCCGTAGGCGAAGCCGCTCAGCTGTTCGCCCAGCACCCCGCGGTTGCGGAAGACGACGGCGAAGCCGGTGCCGGCCAGGAACACCCCGAGGATCTTCTCGATCCCGAAGGCGATGGCGACGGCCACGAAGACCAGCATGAGGGCAAGGGTGGCCCGGGTGCCGATCTCCTCGGGGTGGCCCGGCTGGAACAGGCGCTCGAACCACTCCGGCCGCCACCAAACCAGCCGCCGCAGCGCCAGGAGCGAGCCGCCCACGACCATGAGGAAGGCCGGGATGGCGAGCAGCGCCCGAAGGGCCCCATGCTCCTCGACGAGCGCGTACGCCGTGACGCCGAGGATGGTAAGCAGATCGGCGAGCAGCGCCGAGAGCAGGATCACCTGGCCGAGGCCGGTAGAACTGCGGCGGGTGGCTCTGAGGCTGGGCACCACCAGGCCCACGGAAGTGGTGGCCAGGACGAAGGTGAGGAACCCGCCATGGCCCAGGAGGCGTGAGGCGGAGAAAGCCCCCACGACAGTGAGAGCGAAGATCGCCGACCCCCAGATCAGCGGAGCGACCAGGCGGCGCCCGAAGGTGCGCAGGTCGATCTCGAAACCGGAGAGGAACATCAGCAGGAGGAAGCCCAGGTCGGCGAGCACGTCGAGGTACTGGGCCGGATCCACCACGTGGGTCACCGGGCCGATGAGGATGCCGAACACGATCTCGAGGACCACCGCCGGCAGGCGCATCCGGGAGGCCAGGAGGGGAAGGGCCAGAGCGGCGCCCACGATGACCAGAAGCGAGACGGTTGCCTGATCGGTGCCTTTCATGCTCTAGCGCCTCGAAGGAACAACCAGCACCGACGAGGGGAGCCGCCGCACCAGGTGGGCGGTGATCCCCGGCGCCAGGGGCCTGGGCCGCCGGCGGACTCCCAGCACCACGAGGGTGTCGGCCTCGCAGGCTTCGGTGAACAGGCGAACCTCGTTGCCTTGGCGGATCTCCCGGCGTACCTCCACTCCGTGCGCTGCCGCCTCCGCCTGGAGGCGTCCCGCGGCTCGTGTCGCCAGGTCGCGAGCGTCATCGGCGGCGATGAAGGTGGGGGGGATGACGGCCAGGCCCACCAGGTGCGACCCCTCATAGGCCCCGATGTCGATGGCCGCTTCGCCGGCGGCCCGGGCGGCGAGAGTGTCTCGTGCCGGGACGACCACCCGGCGGTAGGGGAACGAACGACGAGACACGAGTATCGGGAGCCCGAGGCGACAGGCGGCTCCCATCAGACGGGTCACGTTCCACCTCCCGCGGCTCCCCGAGCCGTCGGGGGCGGGAACGACAACGATCCCGGCCTCGGCGGCGGGAAGGCCCCGCAGCAGGGCTTGCCGGGGATTGCCGTCGACGGCGACGGTTTCCACCGATAGGCCCGGCATCGACCGGCGAGAGGCATCCAGCAGTTGGGCGAGCGGATCGCTGCCCGCGGTCCGGCGGTGCACGACGGCCAGGCCTTCGGCAGCGCTGTGTGCCGCGAGGTGAGCCGCCTCCGCCACGGGCCCCGCCAGGTCGGTCTCCGAATCGAGAGCTACCGCCACCCGGGGGCCGAATTCTGTGGGGAAGCGCGGGATCCCGGAGGTGAAGGCCGACACCACCTGTTGTCGGGTGGCATCCTCCCCGACGAGGGTGACCACGTCTCCGGCCCGCAGGATGGTGTCGCCGTGAGGGACCTCCAGGCGTTCGCCGCGCAGCAAGCCGACTACCAGCCATCCCTTGAGATCGATGGAACGCAGCGACCGGCCGCAGAGGGGTGACCGGGAGGCCAGGCGGATGTCGACGACTTCCGCCCGCTCTCCGGCGAGCCCGGCGGAGAGGATGCGCTGCGGCTCCAGTGCGCTGACCAGGCGCCGGGCCACCAGGCGGTCGGCAGACACGGCCCGTGCCCCGATGCGCCGGTAGTCCTCGAGGCTCTCGGGGTCGGCAGCGACGGCCACGCTGGGCACATGGTGGTCGGCTGCGATCCGGCACGCCTCGAGGTTGGTGGCGTCGTCGCCCGAGGCGGCGAGGAGCACGGCGGCTCCGGCCAACCCCGCCCGTTCGAGGGTCTGTAGCAGAGGTCCCGAGGCGAGCACGGCCTCGATCGGGCCGGCCTGGATGGCTCGGGCCAAGCGCTCCGGGTCGCTCTCCACGAGGACCACTTCCCATCGCCGGGTGAGTTGTCCAAGCAGCCGAGCGACGAGGTCGTCGGCACCGACCACGATGGCTTTCAACCTGTGGCTCCCGGGATCTGGGGGGACGATGTCCCCCCCGCCTGTGAGGGAGGGTTCCGCCTCATGGCGATGACCCGGATGGGTCAACCGTGCTCGTGCCCGGGAACAGAGCAGCAGGAGTGGGGCGGATCGACGATCGCCGGAGGCCCAACGGCATTGGCGAGTGTTATAGCAGAGTCACCGGTGCCGCCGGGGGCCCGCCGCCGGAGGCCTCCGCGAGGATCCCAGACGAAGGTGGGCGGTCGTGGTGGGCGGACCGGCCGTAGTGATCCACCATGACGCCCCGGATCTCGGCCGTGGTGTCGAGAGACTCTCGGAAGCTGCTCCAACTACCCTGCGAGCGCCAATGGGTGTGATCTCGTTTCTCGTGCCGAGCGGGCTCCGGCGGGCGGGCAGATCATGCAGGGTGGCTCGGATGGGCGACGGGGCCCCGCTCCCGACGGCCGGCCGCTGGGCCAGCCGGCGCCGACTGGCGACGCTGCGGCGACGCATCGCCCGGGGCGAGTACCGCATTCCTGCCGAGGCAGTGGCCGACGCCGTGCTGCGGGCCTGGGCGCGACCCGGGCCCGGGGACGCCGGGCCCGGGAGCGGGTAAGCCGGGGCTCAGGCGGGGTAGGCCACCTCGAGCCCGGCGTCGGACCAGCGGCCCCAGCCGTCGTGGCGCACCCGATACCAGCCGGTGCCCTCGAGCCGGGCGGTGCCCTGCCCGGCGGCGCGCAGCAGGATGCGGCCGTCGGCCGCGATGGTGAAATCGGACCCGGTGATGCGCACCACGCCGCGGAAGTCGTCCAGGGTCAGGGTCGTGGCGTCGGCGGCCGGGACACCCCGGACCCAGATGTGGGCGTCGCCGGCGTGGTCGACGATCGAGACGTCGCCGTTCACCGCCAGGCGGACCCGGCCGGCGCCGGTGATCTCGATGTGGCCGCTGCCTCCGGCCGAGAGCACGCCCCGCCCTTCCAGGATCACCCGGGCGTCCGTCTCGGCCGCACCGGCGGAGGCGGCAGGAATGAGGGCGAGGGAGGCGAGGATCGCCACCACCACCACGATGGTCCACTTCTTCACGGGCACCTCCTTGGTGTCACTGCGCCAAGCGTCGGCCGGGCCCGTTCGAGAGCGATGAAGCGGGAGTGAAGATCCCGATAGGCTGGCGACGGAGGAGGCATCGTGCGCGCCGTGGTGCAGCGAGTGTCGTGGGCCCGGGTTCGGGTCGAGGGGGAGACGGTCGGGGAGATCGGCCGGGGCCTACTGGTGCTGGTGGGTGCCGCGGTGGGGGACGGGCCGGACGACGCCTCCGCTCTGGCCGACAAGCTGGCCGGCCTGCGTATCTTCCCCGACGACGAGGGGCGCATGAACCGCTCGGTGGTGGAAGCGGGGGGCGCGGTGCTGGTGGTGAGCCAATTCACCCTGTACGGGGATGTGCGGCGGGGACGCCGCCCGTCGTTTGCCGCGGCCGCCCCACCTGAAGCGGCAGAACCATTGGTGGACCTGGTAGCCGAGCACGTGGGCCGGGCGGGGGTGCCCTGCGCCAGCGGCCGTTTCGGGGCCCACATGGAGGTGGAGTCGCTCAACGACGGACCGGTGACGCTGGTGATCGAGGTGGCCGGGGGCCGGGTGGCTTGACGGCCGGCTCAGGCCGGAGGGGCCGCCGCCCAGGCACGGCCCTCGGGGCAGAAGCGGGCGAAGTCGCAGGTGCGGCAGGCCTCCGACGGCGAGGGGGAGCGCTCGCCCGAGGCGGCGGCGGCCAGGAGCGACGCCAGGTGGCCCCGGGCCTCGTCCCGCCACTCCTTGCCCACTTCCTCGGTGGTCTCGTCGAGGGCGCCTCCGCCCAGGTAGGCGAAGGTGACCCGGGTGCGCTGCGGCGCGGCGGGGAAGCCCGCCTCGTGAACCGCCACGGCGTAGGCCTCCAGTTGCACCCGGAGGGCCGGGTCGGGGTGGCGCCGCCCGCTCTTGAAGTCGACCACCTGCCAGACCCCCTCCTCCGGCTGGTACACGGCGTCGATGCGCCCGGTGAGGCGGGCCCCGCCCAGATGCAGTTCGAAGGGGGCCTCGACCAGCACCGGCACCAGGGCGGCGAAACGCGAGGCCCGGAAGAGGGCAAAGGGGTCGCCGCCACCGGGGCCGTCGCCGCCCGGCAGGTCGTACAAGGACTCGTCGGCCTCCTCGGGGGGAAGGCCGCCGCGGTGGTGCAGTTCGATGCGCCGATGGACGTCGACGCCGCGGCGGCGGGCCGCGGAGGGCCGCCGGGGCAAGCGGTCGACGGCGCTCCAGTGGAAGCGGAGGGGGCAAGAGGCGAAAGTGACCAGGGCGGTGACAGTGGTGCGGAAGGCCGGGGGGGCCACCGGGAGCGGCTGCGGCTCGGGCAGCCCGTCGAGGGTCTGCGTCAGGGTGGTGGTGGCGGCCTCGTAGGCGGCGGTGCTGGCCATGGCGGCGGCCAGGCGCGCTGGGAAGGCGGGGTCTGCCACGGCGGCCCGCAGCGCCGCCCGCCGGCCGGCGGGGAAGCAGGGGTCGGCATCACCGGCGTCGTCGCAGTCGAAGCGCAGCGCCGGCGGCGGGTCGCCCGGGGTGGCGGCCAACACCCGGCGCTCCACGCCGTCGACCTCGGCTGCCAGGTCGAGCAGCGGGCTCGGCTCCTTGGGCCGCTTCTCGGTGTACCAGTAGGCCCCGGTGAGCACCAGGCGGCGCTTGGCCCGGGTGACCGCCACGTAGGCGGTGCGCCACTCCTGGTCTTCGTGACGGCTCCGCACCAGCGCCCTGCGCTCCTTCGCGTCGGCGGGGAGGGCGGGCAGGTAGCCCTCGTCGAGGCGCCGTTCGTAGGGCAGGAACTGGGGATGGGTGAGGGGGTCTTCGAGCGTGTGCGGGCCGGAGGGGAAGGTGCCCTTGGCCAGGGCGGGGAGGAAGACCACCGGCCACTCCAGGCCCTTGGCCCGGTGCACGGTGAGCAGCGCCACTGCGTCCTCGCCGCCCACCCGGGCGGTGTCGAGCTCCTCGGAGGCGCGGTCTTCGGCGAGCAGGTCGAGGTAGTCGAGGAAGGCGTCGAGCGACGGGGCCCCCTCGAGCGGGCTCCACCCTTCGGCCAGGTCTAGGAAGCGGTAGAGGTTCAGCCGGGCCGACAGCCGGGCAGCGTCGCCCAGGGCTTCCACCTCGGGCCAGGCGCCGGTGTCGTCGAGGATGCGGCGGCACAGGTCCACGAGGCTCAGCCCCTGGGCGGCTTCGAGCAGCCGGCGGTGGGTGGCCCGGAAGGCGGTGAGCCGCCGCGCCGCTTCGGCCGTCAGGCCGGGGCACTCCTCGAGCTGGTCGAAACCTTCGAGCATCCCCCGGGCGGGGACCTCGGGGTCGTCTTCTTCGCCGGGGGGCCGGCGGGCGGGCCGGGCCGCGACCGGCGCCAGGTCGCCCAGGCCGAGGTGGTAGCGGGTCCCGAGTAGCACCCGCATGAGGGCGGCGGTGTCGTCGGGCCGGCCGACGATGCGCAGCCAGGCGTGCAGGTCGGCCACCTCGGGCACGTCGAGCAGGCCTCCCAGGGAGGCCACCTCGACGGGGACGCCGGCCCGTTCGAGGGAGTCGCGCACCAGGGCGATGCTGGCGTGGCGGCGGAAGAGGATGCCCACGTCGCGCCAGGCGGCCTCGCCGGCGTCGTGGAGGCGCAGGACCTCGGCGGCGATGAAGCGGGCCTCGTCGAGGGCGCCGTGGAACCAGGCAGTGGCCACGTCGCCGGCGGGGGCGTCGTCGAGGGCCTCGAGACGCTCGAGGCCGCTGCGGGCCGAGATCTGGCGGCGCACCCGGTTGGCCAGGTCCACGATGCGAGTACCGGAGCGACGGTTGTGGGCGAGGTAGAGGGTTTCCGCCGGGATGCCGTCGGCCTGGGGGAAGTGAAGGGGGAAGTCGCCGAAGTTCTGCAACGAGGCCCCGCGCCATTCGTAGATGGTCTGGTCGGCGTCGCCTACTGCGGTGACGGGGAAGCCCCCGCCGAAGACGAGCCGCAGCATCTCGCGCTGCGCCGGGTTGGTGTCCTGGTACTCGTCGAGCAGGACCACGCGGTAGCGCTCGCGCAGGCGGAGGGCGACGGCGGGGTGGGTGGAGAGCAGGCGGTAGGCGAGGGCGATCATGTCGGCGTAGTCGATGGCTCCCAGGCAGCGCTTGCGCTCGGCGTAGGCGGCGAGCACTTCGGCCATCTCGGCCCGCTCCGCCGCGGTGTCGTCGCCGGGTGCCGCGGCGGCGTGGGTGGCGACGTCGCCCAGGTGGTCGCCGAGCTGGCCGGCCAGCACCACCAGCTCGTCGACCCGGGCGCCGGGGGAGGGGAGGTCGAGGAGCCGGCGGGGAGCGCCGCCCAGGGCGTCGCGCAGCAGCTGGCGGGTGTAGCCGGGGGTGATGACCGCCACCCCGCGCTCGACCCCGACCAGGGGCCCGAACTCGGCGAGGACGGCATGGGCGAAGCCGTGGTAGGTGGTCACCTCGACCTGGCGGCCGACCTCGGCCAGGTCGCCGAGGTGCTCCCGCAGGCGGTCGGCCAGTTCCTCGGCCGCCTTGTTGGTGAAGGTGATGCCGAGGGCCTCTTCGGGTTCGAGGTCTTCGCTCCGGATGAGGGCGGCCAGGCGCAGCGCCATGGTGGTGGTCTTCCCGGTGCCGGCCCCGGCGGTGACCCGCAGCGGCAGCAGCGGGTAGTCGACGACCTTCTGCTGTTCGGGGGTGGGGGCGACGATCATCCCAGGTAGGCCTCCCGGCCTTCGGGCCACGCCGGGCACACCAGCCGCACGGCGCAGTTGCGGCAGTGGCTCCCCGGCAGGGGATCCCACCGCTCGGCCCTGATACCTTCGGCTGCCAGGGTCATGCGCCCCCCGACCTCGCCCAGGCGCGCCGGGTCGAAGGGGCGGGTGGTGACCTTCTTGGTGCGGGCGGCGGGGAACCACATCTCGGCGCCCGCCGCTTCCCCGAGGGCGGAGAGGCGCGGGTCGGCGGCGACGGCCAGCAGGTAGAAGCCGAGCTGCACCGAGGCGGCGGCGTCGTCCACGGATACGGCGTTGCGTGAGGTCTTGTAGTCGACGATGTTGAGCCGGGGCGGTTCGCCGGGGCGGACCTCGATGCGGTCGGCACGCCCCCGCCACCTGACTCCCGCCACGTCGAGCGACAGAGGTTGCTCCACGGCGGCCACCCGGCCCTTCCCCGGCCACTGCTCGTAGAGGTGCCGCAGCACATCATCGGCCCGGCGGCGCCAGGCGTCGGCCCAGGCCCCGCCGCCGAAAGGAGCCGGGTCCCACCGACGGTCGAGCGCCGCCAGGGCCGCGGCCAGGGTGCCGTGGGCCTCGCCGGCGTCCAGGGCCTGCCCTTCGACCTCCTCGAGCACGGCGTGGACCAGCGAGCCGAACCCGGCGTAAACCGAGCCTTCGGCCCCCACCTGCAGCCAGTGCTCGAAGGCGTAGCGGCGCGGGCATTTCAGGTAGGAGTCGGCCTGGCTGGGGGAGAGGGCCAGGTCGGCGGGGATGAGGCCGGTGTCGGGGCCGGGCTCCAGCACTCCGGCAAGCTCCTCGGGCGGCCGGGCCCGCCGGGTCGCCGGGCCCACCAGCACCCCCAGGGCGGCGAGGCGCCGCGGAGTGGGCTGCTCGGGGTCGGCCAGCAGACGGCGGAGCCAGGCTTCGGCCTCGAGGGGCGTGGAAGGCTCGGCCGGCTCTGAGGGGGCCCGCGCCGCCTCGCCCACGGTGCGCACCCCGGCCGCCGGGGCGAGGAACCGGCTGGGCCGGCCGGGGCCTCTTTCGGCGCCGCGACGGGTGCAGGTCCACACCACCCGGGCGCGGGCCCGGCACATGGCGGTGTAGGCCAGGCGCTTCTCCTCCTGGAGACGGAAGCGGGCGTAAGCCCCGGACTCGCCGGGCAGGGTGGGGGAGAGGTGGCGCACCCCCAGCAGGGACTCCCGCGGTCGCAAGTCGGGGAACACGCCCTCGACGGCGTCGGCGATGAAGACGAGGTCGAACTCCACCCCCTTGGCCTGGTGCAGGGTGGCGAGGGTCAGGCGGTCGTGGTCGGGCGAGGCGTACTCGAGCAGAGGGGTGGCCTCGAAGTCCTCGGCCTCGCTCCAGCGCAGGTAGTCGGCCAGGGTGGCCCGGGGATCGCGCTCGTTGAGGCGCTCCAGCACCTGGGCCAGGGAGGACCAGGCGGCGCGCTCGGCGGCCCGCCGGGGCGAGCGGGCCACCTCGGCGGCGTGGGGGAGGGTGGACCACAGGTGCCAGAAGCCATCGACCGCGGGCCGCTTTGCGGCCCAGCCGGGGTCGGAGACCAGATCGGCCAGAGATTCCCCGCCGGGGAGGCGGCGGCGGACGACCTCGGCCCAGGGAAGCCCGGTGCGGGCCTGCTCGCGCTCGAGGTCGTGCAGGGCCGACAGGGTGAGGGTGGCCGGGGCGCCGAGCAGCAGGCGCCGCAGTGCCGCCGCCTGCTCCGGGCCGGCGGTGGTGGCGGCCCGCACGCAGTCGAGCACCACCCGGACCGCCGGGTGATCGGCGAGGCGCCGGTCGGGCTCGTCGTGAGGGATGCCCCGCCGCTCGAGGGCGCGGGATAACTCGGTGAGCAGGCGCCGCTTGGTGCGCACCAGCACCGCGATGCGCCGGTAGGGGAGGCGGTCGCGGAGGTGGACCCGCTGCACCTCGGCGGCGATCCACTCGGCCTCGTGGGTCTGCTGGTCGAAGGCGTAGGTTTCCACCGACCCCCGCCCCGGGGCGGGAACGACCGGTCCGGCTTCCCCCGGCAGGCCGCCCCCGGCGGTGACTCGCACCGCCGCCGCCAGGATCTCGGCCGGCACCCGGAAAGAGGTGGTTAGCACCAGGCGCCGGGCGGGCCGGCCGGAGGCATCGGGGAAGGCGGCGGGGAACTCGGCGACGTTGGTGAGGGCGGCGCCCCGGAACGAGTAGATGGACTGGTAGGGGTCCCCGGCCACGGTGAGGTTGTGGTGGGGCCGGTACAGGCCTTGCAGGAGGCGGGCCTGGGCCACGGTGGTGTCCTGGTACTCGTCGACCAGCAGGTAGCGGAACTGGTCCGCCACGGCTTCGGCCACCGCGGGGGCGTCGAGCAGGTCGACGGCGGCGGCCTGCACCGTGCCGTAGTCGATGCGGCCCCGGTCGGCCAGGGCCGCCCGGTAGCGCTCGAGGAAGCCGGGGAGGGCCCGCCAGTCGGCGCGGCCCTGCGCCCTGACCGCCAATGCGGCCGGGCCCACCAGGTTCTCCTGGCAGCGCAGGACGAAGTCGGCGACTTCGCCGGCCAGGGTGTGGGTGCGCAGCAGCCCCCGGAAGGGGAGGGGCCAGAGGGCCGGGTCCTCGGCGGCGAGGAGGTCGGCCACCAGGGCCACCTGCTCCGGCCCGGTGAGCAGCGCGGGGAGGTGGTCCCAGAGCCCGAGGTGGTGGCCGTGGGCCTCGAGCAGGCGAAAGGCGAAGGAGTGGAAGGTGGAGGCGGGGATGACGGTGAACGAGCGCCCCAGGCCCGTCGCCACCCGGGAGCGCAGGTCGGCCGCCCCTCGCCGGGAGAACGAGAGGAGCAGCACCTGCTCGGGGCGGAGGCCGGCGGCGTCGATGAGGTGGATCGCCCGACGTACCAGGAACTCGGTCTTGCCCGCGCCGGGCCCGGCGACCACCAGTTGCGGGCCGGCGGCGGTGGCGACGGCGGCGTCCCAGCCGCCGGGATCTACCCGGGTTTCGACAAGCGCCTCAGGCATGGCTCCACCGTATCGCACGGGGGTGACACCTGCGGCCGGGGGAGACGGCCGACGCGGGCCTCTTCCTCAGATCCCCAGCGGGTTCTGGTGGGGGAGGGCGCTGCCGTCGTGGAGCAGGTGCACCACCTGCAGGCCCATCTCCTCCAGCTCCGGGGCGATGACCCGGGACCGGTGGCAGTACTCCGGTTGCTCCTCGGCGCAGAGCAAGGCCACCCCGGCGCCGGCGGCGAGCACCGCCAGGTCCGCCAGGGCCGCCCGGAACCGGGGCGAGCGGCGGATCGCCTCGTCGTCGGGGGTGCCGTCGGCCCGGAGCAGGGAGGGGTCGGTGGGCCGGCCGCCGAGGGCGTCACCCCGCCAGCGGTACCCGAACCCGGAGGCGGCGGCCAGACCCTCGAGCACCGGGCGGGAGAACTCCGGGGCGTGCCGCGAGTAGGGGTGGGAGCGGACGTCGACGATGGTGGCCACTCCGTGGTGGGCCAGCACGTCGGCCACGGCGGCGAATGCGGCCCGGCCGTGGCCGATGGTGTGGACCGTCGTGGGCATCTCGCCTCCGATAGATTGCGGCCCCCATTCTGTCGGGAGAACGGCGTGGCGCACCACATTCTCGAGGGTGGCTTCCAGGAATGGGACTCGCCCCTGTACCGCCAGGTCCCGAAGCAGTTCGACCATGCGGCCGACCTCGTGGGCCTCGCCCCCAGCGTGGCCGACCACCTCCGGGTGCCGCAGCGGGCCCTGGTGGTCACCTTCCCCTTCCGCCACGACGACTACGCCGATGTGAAGAGCGTCCTCGGCTGTCGCGTGCAGCACGTGCCGACCATGGGACCCACCGAGGGCGGCATCCGCGATGCCCCCGACGTCAACCCGGGCGAGGTGGCCGCCCCGGCGATGCTCATGACCTGGAAGTGCGCGGAGTCCGAGATCCGAGGGCGCCTGCACGAAGTCATGGCCCGGGCCTTCTGTGAGGTGGACGAGACCGTCGAGGACCACCGGGTGAACCGGCGCACCACCGTCCTCGTCAAGGGGATCGGCCGGGTGGCGCGCGTCAAGGCGGTGCGCGGGGTGTTCCCCGGAAGCGTCGGCTCAGTCGGCCGCCGCCGGCTCGACCACCGCGGCCGGCACGGACCAGGCCGGGCAGAGGTCGCGGAAGGAGCACCAATCGCACAGCGGGCCCGGCCGCGGGGGGAAGTCGTCGTGGTCGATGGCCCGGTCGATGGCCGTCCACAGCGCTCGCAGTTGGCGGTCCATGGCGTCGAGTTGGGCGTCGCTCACCGGGATCTCGTACACCGCGGGGCCGTTGAGGTAGATGAGCCGCACTGCATCGGGGGTGCGGCCGATGCGCCGGCGGATGAGCAGGGCGTAGATCTTGAGGGCGAAGAAGGCGGGTAGGGCGTACTGCTCGGGCGGCGCCTTGCCGGTCTTGTAGTCGCTGATGACCAGGCTGCCGTCGGGCCGGGTCTCCATGCGGTCGAGGATGCCCCGGATGGTGATGCCGTCGAGGTCCTCGACGAGGTCCATCTCGCGCTCGAGGGGATCGAACGTGGCGGGGTCTTCGACCGTGAAGTAGTTGGCCAGGATCGCCAGGCTCTCCAGGCCCCAGGCGCGCTCTTCTTCGACCGAGGCGAAGAGGTCGGCGTACTCCTCGGTACCCCGAGCCTCGGCCCAGGCGGTACGGAACAGGCCGTAGAGGGCATCGGGGGTGCGCTGCTCGGGAGCCAGGTCGAAGAGGCGCTGCAATGCCCGGTGGGCCGTGGTGCCGCGCGCCTGGTACGGCGACGCCGGTTCCGGAAGCCGGTCGATGGCCCGGAAGCGGAACAACTGGGGGCAGGTCTTGAAGTCGCCGGCCCGGCTGGGGGACAAGGTCTGGAGTCCCATGCCGAGGACTATACGCCCCCCGACTGACACGGGTGTAGTTCAGGTCGACACCGCCCTCTGGTGCTACGTGATCAGCGCCAAGCGGTACACCCTCTACACCGCCGACCAACACGGGGAACCAGCTCTCGTACGCGTGGTAGACGCCCCTGAAGAGCAGACCGACAGCGAAGAACCCTCAACTGAGGAAGGGGAGGATGAGGGCTTGGTCGACTGGAAAGAGCACGGACTCGGCCTGTACCTTGACCCCACCGACCCCGAACACCCCAAACGGGATGATCAGGGACGCCGCTTATGGATCAGCCAAGCCCGGAAGTGGATACTCGCCACCCGCCACGGCGAAACAGTCGAACCCCCGCCATGGGCCTCCACCCCGGCGCTCACCCGATTCACCCTCTCAGGACCGGGAACCGCCCGCTGGTTCAGCGGCTACAACGACGAACAGCCCCGCGACACCCAGATCCGGCCCGGCAGTTTCGGCCTCATCGCCCACCCGGTCGGTCTCACCTCAACCATCGGCGGCGGAGCACAACCCGCAGCACCCTACGAATCCGACCCGCAACGGTGGCCCCACCTGGAATGGTACGACCGGCGCACCGGCAAGCCCGTCAAGGTGACCACCCTCAGCCCGCACCCCGACCCGGAAGCCTTCGCCCACGCCCTCAGCCGCGGCGACGTCAGGATCAGCACCCTCGGAGACATCCTCGCCAACTACCGGCATCGTCCCGAACACAAATCCCTCGCACCGAACGGGGCACCCTGCGACCAGCAGACCGTCGGCCTGCTCGGCAGAAGGCCGATCGAGAGCGCCCCCGCGCTCACCGACCTCATCGGCAAAGAAGGCAACAGGCTCATCGAACGCCTCACCGGGGAGATCACCCAGCCCGCCGACTACCGAACCGACTACGGGGTGAGAGCCGACCGCTGGCAACAACTCGCCCTCCCCGTCCTGCGCGAACTGGGAGCAGCCAAGGTCGCAGAGGCGACAGGCAAAGGCCGCTCAGCGGTCTTCGAGGCAATCTCCGGAAGATCACATCCTGCAGGGCAGAGACAGACGCCCTACCGGGACGCGGCCGTCGAACACGCCGCCGCCTCGCTGAGAACCTCAGGCGTCCAGGTTCCCAGACACCCCTGGGGAATCCTCTACCACTACCTGCGGGAGAGAGGCGACCGGCTCGTGCGGCGATGCGCCGGGTGCGGCCAACCCATACCCCCGGAACGGCGCGCTGACGCCATCTACTGCTCCGACCGTTGCCGCGCCAAAGCTCATCAGCCGGTCTCTCGTTGAGGGGAGCGCCGGACCCGCGGTTCGGGCTTGAAGTCACCCACTCCGCCGGCGCGCCCCCGACGCGGCGTGAGCGGACTCGGTAGCCTCAAAGCAGAGCACGCTGCAAGGAGGAAACCGTGAAGCTTCGCAAAGGGATGCGGGTCAAGCAGCTCACCAAGAAGGTGGGGCAGACGGCCCGCACCGGAACGGTGCTCAGCATCCACGGCCAGACCGTCGAAGTCCGCTGGGACGACGGCCAGGTCAGCTCGCCGAGCCACAGCTTCCTGTTCCCGATCGCCGGGGCCGGCCGGTAGCCGGGACGGCTCAGCCCACCACGGGCGCGCCCTGCCCGGCGGAGAGAGGGGCTGCTACGCCTCCGCTGCCTTCTTGGCCTTCCCGGCCTTCTTGGCCTGACGTTTCTGCTTGAGGTTGTGGGCTGCTGCCTTCTTGAGACGGCCAACCCTCTCCTTCTTCGCCATAGGAGCCTCCTGTGCTCTGTCGTGCCCTATGGTCGCATCCCGACGGGCGTACCGGTTGGATTCACGGCGCCCCGGCCCCCCAAGCCGGGCCGTGAAGAAGTGCCGCCCGGGGACCTCGGCCAGGGGGGTCGGCCGCGGGCCCCACACGGGCGGCGGCAAAGCGTACCGCCTGCCGGCAATCTTCCAGGCGGAAGTCTCGGGTGAGGTTCGGGTCGTCGAGGGCTTCGGCGAGGCACACCCCAAGAGCAGCGTGGGGTCCATGAGTTCCTCCAGCTCCGCATCCAGGTCGCCCCCGACCGCCCCCTCGACGCCACGGCAGCATCCCCACCCACAACACCCTCGAACCCCGAGACACCCCCGGCCAAGTTTCTGCAGAGGTGCCTCGGGGCTCCTTGCCTCCCCGGAAGGGGTGAGACTCCTGTGTCTCCGCAGAGCGCCCCGCCCTCCCTGCGTGCCTGGAGGAGGGGTCTGGGCGGTCCCTTCCGGTCCGGAGTCTCTCAGGTCCTATCAAGTCGAGAGGGCGGCGACCGGTGTTGTGGGGGCTTTGGAGGCCGGCAGGGGCCCGGGCAGCCATCCGAGAGCCCATCTGATTACCCATCTGACGTGCTCGAGGCGCTGAGAGGCCCCTACGGGGCGGTGGACAGGGCGATGACGGCGCGGGCTATCGGGGGGACTCAGCCGGCGGGCTTCTGTGTAGATAAGGCGGCGGAGGGTGGAATCGGCGAAGACGGGATCTTCGGGCCATCCGGCGCCGGCGACTTGGGCGGCGTGCTCCTCGATGTTGCGGCCCGAGCTTGAGGAGCTGCTCCAGGGGTCGTCGGCCGCAAAGGTTCTACATGTCAGCTTTCCCGGACTTCGCCGAATTCCGGCGGCATGCCGACACGATCGCGTGGGAGACCGACGTATGGACAGCGGACGCTCCCTCACACTTCCTTCACTACGACGGAGCACACCCCATCACGCCCTGGTCCTAAAGACGCGAGTCGGCGAGAGGTGCCAGCGGACTTCTACCCGGCCAGGCAGCCTGGTGAAGCTGGTTGACAGCAGCGCCTCGAGTGCTTACCTTGTGTCAATGACACCCGTGTAATTCACGGGAGTCCACCAACCGAACCATGGCCCAGGGGCTCCCCCGCCCCTCCCGTCGCGGGGGAAAGGGTTCCCCTGTGGCATCTTCTCATCGCCGCTTATCTGAGGCGTTTTTCCTTCTTGCCCGCTCGGGTATCGCGCTCGCTGACGTCGCCAGGGCGCTTGGCCTGAGTACGTCGGCTGTCTCCCGGCAGCTCGCGGGGCAGCGCCACCCCCACGTATCGCTGATCCCTGTCATTAGGGCACTCGGCGGGTCAACCGCGGCCACCGAGGCGGAACGGCTGTTTGGGGAGGGGGTAGCTCGATGACCCCCCGCCTGAAGCCACCTCACACCTCCAAGACCACCCAACGGCTGGTGGTGAGCATTGGTGAGCGCATCGACCCGGCGGCGGCTCGGCGTCTCGCCAGCCTGCTCTTTGACTCGGACACTGATCCGGACCGGCTCGCGCCATCGGAGCCGAATGGGTCGGCTGCGGAGTCGCAGGGTGCTCGCAAGGGGGCAAGACGATGACCTCCCCCACCACCCTTCCCCCCCGCCGCAGTCCGGCGGAGGGTGCGCCCACGCGGAACCGTTCCCCTCTTCGCCGATCCCACCCTCCGCCGCCCCATCTACGCAGAAGCCCGCCGCCGAGCCCAAGAAGGCCGCTAACCAGCCGCCTGGACCCCGGACAGCCCGCGCCCCGACCACCCTGCCTACGCCGCCCTGAGCGCCGTCCACGGGCCCGAGCACGTCGGATGGGTAATCAGATGGGCACTCGGATGGCTACCCGGGGCCCTGCCGGCCCCAACACCCCCCACGACACCGGCCGCCGCCCTCTCGACTTGAACCAGGACAGAAACACCGCCGGCCCAGCGTCGCCCCTCGAGAACCGGGAGATCTCGCCGATTCGGTTGCGCTGGCGTTCAGCAGACGTCATGCTGACTTCGTGCCTGCCTCGTCTGCGCCTGGACAGCCCTGGGAGTCCGCCGTTGCGTCCTAGCCTCAGCCGAAGCAGGGCCGTCTCAACCCTTGACCTGCTGACGGTTCCACATGCCTTCACCCAGACCCGTCTGCTTACAGAGCAGGATTTCGGAAGGGAGGCCGGCTACCGAGGCATGCGTGTCCCGAGCGATGTGCTGGAGCAGCTTCACCGTCGGGGACTGCTGACCCCATTCTTCCGGGTCTTCGATCGACAGGTGTCGGAGCCTCGAGACCGCACTCACACAACTGGTGTGTCAGCCGCTTCAAGTGCGGTGATCGCCCTGAACGTAGCCAGCGAGGAGGGACGTCTTCGGAGCCCGGCTGAGCATCCGTTCCGCCGCTGGCCACGACACCTACGGCGCCCCGTGCACTTCTACTCCCAGCACCAACTCCTGTGTCTTCGCGATCTGAGGCCACACGTGGACGCGATTCGCTGGTTTCGTGACCAGAACGGAACGGTGTGCTGCGATCTTGGGCCGGTATCCCCGCGGGTTCGGGCAGCGTGTCGCGACCTAGAAGCGCTCGCCATCATCCTTGAGGTGTTGTCCGTTCGCTACCTCCCCCGCGTTCTTCACATCATGCGGGGCCCCAGCGATCAGCTCCAGGAGCTGATCTGGAGCCAAGACCCCTCTGCTGAGTACGGGCTTCTCGGGCTGGAGGGGGGCGAGGCGATCAGGCAGGCGGAGCTCCTTCTGGCGCAAGCTGCGTCTTTCGACCCCCTCGGGAAGTGGCATCGGGTGGTACGCATCGCCTCCCCCCGGAAGTGGGAAGAACTCCGAGGCGATGCCCGAATCGCTCTCGACCACCGCGTCGCCGCCGAGATGCTCCTGCTCTACGCGGAGGATCTGGCGGCCGTAGGCAAGGGACCGAGCCTCCCGCCCCTCTCCGCACGGTACTGGAATCCGAGGCATGACAGGTTGAGCCCGGACGCGAGGGAGCGGTCTGAGACACTGCTGGATTTCGGACTGGCAGATACCCCCGCGCTGGTGGTAGCGCTGGAGGGTGCAACGGAAAGGATCTTGATGCCCAAGGTCCTTGATCTACTCGGAGTCAGCCTTCAGTCCGGTGCAGTTGACTTCGTGGATCTCAACGGAGTGGGTGGCGACGTCCGCTTGCTCGCCCGATCCCGCGGCGTCCCGCGAATCGATCCAGACGGCTATGTCGGGGCCCGCGTCCTTCGCCCACTGACCTCCCTGCTGGTGGCCGTCGATCCGGAGGGTGCCTACTCCACGCCTGACGGGTGCGAGGGCCAGCGGCAGGCGATGATCGACGAGGTGTTCGATGCGCTGCCGGCCGAAGTGCAGACCGACTCCCTCCGAGACGACCTCGGGCACCTCTTCCACGTACTCACCTGGGGAAGGGCCTCCTTCGAATACGCTCACTTCAGCGATGCCGAGCTTGCCTGTGCCATCGCTGACATGGCGGGGGATCGTTGTCCGGATACTTCATCGAACCTGGAAGCCGCAGTCGCGAAACACCGTGCCAACCGCTCTGACATCGAGAAGATCTGGAAGAAGTGGCGCCTATCTGGATGTTCCAAGACCGCTCTTGCCAGGCGGCTCTGGCCCACGCTCAAGGACCACATCGACAGGGCAGATTCGCCCGACAACGAGCCCCCGATCCTGAGAGTGGGAGAGACGGCTCTCGACATGATCGTTAGCGTCCAAGGGATCCGTGAACTCAGAACGGACAAGACTGTGCCAACTGGCCGCGTAGACGGTGGAACTCAGACTGGGGTGGAGACCTCCCCAACGCCTGCTAGCCAGGCACCACCAGAGGGCCAAGGATCAGACTGAACTCCGCGTAGGTCCGCTCTCGCAGTGCCTGCCACGCGAGGCTGTCGAGGCTCAACTCCTTGACGACTATCTCGGCGATGTCAGCCATGGCGTCCCAGGCTATGACAAGCTTACGGGCGCGGTCTGCCACCGGAGACTGACCGCCAAGGCACACTTGCAGGTCATCCTGCTGTTGGACCATCTGGCCAAGAGCGATGGCACCCACGTGGGCGACTTCCGATTCTCGCCGAAACACGATGTACCGCTCCGGGTGGCCGAGGTCTCGATAGTCATCTCGGCCGCTCCCAGGCTCACGGGGTCGCGCCCCCTCCAGCAGTTCTTGCTCTGCGCTCGCGACAAGCTCCTCCTGACGGTCCAGTTCTGCGAGCTTCTCCAGCGGCGGCTCCATACCGGCCAGGGCTTGCTGGAGTGCCATGGTGGCGCGTTCTTCCCTTAGTGCCTTCTTCCAGAGACCGATTGCCCGTTGGTTGCGAGCCAAGCTCACGTCGGGTGCCGTCAGCCAAGCTGCGACGCGCCACATCTCAAGCAGTCCCCGCAGGAGCTGGCCAATTTGCGTGGCATAGAACGGGCCCGCTCTGAAGAGCGCGGCCATGGCCTCAGCCTGGCGCACAGCGGCGATCGCTAGCCGGCCGATGAGGTTCTGGGTAGGGCCTGGGACGACGAAAGCTCGGCTTGTGAGCTGCTCGTCGAGAAACCCGGCAATCCGTCGGAATCTCCCCACGGCTGCGAGCAAGGCGGCATTGGGACTGATACCCGGGAGTTCAGGCGTCATGGTCGGGGCTCACTGAACCAGCCTAAACCTCGAGAGGGTGGACGGTTCAGTCTGCGGGTCTCTTGAGGTGCACTCTCTCAGAGCCGGCCCCTCCACCCCTGACTCGCTCGACCGCTCCGCCGCTACCGCGATCCTGAAGGGCACCGCGGGGACATGGCCACAAGGGTGCTGAGGGGCGATAGCCCCCGCTGACATGCGACGGGCCGGATATGGGCGCGGCGCCGATGCCCGCATCGACACGCTCAGGCGCTCCGGTAGTAGCCCCTGGGTTCTCGTTCCATCCAGATCAGGAGTTCGAGCATACGGAGCGAGGTCAGCCGGAACCCCTCGGCTACCAATGGGCCTGAGAGGCCCTCCAGATCGGGCGCAGCCTCACCGAGATCAGCTCGGAATGCCTTGAGCACCGGCATGACCGCCCCGGCGGCGCGGGTTCCGTATCCGAGCCAGGCACGATTCGTCTCGACCCCGATAGCCAGGTAGTGGTCGATGAGCACCGAATCCAGCATCGGTATCAGCCGGCGGCGCTTGCGATGCAGCACCTTGGTCGCGACCGCGATCAGCACCCCATGAACGCGGCAGGCGGCATCTAGCAGTTCCTCCACGACGCCGAGATCGAAGTCCAGGAGGTCAGCGTCTTCGGGGATGTGGGGGAGGATGGGCTCACATGCCGCTGAGAGCCCCCGATGGACCGAGCGGACTCCTGCTGCGTCGTTGACGCGCGAGTTCATAGACACGGTTGCCAGTACGTCGATTGGATCGACACGGTCGGGATCACCCGACGCGATGCCGTCGTAGTAGGCGTACTCCTCGTGACAGAAGGCGAGAAGCCTCACCGCTGGCTCGGCTATGGACAGGCCGCTGCTCAGGTCCACCTGACCCCCCTCGTTGCTCTGTGTCCTGGCGCAACCTACTCGGCGGAGACGACAGGAATGCCTTCCACCGCTATGCCGCCACCCTGATCCGGAACAGGAGCGCGGGAAGATGGCGACAAAGGGGCTGAAGCGCTCCACTCCGAGCCTTACCTCACCATCATCACGAACCCCACCCTCGCCCCGGTGAACCTTGGTAGGGGGCCCCGTGGGCGGCAGTGCCACCCAGTAGACCCGGCCCGCTCGGGCGGCGAGTAGATCCATGAGGCGGCCGACCAGGCTGCCATGGCCCGCCTCCCATTCGGGAGTCCCCGGTGTCAAGTGCCCCCGGGGGTGTGGACGGGCTGGGCGTCGTTGGCACCGATGGGCACCACCACCGCCTCAGCCTGCACCCAAGGCAGACGCTCGGCGATGGTGGCGAGGACGTAGGGCGAGGTCCCGAGCTTCCCGCCTACGGTGATTGCACCGCCGCGACCCGCCGTGCCCGCCGGTGGCGCAGGAGTGGCGGGCCCGCCCACGTCAGCACCAGGCCTAGCAGGGCACCACCGATGCCCACCCCCAACCAGACCTTCCAGGCCGACGTCTCTGCGAAGCAAGCCGACACCGCAGCATCGGTCTCCTTGGTGCCGCAGGGCAGGACGGCGGCCAGAAGGAACCCGAGTACAAGGAGGATGGTGACCAGGATCTGGAGGGTGATGCGAGCCCCGCGAGGCATCGCTGCCCGTCGCCGTTTGATGGGCACAGCCGACGTCACCGTGACGAGAAGCCACGCCGCCGCGGCGATGAAACCGACCGTCGACCCCCAGCCGATCCCGAAGACCGGGATCTCGGGGCCGGTCCCCACCAACGAGGCTATGTTGACCAGGGGGAGTGCCATCGCCGCCAGCCCGATCACGCCTGCTACGGCCAGTGCCCCCGGGGAAACCCTGCCGGTGTCTGGCGGCCGGGAGCGGGGCCACAGCAGCAGTGTCAGCGCCACCGCTCCCAGCACCGTGCCGGCCACCACCACCGCCAGCCCGGTGAAGAAGGGGCTCACCCCCTCCCGGAAGAACTCGCTGAGGAGCCAGCGGTTGAGGCCCTGCTCACCTGCCGCTTGGTAGACGTCCCAGCCAGACAGTGCCCGTCCAGACAGGCGCTCCTCTATCCACGGCAGGTAAGCCGACCAGGCCACCAGCCCGGCCAACACCAGGGCCAGCCCGGCCAGGCCTCGCCTCCTCCCCAGCGATGGACCCGCAGTAGTCACCTCAGCCGTGGGAGGAGGGAAGAAAGCGCGGGGGCCTGTGGTGGGGGGTTCAGGCGGTGGAGGAAGGGGTGCCCACGGCTCCGGGGGCGGTCCGCCTGCCGCCACCACATCGACCAGGGGCCCCCGGCAGGCCGGGCACCGTTCGTCTTCTCCGGCGTCGACCACCTGGTGGCAGGTGGTGCAGTAGCCCCGCTTCCATGGCTGGAGCTCGGTACCGCAGAACGGACACGCCCGGGCCTGGCCCTCGACGAGTTCGGCGCAACTCGGGCATCTTCTCGTGTGGGGGTCCGATCCGAACGTGGTTTCCACGGCACCCCCCGGTGGCAACAGTGTTCACCGTAGCAGCGCAGCGGTCGCCTTGCCTTTGGAGAGGCTGTCGCCCCGGGTTCCTGACTTGCCGAGCAGGTGGGTGAACCCCCAGTCGGCGACGACTGCCTCTAGCACCACTGCTGTGAGCCGGCGTCCGCCAGCGGCCGAGTAGTGGATGCCGTCGGGGAGGCGCACTTCCACCAGGTTGCCCTCCTCGTCGGGGAGGGCGGCGGCGTAGCGGCCCTCCCCGTCGGAGAAAAGGCGGAAGGCGTCCAGGCAGTCGACCGCCGAACGCTGCCCCGTCTACTCCTGCAACACCCCGTTGAGCGGCTCCCATCTGTCCGGTGCAGTTGAGGCCGGGTAAGGGCGCCAGTCTCCCCCTCACCCCGCCACGAGCACGAACGGCACTCCACTGGTGAACTTCGGTAAGGGGTCCTGAGGGGCTTCTGACGTCACCCTCGCCTGGGCGAGTGTGGCCTCATCTTGCCGGCCGGCGCTTGGTCTGCACGGCACCTAAGCGGCTACCTTGATCCTGAAAGCAGGCGCGGGAAGATAGCTACAGGGGTGCGGCGGGGCCGGCCACCCCGGCGCCGTAGGCAAGGCGAGGTAGCCGCGACCCCGAGCCGGTGGTCAGGTCCGCTCCGGTGGGCCGGCCTCCTCACGAAGCCTCACCGGGCTGGCCTTCTCCGGGTGGATGCCTTGGACGTTCGCGTAGTAGAAGCGGATCGCCTCCATGTCCCGGTGGGGGTCTCCGCTGAGCTCGAGGGCGGGCCCGAGGGCGATGCGCCTGGTGGGCAGGTCGATCGAGGCGGGCACGATCGGGATCCCGGCGCCCAGTGCTATGTAGTAGAAGCCCGACTTCCAGTACGGGGTGAGACTGCGGGTGCCTTCGGGTGTCATGCCGACGACGAGGGAATCGGCGGCCGCGTAAGCGGCGACAACCTGCCCCACGAGACCCTCGTGGTGGTCGCGGCGCACGGGGATCCCGCCGAGGTGCCGCAGGAACCCGGCGATCGGCCAGCGGAAGATGGCCTCCTTCGCCAGCCAGGAGGCCTTGAGGCCGAACCCGACCTTGGTGAGCAGTCCCAGCAGCAAGTCCCAGTTGCAGGTATGCGGGGCGAAGACGATGAGGTACTTGCGCAGGTCGGGGGGCCCCCCGGACAGCCGCCAGCCCCGGAGACGGAGCGCCACCACCGCGAGGCGCCGCAACATCGGCCGGACCCCTTTCCGTGCGTTACCGGCCTGCCGGCGACCCC
>JBDROA010000057.1:0-2484 GCA_043810615.1 Actinomycetota bacterium | reverse complement strand
TTCGCAATCAATATCATCCGGGTGAATGCACACCCGTTCAAAACCTCACCCCCCGGCCCCCTCTCCCAGGGGGAGAGGGGGGGAACGGCACTCACGGCACTCGTCGTGCCGAGGAGTGGGGGGAGCCGGAGATATCCGGTGACGTACCACTGGCGGCCGGACTTGTATGACGAGAACGATGACTATCTGACCCAGGGCGGATTGGGGCAGGCGACCAATGCGCCGCGGTGGTTTGCCCGGCATGTTAACGAGGTTGGCGATGGGCTGGGGTTCGGGCGATTTGACGCGAGCGCCTCTCCCCCATTCAGCGCCGGGCATGACCTGGCATGGTTCGGGGCACTAACCGAGGTGCAGCGGGACCTGGGGCTGGCGCAGATGAAGCTGGTGTTCCCGTACGACTACAGCCAGGCCGAGGATGTGGCGGTGGAGCTGGACTGCCGGCTGGGCGATGGGGCGACGGAGACAGTGCGGGTGGTCATTCCGGCGGGGACCGAAGGGCCCGATGCGGAGAAGCCGCTGAGTGACGTGGTGCCGGTGAAGGTGGTAGGCAAGTGGACTGCCGAGAAGCGACAGGCACCGTACCGGGGATCGGGGCTGTATGTGGCTGTGACCGGGGCGCGGCTGGTGGAGCCGGCCGGGGCGACGTGTGAGTTCGCCATCGTGAATGATGCGCCGCTGCTGGCCAACGCGGGCGGCGTGCCGGTGCAGAAGCGGAAGGCGACGCCGGTGGCGCTGCAACTCGGCGTGACCAACCCCAGCGGGCCGCACCTGATGGATGACGCGGTCGGGCAGATCTTCCTGTTCTATGCGCGGGAGGGCGAGATCTGGATGCGGCGGCGGCCAGGGTTGCCGGGGACGTGGCAGGAGGCGAAACAGGTGACGAGTGACGGCGACAACCAGGAGCCGTGCGTGGAGAAGGACGAGGTGGGGCGGCTGAGGCTGTTCCGGCAGCATGGCGGGGATACAGCCACGTCGGTGTCGGCGGACGATGGCGAGAACTGGGTGGAGGTCTGAGCATGGCGACCATAGCCGGCCTGACGTACCCGACCATGGTTGAGCACAACGGCATCATCTATGTGACCGGGTACCGCGACGGCGGGGTGTATGTGCGGCGGACAGCCGACGGCGGGGCGACGTGGCTGAAGTTTGCGGATGAGGCGGAGGAGCGGCTGATCTGCGCACCGGCGGACGAGGCGAGAGTGGGGCTGGTGAAGATGGAGAGCCAGGGACGGCGGCTGATGGCGGCGGTGTCGGTGGCGCCGGATATCGCGGTGTATGTGAGTGCGGATGATGGGGAGACGTGGGTGGGGGAAGGCGTGGTGTAGGGAACGGCGGCCTACCCCCCGCCCTGCGGGCGGACCCCTCCCCGCACGGGAGGGGTAAGACAAAAGGCAGGCGGCGAACGGGAACGGCGACCCACCCCCCGCCCTGCGGGCGGACCCCTCCCCACGGGGGAGGGGCAATACAACGACAGACGGCGGACGGGCACGGGGGCCGACCCCCTACCCCCCTCCCTGAACAGGGAGGGGGACCGACAACGGCAACGTCATCAGCAGGCGCAGATGGATTGGAGTGGATGATGAGTTCACGAGTGCACCCGATAGCGCGGTTGCGCGTGTATGAGGCTGGGCCCGAGCCGCGCGTGCGATATGACGGGTTCGGTCAGTATGATGTGGCCGGAGAGGTGATGGAGGACAAGGGGGCTGTGGTTAGCCCCGTTGATCCGGCGGCGCTGGGGCTGTGGGAGGGGACGGGCTATCCGGCGCTGTTCCCGTCGGCTCTGCATGTGCCGGCCGAGGGCGTCAACAGCGTGATCTGCCGACCCTTCGCCGACACGTCGCAGGGCATCGGCCTGGGGCACTTTGAGACCGTGGGCGGGACGTGGGAAGCGCTGCGGGGGCTGGGTCTGGACCAGGAGATCAAGCTGTACCAGTCGGACGGCACCAGCAACATGACGACCGGGCTGGTGAGCCGGTTCGACCTGCCGCACAACCCCATCTTTGCGCTGTCGCTGTACCGGGCCGAGCCCGGGCCGGACCATGACTGGTCGCAGCCGCCCTATACCGAGATCCACTTCGGGGTGGGACAAGAGCAAGAGTGGGCGATTTTGCTGCCGTACGCGCAGAGCGTTGAGGTGCTGCGGCGCACCGGGGCCGGGTGGCGGACGCTGCCCAGCCGGCGGGCCAGCGCACCGTTGGGGCTGAGCGAGGGTCATGCGCGGGGGCAGCGGCTGGTGCTGTGGGTGGCGGTGCTGCGCAACAAGCTGGTGCTGTCCACGGACGGGTTCCAGCGGCATGTGTGGACGTATGACGACATCGAGCCGGTGGAAGTGAAGAGCGGGAAGCTGACGGTGTGGCACAACGCCGGGCAGTGGATGATGTCGCTGCTGCCGGCGAAGATGGCGCCAGCAGTGGTGTACAGCCCGCCGATCGAGACGGGGTTCTTGACGCGGGAGTCGGGCGGGGAGGTGCTGGTCGAGGGGCG
>JBDROA010000056.1:0-5009 GCA_043810615.1 Actinomycetota bacterium | reverse complement strand
CCTAGCGGTGAGAACCTGCGCAGCCCTCGGAGTCCGGGTGCGTTTCATCCCCTTCGCAGAGCCGTGGCGCAACCCGGTGATCGAACATTTCAACGACGTCTTCGACAAGCGCTTCTTCCGCACCGAGCACTTCCACAACCTCGCTCACCTCGCCGGCCGGGCCCTGACCTTCGAAGCCTTCCACAACACCCACCACCGCTACTCGATCCTCAAAGGAGCCACCCCCCAGGAATGGGAAGCCAAGATGCGCTTCCAGCCCCGACTACCCGAC
Organism: Actinomycetota bacterium; assembly: GCA_043810615.1. GTDB lineage: Bacteria > Actinomycetota > Acidimicrobiia > Spongiisociales > UBA11373 > VGBK01. Next base: position 4,738 of record JBDROA010000056.1, on the reverse strand, counting down.
CCCCAAGCAGCAGTGACACGAGAGCTACCAAAGCGTGGGCAGGTCGAGTTCATCCGCCTGATCCGCTCCAACCGCCAGCTCAAGATCCTCGGCACCAAGATCCCCATGCCCGTAGAAGTCGTCTACCGCTACCTCACCGCCACCCTCCACCTCCGCACCCAGCGGCTGGTCGTCCAATGCACTGACCTCCCCTGGCGCACAGAACTCCACTTCCCACTCAGCCCCTAACCGGAACGATCTCCTGCCACGAACCCCACCCCCACAACCCGGAACGATGTCCTGCTATGTGTGACCTAGGGCGTCCGCCGGACGGGTTGGGGTGACAGGTCCGTGACTCTTGTGGTCACGGGGAGGATCCTTCTTGGGTATCGAATCCAGAAGGGAGTCCTCGCCGGGGTGCGGGAGGGCCTCCCCGGCCCCGGGCTGCTCCGTACCGGTCCAGGACCGCCGCCGCCGCCCCGGGGGTGTCGACGCTGTGCCAGGAACGGCCGTCCTCGCCCCAGATGGCCCACTCCTCCCGCCTCACCTCACGATGGGGGAGTCGGTCCAGAAGAGACTGGATCGACCCTCCGGCCCGGTCCTCGAGGTCGGCCGCCTCCGCCCAGGCGGCGGGGTACGCAGCACAGGTGATCTGGCGGACGCCGCCGTCCACCGGGACCACGGCGTCCTGATCGAGGAGGCCGACCAGGCCCTGCAGCGTCGCCGGCCGCACCAGCGGATGGTCCACCGCCACCAGCAGTACCGGCCGGCCGGCGGCGTGGCGCAGCGCCGCCACCAGGCCCGGGAGGGGGCCCCGCGGCCCGGGGCGCAGATCGGGTATCGCCGGGATCCCGGCCAGCGGGCCGTTGCGGCCCACGATCACCACCTCGTCCACCACCACCTGCAGCGCACCGGCCACCCACTCGATCATCGGGACTCCGCCCACCGCCACCAGAGCCTTGTCGGTGCCCATCCGAAGCGAGCGACCCCCGGCCAGGATCGCGCCGACCGGGCCCGAGGCTGCGCCGCTGGGCCGCATCACGGACGGGCGGGCTTCTCGATGCGCACAGCAGAGATCTTGAACTCAGGGATCCTGGCGACCGGGTCCAGGTTCTCGTCCGAAGTGAGCAGGTTCGCCGGGGCCTCCTTCCAGTGGAAGGAGAGGAACACCACGCCGGGCGGGACCCGGTCGGTCACCCGGGCTTGAGTCGTGACCTCACCCCGGCGACTCTTGATGACCATCCGTTTCCCGTCGAGCACCCCGGCGGCCTCGGCATCGACGGCATTCACCTCGGCGAAGCCCCGCGGCTCGCGCCAGTTGAGGCCCTCACTGCGGCGGGTCATCGTCCCCGTGTGGTAGTGGACCAGGATCCGGCCGGTACTGAGGATCAGCGGGTACTCCTCGTCGGGTTGCTCGGCGGGCAGCCGCGCCTCGACCGCATAGAACCGACCCAGACCCCGGCTGAAGGCCTCGGCGTGCAGGATCGGCGTCCCCGGATGGTCGGCGGTCGGGCAGGGCCACACGAGGCCGTCGCCGGCCAGTCGCTCGTGGCTCATGCCCCGGTAGGGGGGGGTCGCCCTTGCCAGCTCGGCCATGATCTCGGCGGTCGAGCCGAACGTCCAGCGCAGGTCGCCATCCCTCCCCAACCGCTCGGCGACGCCGGCGGCCAGCCGTCCGGTGATCTCCCAATCGGGGAGCGCCTCGCCGGGCGCATCCACCACCGGCGTGAGCATCTGCACCCGCCGCTCGGTGTTGGTGAAGGTACCGTCCTTCTCCAGCGACGCCGCCGCCGGCAGGATCACGTGGGCGAGCAGAGCGGTCTCGGACGGGAAGATGTCCTGCACCACCAGGAAGTCGAGCGAGCGCAACGCCTCTTCGACCCGGCTCAAGTTGGGGTCGGACAGCATGGGGTTCTCCCCCATCACGTACATGGCGCGGACCTCTCCCGCTGCAGCGGCATGCATCATCTCCACGACCGTGAGCCCGGGCTCGGCCGGGAGCCCGGCGACCCCCCACACCTTGGCAACGGCCGCCCGCTTCTCTCCGTCTGCCACCGGCTGATAGCCGGGCAGGACGTTGGGCAACGCTCCCAGATCGCAGGCCCCCTGGACGTTCGACTGCCCGCGCAGCGGGTTGACCCCGGTCGACGGCTTGCCGACGTGGCCGCACAGCATGGCCAGGTCGGCCAGGGCGCGCACGAGGTCGGTGCCGTTGCTTCGCTGGGTGATCCCCATCGCATAGAGGATCGAGGACCGGCCCCGCTCCCCCGAGGCCCCGTTGCCGGTGCCGGTGGCCCTCGCACCGTGGGCGTAGAGGAGGGCGGCCTGCTCGATCAGGTCGGTCGGCACCCCGGAGACCAGCGCCGCCACGTCGGGGGAGTACTCCCGGACGGCGGCGGCCAGGTCGTCGAAACCCTCGGTGCGTTCCCGGATGAACTCGTCGTCGGTCCACCCCTCGCGCAGGATGATGTGCATCATCGCCAGGAAGACGGCGATGTCGGTGCCGGGGCGAGCCTGGAGCCACAGGGTGGCGTGGTCCACCAGGGGGATGCGGCGGGGGTCGATGATCACCAGCGAGGCCCCCGACTTGACGGCCCGCACCACTTCGTAGCCGATCACGGGGTGGGCCTCCGCCGTGTTGGATCCGGTGATGAGGATGCAGTCGGCGTCTCGGATCTCGCCGATGGAGTTGGTCATCGCACCGCTCCCGAATGCGGTGCCGAGGCCGGTGACCGTGCTCGCGTGGCACAGCCGGGCGCAGTGGTCGACGTTGTTGGTCCCGATGCCGGCCCGCATGAACTTCTGGAACAGGTAGTTCTCCTCGTTGGTGCAGCGAGCCGAGGCCAGGCCGGCCACCGCATCCGGGCCGTGCTCAGCCACGACACCGGCGAGCCGGTCGGCGACCAGTTCGAGCGCGACCTCCCAAGACACGGGGATGAACCCGCCGGTGTCGGCCTTCCCGATCGTCAGAGGGCTGCCGTCGGGCATCTCCCAGGGCTCGTCGGTCAGACCGAGCTCGTACGCCAGATCGCGGCGCACCAGCGGCCGGGTCAGACGGTCGGGGCTCGACACGAAGTCCCAGCCCCAGCGGCCCTTGACGCAGAGGAACTCCCCGTTGACCGGGGCATCGGCATGGCCGGTCGCGTAGACGATCTCCCCGTCCCTGAGGGCGTACTCGATCCCGCACCCCACCCCGCAGTAGCCGCACACCGTCCGGGTGCGCGTGAACTCGGGATCACGGCCCCGGCCCAACCGGGTCTTCGGTAGCAGCGCGGCGGTGGGGCACGCCTGCACGCAGCTGCCGCAGAAGACGCACGACGAGTCGATCATCGGGCCGTCGAAGGGAGTGGCGATGTGGCTCTCGAAGCCGCGGCCGGAGTAGTCGATCGCGTTGACGCCCACCACTTCGTCGCACACCCTCACGCACTTGCCACACAAGATGCAGTATTGGTGGTCCCGGACGAAGAACGGGTTGTCGTCCTGGTACAGGGTGCGGGTCACCTCGGTCTGGAAACTCGACCCGGTGAGCCCAGCGGCGGCGGCGTAGCGCTGCAGATCGCAGGCGCCGTCGGCCTCACAGGTCGAGCAGACCAGGGGATGCTCGGAGACGAACAGGTCGAGGATCTCCCGCCGCATGGCGGACAACCGGTCGGTCACCGTCGCCACAGTCATGCCTTCCCGGCACTCGAGGCCGCAGGCGGGTACCGGCTTGGGCGTTCCCTCGATCTCCACCAGGCACAGCCGGCAGCCTCCGGAGGGGCGGAGTTCGGGGTGGTAGCAGAGCCGGGGGATGTCGATCCCGTTGGCGAGGGCGACTTCCATGACCGTCGCCCCGGGCGCGAACTCGAGGGCCCTGCCGTCGATGGTGATGGTGCTCACGCCGCGTCCCCCTCTCCGCCCATCGGACAGACCCCGGACGGGCATCGCCCCTCCTCTATGTGGGCCGCGTATTCCTCGGGGAAGTACCGCATGGTGGTCCGCACCGGGTTGGGGGCCGTCTGCCCCAACCCGCAGAGCGACGTGGCCGCGACCGTCTCGCACAACGCTTCGAGGCGCTCCACATCGGCAGCCGTGGCCTTGCCCTCGGTCGCTGAGGTCAGGAGGCCGAGCATCTTGCGGGTGCCCACCCGGCACGGGATGCACTTGCCGCAAGATTCATCCTGAGTGAACGCCAGGAAGTACCGCGCCAGGTCGACCATGCAAGTGGTCTCGTCGGCGACGATCATCCCACCGGAGCCCATGATCGCCCCGGTGGCCTTGAGATCCTCGTAGTCGATCCTGGTGTCGAGCAGAGCGGCCGGGATGCAGCCTCCCGACGGCCCGCCCAGCTGGACCGCCTTGAACCGGCGGCCGCCCCGGCAACCGCCACCGATCTCGTGCACCATCTCCCGCAGCGTCATCCCAATGGGGACCTCGACCAGGCCCGATCTCTCGACCGCCCCGGCGAGGGCAAAGGCCTTGGTGCCCCCGCTGCGCTCCGTGCCCATGTGAGCGAACCAGTCGGGGCCCTCGAGGAGGATGCTGGGGACGCTGGCATAGGTCTCGACGTTGTTGATGTTGGTCGAGTGCCCCCACAGTCCGTGCTGCGAGGGATACGGGGGCCGCATGGTCGGCATCCCCCGGTAGCCCTCGATCGACCGCATGAGGGCGGTCTCTTCGCCGCACACGAAGGCTCCGGCGCCCTCCTTGATGACGAAGTCGAAATCCATCCCGCTGCCCAGGATGTCGGTGCCGGTCACACCGAGTTCGCGGGCCGGAT
>JBDROA010000055.1:0-3662 GCA_043810615.1 Actinomycetota bacterium | reverse complement strand
CGGACGGCAAGGCGGGCAACCTAGCGAAAATGGCCGCCGATCGCCGACCACTCGTTGGCCGCGGCCGCGGCGGGGTTCGGCGTCTTCGCCGTGGTGATCGGCATCCTGGGATTCGGGGAGACCGGGTTCTTCCCCTTCGCTCCCGAGGTGGGCGAGTCGATCCTCATGTTCACCTTCAATCCCCTGCAGAATCTCATCCACGTCGGACTTGGGGGAGCGGTGCTCTGGGCCAGCGGGTGGCGGTGGGCGGCGGCGGCGGGCCTGGCTGCGGCTGGGGGTGCGGTGTTCCTGGCCATGGGAGCGCTGCGCCTGGCCGGCTTCGGCCCGGCCCGGTGGCTGGGGATGGACCCCTTCACTGCCCGGGCCCACGTGGTGATCGGGACAGTGGCCCTGGTGGCGCTGGCGTTGGGGAGCCTGGGCGGGGCTGCGGCACGCCGCCGACAGCTCAGGGAGCCGCGGCTCTGAGAGTGATCTCGCCGGCGAGGCCGCCGCTGAGGGCGAAGAGCCGAAGGTGTTCCGGCGAGTGCTCTAGCGTCACCTTGAATCGCAGGAGGCGGTCCTCGGCGGGGGTGGGCAGGCCCAGGGCGATGGCATGGTCTCCTTCCATGACCACGACCAGATCGGCGTCGGTCCGGCCCTTGATCGCCAGGCGGCCCTGCTCGTCGAGGGTGGCCACCGCGGTGCCGGATGGGCCCGGCACGTTGAAGTGGTGGAGGACGATGCTGCCGTCGAGGCGGGACTCCACGACGGCCCCGGCGGCAGCATCAACCTCGTAGGCCGCCACTCCGCTGAAGACCGTGACGGGCCCCACTTTGGCGGCGGGCTTGAGGAGTCCGGAGAAGCCGTAGTGCTCGCGCAGGTAGGTCAAGTAGAGGGTTCCCCGGCCGGTCCGCCGCAGGGGCAGGTAGACATCCTCCCGAAGAGCGATGGCCGTGTAGAGGTCACCGATCCCATACCGGGTGAGCACGGCGTCGGCGGCGGGGGACCGCTGCATCCACCCGAGCGGGATGAGATGGGGGCCACTTCTGGTCCACGGCGACAGCGGACTGTCCCAGCGCGTTACCTCCCCGGCCCAGGCGACGAAGGCGCCGGCCGGATCGACGGCATCCAGGGCAGCCAACTGCCGACCTATCCTCACCTGGTGCGCCTCGTTGCGTTCCCTGGACGCGGCGGCGTCCAGTCCTCCGACGGTCAATGCGCCTGCGGAGACGATGACGGCCGCCCACCACCAGGCAGGGCGCACGTGGTCGGTGGTCGGGTCCGGCATGGCGCGGGGATCACGGCAGATCCCGCCCAGGAAGGACACGGCCAGGAAGGCCAGCATCGGGAGGGCAACCCGAGGGGGGAGTTTGGCGGTGGCGGCCAGGTAGAACGCGGCGGCGCCGAACACCAGCGTGGCGGACACGACCACTATCCGGAGCCGCCGGCCTCCGTTCAGCCACAGCAGGCCCCCGAGGATGGCGGTGAGCGCGACGCGCAGCCCGCCCGGCCAACCCTGAGCCTGGGCGCGCAAGCGGCTCGCAGCGGCTGCCGCCCGGAACGGATCGGGTGCGGCAGCGGCGATGGCCTCGAGGTCCGCGGTCTCAAACACGCCGGCGTCGGTGAAGAACCAGTTGTCGAACATGTGCAGGTCGTTGTCGCTCCATCCCACCTGCGAAAGGACCGTCGAGTCCACTTCCAGGAGGGCATTCGTTTGATGGAGCTGTCCGCGCACGGCGTTGAACGTGAAGTACTCCTGCCACTCGGGTTGGCCGCCGTAGTAGGCCGCCTGGAATGCCGCCCCGGCGACTACGAACACGAGCACCACCCCGGCGAAGGCGACGAACCGCCGCCAGTTCGTCCGACGCAGGGCCGGGGCCAGGATCGGAACGGCGAGCAGGAGCACGCCCGCCGCCGACCTCCAGCGCACCCACCAGGAAATCCCCACCATGGCACCGGCGGCGACGATCGGCACCCAGGGGGCAGAGACCCTGTCCGCGACCGACCGGAAGAGCACCACTCCGGTCGCTCCCAGCAGGAAGGCAGTCGAGGTGAACTGCAGGCTCATCCACATCGGGATGTGGAACACCGCAACCACTCCGCCCAACATCAGGAGCCGCAGGCCGAGACGCTCCCTGTGGCCGGAGAGCACGACGTAGACCAGGGCAACGAGCGCGGCTAGATGAAGCAGGTAGAGGTAGGCCCCGTACCAGGGGAACCAGCCGAGGGCCCGGTACAGGCTCCTCAGGATCAGGCCCAAGATGACGTTGCTGAGGATCACGTGGGGGAGTGGCTCGCCGGTGAGGGTGCCGTCGACCACCGCTTGCATGGCGACGTCGTCGTTCGTTTCGTAGAGGGGGGTCAGGGTGAGGAGGAGCACCGCCATGACAACCACCGAGAGCAGAGCGGCCCACGTCAGGGGTTGCCGGTGGAGGGCATCGAGCGCCCGGGCGCCTCGGTTGCGGAGGAGCGGGCGGCCGGAGCGGGGCATAGACGAAACCTGCTGAGAGGCGCCAGGGACTCTAGCTCGAGGGACCGGGGGGGAGAGATCTTCCGTGCCGACGGCGCGCCACCGCTGGCCGCGCGCGGGGCCGCCGGCACCTGGACTCCCCCAACCGGCCCGAAGCCGAAGGGGAACGACCCCATCTGGTGGTCACCGTCGACTGGGAAGCACTGAGCCGCGGGAATGGTCTCATCGATTTGGAGGCGGGGCCGGTCGCCGTCGAAGCCGCCCGGCACCTGGCCTGCGACGCCGACGTCAGCCGCATCACTCTCGGGGGCGACTCCCAACCTCTGGAGGTGGGACGCCGCAGCCGGGTCATTCCCGCCGCCCTTGGCAAGGCGCTCGACCTGCGGGACCGGCACTGCACCTGTCCGGCATGTGATGTCCCGGCACGCTGGTGCGACGCCCATCGCATCCGTCACTGGGCCCAAGGCGGCTAAACCGACCTGGCCAACCCGAGCATTTGATTAGTACACCATCAGGCTGGTAGGGTGACCGGCGGGAGGTACTGATGGTGCGCTCACCGAAGGCTGCCGCGATCTACTGCCGGATCAGCGCGGACAAGCGGGGGGAGGGCCTGGGGGTGGCCCGGCAGGAGGACCTCTGCCGGCGCCTGGCCGCCGGGAAGGGCTGGCCGGTGGCCGAGGTGTACGTGGACAACGACGTGAGCGCTTTCACCCGACGGCCCCGCCCTGCCTTTGATCGGATGATCGCCGACCTGGAATCAGGCCGGCGGGATGCGGTGATCTGTGTGGATCAGGATCGGCTGACCCGCCGTCCCGTGGAGTTGGAGGGGTTCATCGAACTGGCCGAACGTCTCGGGGTGGCCCTGGCGAACGTGTCGGGGGAGATCGACCTGTCAACTTCGGACGGGCGGCTGCGGGCCCGTCTGTTGGGCATCGTGGCCCGGCAGGAGTCGGAGAAGAAGTCCGAGCGCGTGGCCCGGGAGGCGGAACAGGCAGCCCGCCGTGGTGTGCCCCGGGGTTCCAATCGGCCGTTCGGCTGGCAAGCCGACAAGACCACTCTCAACCAGGAGGAGGCCGGGTTGGTTCGGGAGGCGGTGGGCCGGGTGCTGGCCGGGGAGACGGTGCCGGCGGTGGCGGCGGATTGGAATCGGCGGGGGATTCCTACCCCGCAGCGGGCCCGCTACGGGTGGGCGGGAGCCACGTTGAAGGGGATT
>JBDROA010000054.1:0-18088 GCA_043810615.1 Actinomycetota bacterium | reverse complement strand
GAGGAGGTGGTTGGCCATGTTCTGCTGCAGGGCGTAGCCGATGGCCCCCTGGCTGTCGGCGCCGCAGGCGTCGAGGGGCACCTCGTGCAGTTCGTGACGCGACAGTTCGGACCGCCGCAGGATGAAGCCCACCTGCGGCCCGTTGCCGTGGGTGATGGCCACCTCCCAGCCGTCGGCGACCATGTCGGCGATGGAGGCGGTGGTCTCCTTCATCGCCTGGTACTGGTCGGCAACCGTCTGGTGGTGCTTGTCCTTGATGAGCGAGTTGCCGCCGATGGCGACCACTGCGCGCTTGGCTCGCATACGTACCTCCGGGCGGGTTCCGCCCGCCTCACATGGTGAGCGCCATGACCGCCTTCTGCACGTGGAGGCGGTTCTCCGCCTCGTCGTACACCACGCTGTTGGGCCCGTCGATGACCGCGTCCGCCACCTCGATGTTGCGGTCGGCCGGCAGGCAGTGCATGTAGATGGCGTCGTCCTCGGCCAGGGCCATGCGCCGCTCGTCGCAGATCCAGTCCTGGTAGCTGGCCCCGATGCGGGCCGACTCCGCCTTGTCTGCGGTGGTGAGCATGGACCCCCAGGACTTGGGGTAGACCACGTCGGCACCCCGGAACCCGGCGTCGAAGTCGTCGAGGACCTCAAACGACCCGTGCGACGCCCGAGCGTTGGCCTCGGCCTGGGCCACGAGATCCGGCATCAGACGGAACTCGGGCGGGTGGGTGAGGCGCACGTTCATGCCGTAACGGGTCATGGCCAGGATCAGGCTCTGCGGCACGCTCAACGGCTTCTGGTAGGAAGCGGCGTAGGCGTAGGAGACGTTGATGGTCAAGCCCCGAGGGTCGCCCTTCTTCTCGATGATCGTCAGCAGATCGGCCAGGATCTGGAAGGGGTGGTACACGTCGCACTGCATGTTGAGCACCGGCACCCGCGAGGCCGCGGCCACCTCACGGATGTAGCCGTTGCCCACCCCCCAGTCGACCTGGCGGATGGCGATGCCGTCGTTGTAGCGGCCCAGGATCTCCCCGATCTCCTTGGCGGTGTCGCCGTGGGCGATCTGGGTGGTCTCGGCCTCGATGAACTGGGCGTGCCCGCCCAGCTGCGCCATGCCCGCCTCGAAAGAGGCCCGGGTGCGGGTGCTGGAGAAGAAGAACAGCATCGCCAGCACCTTGTCCCGCAGCAGCGGGTGCAGCTCCCCCAGGGCACGGCGCCGCTTGAGGTCGAGGGCCACCTCGATGACCGTGTCGATCTCGTCGCGGGTCCACTCCTGGAGCGTGATCAGGTCTCGGCCGCGCAAACCGGTTTGCATGTGGGGTTCCTCGCTTCTACTCGGTGGCGCCCAGGACCAGGGCGAGCAGGGCCATGCGCATCACCACGCCGTTGTACGCCTCTTCCCAGTAGCGGGCGTGGCGGGTGGCGTCGACATCGGCGGGCAGCTCATCCATGCGGGGCAAGGAGTGGAGGATGATCGCGTCGCTGCGGGCCTTGGAGGCGAGCAGCTCCCGGGTCACCTGGTAGCTGGCGGGGGTCCGGCCCTTCTCCCCACCCGCTTCCTCGCGGCTCCGGGTGTAGTCGGCCTGCACCACCGGCTCCATGTAGATGACGTCGGCTTCGCCGATGACGTCGGCCACATGGGCCGCCTCCTCGAAGACCAGGTTCTTCTCCCGCAGTTCGGCCTTGAACTCGTCGGTGGGCGACATCTCGGGCGGCGAGACGAAGATGGCCTTGGCGTCGAACTGGGTGAGGGCGTAGCCCAGGGAGTGCATGGTGCGCATCCGCATGTCGCCGATGCACAAGAAGGTGAGGCCGTCGATGGTCCCCAACTCCTGCTGCACGGTGAAGAGGTCGGTGAGCACCTGGGTGGGGTGCTCCCCCCAGCCGTCGCCAGCGTTGATCACCGGCACGCTGGACCAGCGGGCCGCCTCGGCCGGGGCCCCCTGCTGGAAGTGGCGCATCACGATGGCGTCGCCGTAGTACTCCAGCATGTGGACGGTGTCCTTGATGGACTCCTGGTAGAAATCGCCGGCCCGGGTCATCTTCGGATCGGCGAAGCCGACCACGTGCCCCCCCAGGCGGTGCATCGCCGCCTCGTGGGCCAGGCGGGTGCGGGTGGACGGCTGGTAGAACGCCGTGACCAGCGTCTTGTGCGACAGCAGGTCGCTGTTGCGCCGTTCCCGGGCGATGGGCTCCAGGCCGGCGGCGATCTCGAAGCAGTGCATGAACTCGGCGCGTTCGAAGTCTTTCAGCGACAGGATGTCGCGCCCGGCGAAGCTCCTCATTCGAATACCTCCAGGGGATGAGCCCCCCTAGTTTGGCCGCAAGCCGGCCGCTGTGCCACCGCCCCCTCCGGGCCGAAAGTCCCACGCGTCGGCGCGCCGCATGCCATAGAGTGGTGCCCGCATGTCGCTGACGGGCATCACCGCGTACCTCCGGCCGGGAACCCTCGAGGAGGCCCTGACCCTCCTGAACGAGCGAGCGCTGTTCGTCGCCGGCGGCACCGACGTCATCCGCCACCCCCACCTGGGCGTCACCACCCTGGTGGGCCTGGGCGCCCTGCCCTTGCGCTACATCCGCCACGACCGCGGCTTCGCCGTGGGGGCCACGGCCACCCTCACCGACATGCTGGAGCACCCCGGCCTCGCCGGCCACCTCGACGGAGTCATCGCCGGGATGCTCCACGGCGTGGCCTCCCCCCTGCTGCGCAACGCCGCCACCATCGGAGGCCACCTGGCCCGGGGCCGCTACAGCGACGTCGTCCCCGTCCTGGTGGCCCTCGACGCCACCATCACCCTCTTCGACGGCACCGAGCGCACCCTGCCCCTGGCCTCCTACTACCAGGGCGGCCTGCACCGCAGTCGCAGCCTGATCACCGAGGTGGGAATTCCGGCCGCCGGCGCCGACACCGCCGCCGCCTTCCTGAAGTTCACTCGCACTTCCTTCGACTTCGCCCTGCTCAACTGTGCCGTCCGGGTGCGGTTGGGCGGCGAAGGGGACGTGGCCGAGTGCCGGATCGCCGTCGGGGAGACCCCCGGGTTGGGCGCTCCGGTCGAACCGGCGGCAGCAGCACTGCTGGGCGGACCACTGGAGGACGACCGCATCGCCGCGGCGGCCGCCATCGCCGCCGAGGCCATCCCCGCCCAGGACGACCAGCGCGCCTCCGCCGACTACCGCCGCGCCCTGTGCCGCGTCGGGTTGCGCCGCTGCCTGGCCGAGGCCCGTCGCCGCTTTGAGGAGCGCCGCGCATGACCATCGACCTGGTGCTCAACGGGGCCCTCCACACAGTGGACGTCGACCCGGGCGAGAGCCTCATGGACCTGCTCCGCCGCCTGGGCTGCAGGAGTGTCAAGAACGGGTGCGACGACGGCTACTGCGGGTCGTGCGCCGTGCTGCTCGACGGGCGGGCGGTGAACGCCTGCCTGGTCTTCGCCGCCCGGGCCGCCGGGTGCCGGGTGCAGACCCTGGAGGACCTGGGGCGCGAGGGCGTGCTCCATCCGGTACAGCGAGCGGCGCTCGACCTGGGGGCGGTGCAGTGCGGCTTCTGCACTCCGGGCATCGTGATGACCGCCCTCGACCTGCTGGCCCGCCACCCCCGCCCCACGGAGCATGAGGTCCGCGACGCCCTGGCGGGCAACTACTGCCGCTGCACCGGGTGGGTGAAGCCGGTGGAGGCGATCCTGGCCGCCGCCGCCGAGATGCGGGAGGCCCCGGAGTGAGCGAGAAGTTCGAGGTGGTGGGCACCAGCGAGCGCCGGGTGGACGGCCTGGCCCTGGTCACCGGCCGCCCGGTGTTCGCCGGGGACCTCGACCTGCCGGGCACCCTGCACCTCGCCCTGCTCGCCAGCCCCCACGCCCACGCCCGCATCCGCCACATCGACGCCGGCGCCGCCGCCCGCCTGCCGGGCGTGGCCCTCGTGCTCACCCACGAGAACACGCCGTCGCTCCGCTTCACTACGGCCGGCCAGGGCTACCCCGAGCCGAGCCCTTACGACGCCCGCATGTTCGACCCCAAGGTGCGCTTCGTGGGCGACCGGGTGGCGGTGGTGGCCGCCGAATCGCGCCGCCTGGCGGCGGAGGCCCTGAGCCTCATCGCCGTGAACTACGAGGTTCTCCCCGCGGCGCTCTCCATCGACGCCGCCCTGGCCCCCGGGGCGCCCGTCGTCCACGACGAGGACGATGCCGAAGGCATATGGGACGCGGCCCACAACCTGGCCGCCGCCGTCGACATCGCGGTGGGCGACGTCGCCGCCGCTTTCGCCGAGTGCGCCGCGGTGGTCGAGACCACCTGCGAGACCCAGTACGCCCAGCACGCCCCACTCGAACCGCACATCTGCCAGTCCTACCTGGACGACAACGGGCGCCTGGTCCTGCACACCAGCACCCAGGTGCCCTTCCACCTGCGGCGCATCATCGCCCGCATCCTCGACCTGCCCATCCACCGCATCCGGGTGGTGAAACCCCGCATCGGCGGCGGCTTCGGGGTGAAGCAGGAGGTGCTGGTCGAGGATGTCTGCGCCCTGGTGACCATGCGCACCGGCCGGCCCGCCCGCTGGGAGTACACCCGGGGCGAGGAGTTCGTCTCGGCCCGCACCCGGCACCCCTTCCGCATCCGGGTCAAAGTGGGGGCCCGCGCCGACGGCGTCCTCCACGCCATCGACATGGACGCCACCCAGAACACCGGCGCCTACGGCACCCACTCTCTCACCGTGCTCTCCAACGCCGGGTCGAAGACCCTGCCCCTGTACAACAAGGCGCCCCACGTCCGCTTCACCGGGCGCTCGGTGTACACCAACCTCCCCGTCGGCGGGGCCTACCGGGGATACGGGGGCACCCAGGCCTCCTTCCCGCTGGAGACCGCCCTCGACCAGATGGCCGAACGCCTCGGCCTGGACCCCGTCGAGTTGCGGCGCCGCAACCACATCCGCTCCGGGGAGACCTCGCCGGTCTTCGCCGAGTTGGGCGAGGGGCGCGAGGGGGTGCCCATGACCATCAAGTCGTGCGCCCTGCCCGAGTGCCTCACTGCCGGCATGGAAGCCTTCGGGTGGGTCGACAAGCGCGCCCGCCCGCGCGACACGGGACCGATCCGGCACGGGGTGGGCATGTCGCTCCACATGCAGGGCTCGGGCATACCCCTCATCGACATGGGGGCGGCCACCATCAAGATGAACGACGACGGGTCGTTCCACCTGCTCGTCGGGGCCACCGACATCGGCACCGGGTCGGACACCATCCTGGGCCAGATCGCCGCCGAGGTGCTGGGAGTGGGCCTCGATCACATCGTCGTCTACTCGTCGGACACCGACTTCACCCCTTTCGACACCGGGGCCTACGCCTCGTCCACCACCTACGTTTCCGGCAAAGCAGTGGAGCGGGCTGCGCTCGAGGTCAAGGAGCAGATCCGGCGGGTGGGAGCGGCGATGCTGAAGACCGACGCTGCCGGCCTGGCCCTGGGCGACGGGCGAGTCACCACCCCCGACGGGCGCAGCGTCACCCTGGCCGAGGTGTGCACGCGGGCCTACTACGGGGCCGACCAGTTCCAGATCGGAGCCACCGCCTCGTGCGTGCCCGACGAGTCGCCCCCGCCCTTCCTCGCCTCGTTCGCCGAAGTGGCGGTGGACGTCGAGACCGGGCACGTGCGGGTGCTCGACTACGTCGCCGCGGTGGATTGCGGCACCCCCATCAACCCCCGCATGGCCGAAGGCCAGGTGGAAGGGGCGGTGGCCAACGGCCTCGGCTACGCCCTGACCGAGGAGTACCTCTTCACCCCGGGGGGCAAGGTGCGCAATGCCGACCTCTCCCGCTACAAGATCCCCGGCACCCTCGACCTGCCCCCCATCCGGGTGATCTTGGTGGACTCCTACGAGCCCACCGGCCCCATGGGGGCCAAGTCCATCGCCGAGATCGGCATCAACGGGCCCATCCCCAGCATCGCCAACGCCATCTACGACGCCGTCGGCCTGCGCCTCACCCGCACCCCGTTCACCCCGGAGCGGGTGTGGCGAGCGCTGAGCGAGGCGGGGATCTCCTGACGGCGGTCAGGCGGCGGCCATCTGCCTCTTGAGGCGCCGGGTCGTCGTCGCCACTACCAACCCGAGCAGCATCGCCACGCCGAGGGCGATGAGGAGCTCGACCCAGACCTCACCCAGGCCCGCCCCCTCGATGGTCACCTCGTACACCGGGTTGATCACCCAGTAGGTGGGGAAGATCCGGGCGATCCACTGCGGCCAGTCCGGGAAGAGGTAGAACACGGTTGGGGCCAGCAGCAGGAAGCCGGTCCCCTTGATCAGCGTGAACACGGTGGTCACGTTCCCGGCCACCGTCCCGTAGACCAGGCCCAACTCGGTGAGCAAGCCCCCGGCTACCACCAGCACCACCAGCAACGCCAGCGGCCGACCGGTCAGGGCCTGGTTGATCCAAAGGGTGACGACGGCCATCGGCACGGCCAGCAGGAAGCCGAGGCTGCCCTTGGCGACCACCACCTCACTCAGACGCACCGGGGTGACCACCAGGGCGTGCAGCGTCCGCTTCTCCCGTTCGTCGGCCAGGCTGAAGGAGGGCAGGAAGACCCCGGCGACCAGCAGGGCGTACATGGCAATGAGGGGCACGAGGCGCACCGTGATCGGCAGGGCCTTCTCCCCCAGGGCTGCCACCTCCACTTCGACCGGGGTCGGGCTGCCCGCGACCCGGCGCACCAGGTCGAGCGTGGTGGCGGTGAGAACGGCACGGTCGGAGGCCGCGCTCTCCCCCCCGACGTAGAACTGCAGTAGAGGCCGCTCCCCCGCCTGCAGCGCGGCATCGAAACCCCTCGGCAGCACCAGGCCGGCGTCGAGGTCGTTTGCCTCGACCTTGGCCTTGAGGCCCTGCGCGGAGTCGACCAGCACCCCCTCGATGCCCGGCACCTGCCGGGCAGCGGCGGTCACTGCCGAAGCGCCCTCGTCGACGATCCCCAGTCGCGAGCGGGGATCGAAGAGGTCGCCGAAGGCCACTTGCAGGACCAGGGTGATCAGCAGGGGCAGCACCAGCACCCAGAGGAAGACCGGGGAGCGGGGCCCCAATCGCAGGTCCTTGCGCAGCAGCAGGAGAACGCGCCCGAGGCTCACAGCGCCTGCACCCTCCTCCTCAGCACCAGCCACCCGGCGGCGAACAGGCCCGCGCACCAGGCGGCCAGCAGCCCCAGTTCGGGCAGGGTGTCGGCCCAGCCGGCACCGTACGACTGCACGTCGACCAGGCCGCGCACCAGCGGGTAGGAAGGCAGCGCCCGGACCCAGGCCGCCGCGGTGCCGGGGAAGAGAGCGGCCATTGCCGGAATGAGCAGCGGGACCATGAAGAGCATGCCCCAGAAGAGGGTGGACATGAAGTCCCGGCCGCTGGAGCCGGCGAGCATGGCGGTGCCGGCGACCATCACCGACCCCAGAGCGAGCAGGGCGAGCAGCAGGGTGGGATGGGTAGAGAGCGAGTTGATCGCCGCCAGCAGGATCACCGCCTGCACAAGTCCGCTCAGGGCCCCGGCGATCCCTTTGGCGGCGAGCACGTCGCCCACCGTGGCCGGGGTGACCAGCACCGCCACCACCGTGCGCTCCTGGATCTCCTTGGCGATCAGGGAGGCCATGACGAAGAGTTCCATGATCAGGGTCATGAAGATGAGGAGGGGGCGGAAGCCCTCGCGCGGAGATCGCTCCCCACCCGCCCGGTCCTCGCCCAGCACCACGTAGAACCGGCCCGGCGCCTCCACCGGCAGGGGCACTCCCGCCGCCTGGTAGGCCACCTCCCGCACCAGCCCGGCCACCGCGGTCCCGACCTCCGCGGGCACGGCAGCGTCGGCGTAGACCGTGACCCTCGCTGCTTCCCCATCGGCCGCCGGGAAGCCCTCCGGGAAGGCGATGCCGATGGCGACGTCGATCTGCTCCGCGCCGCCGGGCAGCCGCTCGTCGGAACCTCGCTCGCGGACCAGCGTCCCTTCCTCCGTAGCCCAGGCCTCGGCTTCCCCGGCGACGACCCGCTCCAGGTCGGCAGCCGAGGCGAAGGGCACCACCACCAGGCCCCCTCCGGCCGCTTCGAGGCCCAGGGATGCCGCCGGGTCGGCCAGCCCCGAGACCCCCACGTGAATCGACTCATCCCCATCGGAGGGCAGGATCCAGAACACGGCAATCACCACAACGAGCACGAGGGCGGTGAGGAACGCCCAGAGCCGATCGCGGGTGTACTCCAGGAGGTCCCTGCGGACGATGGCCCCGACGACGGCCCACCGGGACACCGGCCGGCTCATCCCGCCAGGCCCCTCCCCGTGATCTCGATGAAGATGCTCTCCAGGGTGGCCTCCTCGGTGTGGATGGTCATGAGGCCGGGGCGGCCCACCGCCGCTTTCAGCCGCTCCCCCGCGTCGGGGGCGTCGAGCGCCACCGACTCCTCCCGAACCCCGTCCGCGTCCCGGACCCGCAGCCTCACCGCCCGCCGCCCGTGCTGCAGCTTGAGGTTCTCCGGGGTGTCGACGGCGTGGATGCGACCCTCGTTGATGAAGGCCACCCGATCCGACAGCTCGTCGGCCTCGAACATGTCGTGCGTGGTCAGCAGCACCGCCGCCCCGCGATCGGCCTCCTCCCTGATCAGAGTGCGGATGACACGGGAAGAAGCCGGGTCCAGGCCATCGGTGGGCTCGTCGAGGAACAGCACCCGCGGGGCGTTCACCAGGGCCCGGGCCATCATGAGGCGCTGGCGCATCCCCTTGGAGTACTTGCCCACCAGGTCCCCGGCCCGGTCGGCCAAGCCCACCTTGCCCAGAAGGCCGTCGGCGTCGAGGTCGCGGATGCCGAAGAGGCGGGCGAAGAAGCGGAGATTCTCCCGCCCCGACATGGCGTCGTAGAGGTTCTTCTCTTCGAAGCAGACCCCGATCTGGGCTTGCAGCGTGGGGTCGTCGGTGGCCACGTCGCGGCCCAGCACCCGGGCCCGGCCCGACCCGGGCGCCAACTGACCCGTCAGGATCTTGATGGTGGTGGACTTGCCCGCCCCGTTCGGGCCCAGGAACCCGAGGATCTCACCGGGGGCCACCTCGAAACTGATGCCGTGGAGGGCCTCCCGGCTCCCGTAGGAGAAGCGGACATCCTGCACCCGGATGGCGGGTTCGCCCATGAGTAGCCCTCCGTGCCCTGTCGGATGCCGCGACACTACTGCCCTCGCCGGCCCGCTTCCGCCCTCAACGCACCCGGACGATGGCTTCGCCGGGGCGAGCCAGTTCGTGGAAGGCAGCCTCCAGGTAGCCCGGCAAGCCGTCCACCCGGGCGTGATCCGGCCCCAGCACCTCCGGCAGAGGGCGCGTCTTCCCCGGGCAGCCGATCTCGGCTGCCCGCCACCAGCCGTCCGCCGACCGGGCCAGGTGGACCAGGAAGCGCCCGTACACGTGGAAGGCGGCCTCCCTCACCGCGTCCCCGGCGGCAGGTGGATGGCAAAGGTGCAGCAGTCATCGCCCTTGAGGATCGACTGGAGCACCTCGACCGACACGGGCCGGCCCAGGATCCCTTCCCAAAGCTGGTCGTACCATCCCGACCCGCAGAAACAGTGGCTGGCGGAGAGAGTCACCCCCGACCGGCGGGCGTGGGCCACCAGGCTGCAGTGGCAGTAGGCGGCCTGCCGGGCGACGGCGTCGGGGGCTGCCTTCCACCCCTCCTGGTCTACGGGGTCCTTGGTGACGTAGATGGTGTCGCCCACCCGGACCGGCGACTCATACCACGACTGCCCCTGCACCGTCTGGTCGAGGCGCATCTCCACCAGCAGGGCGTCCAGGCTCCCCAGCTCCTGGCAGCGGGCCCGCATGTGCTCGATCCGCCAGTCGGGGAAGCGGTGGGCACACCCCTTCGCCACCTCCCGGCGTAGCGCCGGGTCGGGCACCACGGTGTCGAGGCGCCCGAGGACCTCGCCCACCCAGGCCGCCCACTCCTCACCAGTCCCGGACACCTCCGGGCACGGCGCCCCGGCGAAGACCCGCCGCCGCACCTCCGGGCCGGCGAGCCGCTCGAGCCCGTCCGCCAGCTGGGAGGCCCAGCCCGGCATCATCACCGCAACCCGCACCTCTACCTCGTGGTCGGCCTCCACCGGCTCCAGTTCGGACCGCTCTTCCAGGAACACCACGGCGTAGGGCGGGTATGTGGTCAGGTCGATGCCCTCCCGGCCGGCGGCCTCGAAGGTCTCCCGGAACACCGTTCCGGGAGCATCCACCGGCCCGCGCCGCCGCAGGCACAGCGCCTGGTGAGCGGGCACAGGGTGCGACGCCACCCCACCCCCCTCGACCTCGTCGTCCACCGGGTAGGCGGCCTCCAAATGGTATGCCCCGCCGGGATCCCGACCCCGGTAGAAGGCCGTTGCGGGCCCGATCACCGCCTCCTGGGCGACGGCCCGCAGGCGGGTGAAACGCTCGGGCAGATCCTCGAACTGCCCCAGGAAACGGATGCCGGCGACCAGCGACCCGGGAATGCGCCGCTCCGTGACCCGGCCGTCGGTGAGTGCCATTCCCGTTCCTTCCTGGAAGGCCCTTCTGGGCTCCCGTAGCATCACCGTACGGGAGCCGGTGTCTCCCCCATGTAACCGCGTCCCGGCGGCCGGCGAAGCTCAGCCGGGCTCGCGGCCCTTGCGGCGGCCCCGCCCCTCCCGCCTCCTTCTCCCGAGGGCGGTAGGGTGAGGCCCACAGCATGAGTGCCCCCACCCCCGTCGTCCCGGTCCTCCTCTCCGGTGGTTTCGGCACACGCCTGTGGCCGGCTTCGCGCAAGCGACAGCCCAAGCACCTCCTGCCGCTGCGGGAGGAACGCACCATGTTCCGCCTCACCGTGGAGCGCACCCGCGGCCTGCCCGGCGTCACCGCCCCCGTGGTCGCCTGCAACGAGGACCACCGGCCGGGCATCCAGCGCGACCTGCACCGCGCCGGGTACGACGACGCCACCATCATCCTCGAGCCGGTGGGTCGAAACACCGCCCCGGCGGTGGGCACCGCCGCCCTGCACCTGGCGCAGCGCTACGGCGAGGCCGTGCTGCTGGTGCTCCCCGCCGACCACGCGGTGACCGACGAAGAGGCCTTCGCCCGCGCCGTCAGCGTGGCGGTGCCCCAGGCCGAGCAGGGGCACCTGGTCACGTTCGGCATCGTCCCCACCCACCCGGCCACCGGGTACGGGTACATCCGCACCGGCGACCGCCTCAGCCCGTCCGTGCGGAAGGTGGCCCGCTTCGTCGAGAAGCCCAAGAAGGCGACGGCCACCCGGTTCTTGCGCTCCGGCGGCTACCTGTGGAACAGCGGCATGTTCGTCTTCTCGGCCACGACGCTCATCGACGAGCTCGGTCGGCACGCCCCCGAAGTGCTCACCGCCTGCCGGGCCGCCCTCGCCGGAGCGGAACGGCGCAACGGCCTCATCCTGCTGGACGAGGCCGCCTTCGCCTCGGCTCCCGCCATCTCCATCGACTACGCCGTCATGGAACGGACGCGCCGCGCCGCGGTGGTGGGACTCGACGCCGGCTGGAGCGACGTGGGCGACTGGGCGGCACTGTGGGACCTGGCGGACCACGACGACGACGGCAACGCGGTGGCGGGCGACGTCATCGCCCTGGGAGTGCACCGCTCTCTCCTGCGCTCGTCGCATCGCCTCGTGGGGGTGATCGGTCTCGACGACGTGGTGGTGGTCGAGGCCGCCGATGCTGTGCTGGTGGTGGGGCGGGACCACGCCCAGGAGGTCAAGACCCTGGTCGAGCGCCTGCAGGCGGAGGGGCGCCCCGAGTTCGAGTCGGACGGCACCGACTGGCACACCTGGGGCACCTCGGCCACCGTGCTCCGCGAGGCTGGCATGACCGTCCGCCGGGCGACCGTGGACCCCGGGAACGAGGCGCCCTTGGGTGTCCCGGCCACCTTGCACTGCATCGTGGGACGCGGCCGGGCCCGGCTCACGCTGGGAGAAACCGCCCGCACCCTGGTGCCCGGCGAGTCCGCCCGGGTGCCCGCCGGGGCCAACTGCCGGGTGGCCAACGTCGGGACGGAACCACTCGAACTGCTGCTGGTGCAGTTGGGGGGATGAGGCGGCGGCCGGGACGCGCCGGGACGCGTCGGCCCGCTCAGGCCTGCTTCCAGAGATCCCCGGCGGCTCGCACGGCGCGGTCGCGCCCCGCCGTCCGCAGGTCGCCCAGGATCCCGGCGTACTCGTCGCAGAGGTCGCCGTACTCGTCCAGGATCGGGTGGAACTCCTCGTGCCCGTCGAGGGAACGGGCCAGGTACTCGGGCGGGAAGTAGTCGGAGCGCAGGTAGGCGCGGTTGAAGGTGCGCCGCACGTGGTGCTCGTAGCCGTGGCGGGCGAGCAAGTGGCCCGAGGTCCCGAGCAGCAGGCGAAGGCGCGACTCGAGGAAGGAGGGCACCGCTACCCGGCGCTTGCCCGCCGCCGCCTTGGGCCCGTACAACCCAACGGCGATGACGGCGCCGCCGCGTCCCCAGCGGTGGGGCCACGCCCCGGGGGTTCCCACCCGCTTGCGCACCAACTCGGGGGCGCCACCGGTGAGGGCCTCCAGGCCTACCCGCAGCCGGCCCAGGCCCGCGACTCCCACAGCCTGGGTCACCTCCGGGTCACCCACCACGGCGCCGGCCACATCGGCCTCGAAACGCTGCGCCACCCAGGGGGTGATGGCTTCGAGGTAGCGGACGGAGACCTCCTCCATCCGCTCCGCCAGGGCGTCGGCCCGGGCGTCGAAATCCCCGACGCGCTTGTCCAATTTGGCGATCGTCATCGCACCTCCGCGATAGCGCCAGGCTAGCGCCGCGCCCCCCGGGTTCCGGGGAGCGTCGAGGGGCGGCCGTCATCCCGCAGGGGTGAGGATGCCGCGCCCCCACCAGCCGCAGGGCAACGACCAGGGCGAAGCGGACACCAGACCGTTCCTACACTTCTCGCATGACGGTCGGAGTGGATTCCCCGAAGATCGGACCGAGTGACCCTCGATGCGATCGTGTCCCTCGCCGGCGCAACAGCCGGCTCTTGCCGACTGGTCGGCGCGAACACCCTGGAGGAGACGGCAAGCTTCTCCAACTGGTCGGGGAGAATCGCATCGATGCGTTCCGGTGCCCGACCCTCGAACGTCTGCCGGCGGCCGGCCCGCGGGTCGTGAGCCGCCGCCGCTCGTTCTTCGTCATCTTCCCCTTCGCCGTCGCCGTAGCCGAATGAGCATCCCGTTCGCGCTCCGCCGCCCCTGGCTGCTGATCCGCGGGGCCCGCACCGATCGCGACCGGCCCGACCTCGACCACCTGGCGGCGATCGACGACCCGATGGGCTTCGTGTGGGCGATCCTCCCCCACGCCGCCCGCACGTTCGCCACCAGCATCCTGATGCTCCCCGCAGCTCAAGCCCGCACCGCCGCTGTGGCCTACCTCTACTGCCGGATGCTCGACACCTACGAGGACCTGGACGATGCCGCCGATCGCGAGGCCGCCCTCGAGAGGTTCGCGGCGCGCATGAAGACGCTGGAGCCACCGCCGCCGGTGCCGACGACGGCCCGGGACGATCGGGACCGAGTGCACCTGCTCCTCATCGAACGCTGCCAATTGGTGGACCGGGTGTACGCCACGCTGCCGAGCACTGAGCGGCAGAGTGTCGCCGAGTTGGTGCAGGCGATGGCCGACGGCATGGTCTGGTCGTCGCAACGGTTCGCGGAGCAGGGAGGAGTGCTGGTCGACGCCGAGCAACTCAGCCGCTACTGCCACTACGTCATCGGCGAACCCGCCCTCTTCACGCTGCTGCTGGTGGTGCAAGCGGACCTCACCGCCGAACAGCGCCGCGACGCTCTCGCCGCCGGCGAGTTGATCCAGCTCGCCAACATCACTCGCGACATCGAGCGCGACCTGGCCCGCGGCATCGGCTACCACCCGTCGCTGCTCCCCCACCTCGGCAGCACCGACGCGGCCGGGCCCGTCAACGAAGCCCGCCGCTTCCTCATGGCCCACGCCCTCCCCCATGCCCGGGCCTACACCCGGCTGGCGGAGCAGCTCGCCACCGACCGGTTCAGCCTGGCCCGCGCCTCCGCCGTCCTCATGCTCCTCCACACCGACCGCCACTACCGGTGGTGCGCCCGCCGGATCGGGCACCCCGCCTGGCGAGGGCCCAACCGAACCTGGTCGATCGTTCTCGCCTCCCTGGCCGCCGCCTTCTCCCGCCGCTGGTCGCACCGCGTGATGCGACGGGTCGAGCGGGACTTCCTCTCGGCAGCAGAGGCCATCTAGGTGGTGCGTCCATAGGTTGCGAAGGCCCGACCGAGACACCCCCGGGCGCGCCGCGCCCCGCTGACCGGCAACGGGTTTCTTGGTGGGCGCCACTGGGTCTGGGCCAGTGACCTCCTCTGTCCACCGCCGTCCACCGACGATGGATCTGCCGCGCCGGCAGCCGGCCGCTCAGCCGGGGAGGTCGGCAGTGCGCACCCACCCGAGCCGCTTGCCGTCCTGCTGGTAGACCGGGCTGTGCCCGGAGAAGGCCGGATCGGGACTTCCGACCAGGCAGGGCCCGGTGAGGTCGGTGCGGATGAGCTCCACTGTCCCCGCCGGTCCCGGCTTCTCGAGGAAGACCGGGCGAGGGAACTCCACCCACGCGTAGGAGCCGGGCTTGAGGCCCGGCCTGCCCTCGAAGTAGGTGGTTGGCGTACCCGGAGAGGGAGCCCCCGGCGCCCGGAAGGCGGGATGGGCCTCCGTCGGAGATGGAGGAGAAGGCAGCGGCGGAGGCGGCATCACCGATCCGGGGAGATCGAGCGGCGGAGGCGGGGGCGGTATCACCGCTCCGGGGAGATCGAGCGGTGGCGGCGGGGGCGGCATCACCGACCCGGGCCTGTCCTGGAGCTCCACCACCGCATCCTGCAGGATCGATAACGGGCCGTCGTCCTCGCTCGTCGGTGGGCTCACCCCCTCGGCCCGGGCCGCGTCCTCGGCGGCCTCCTTCGCCCCCCACCCCATCTTCGCCCTGACCACAAACCCGATGAGGAGAGAAGCCGAGGTGATGCCGGCGATGAGGGCGACGATCAGGATGCCGAACAGCCAACTCGGTCCCTGCGACGACGTCCCGGAGCCCTCATCCAGGGCCCCGATCGCTTCGTCGACCGTCGCCTCTTCGTCGGGCCTGGCCTGCGGGTCGGCGCCGAATAACGCGGTGGTGGTGACCGGCTGGGTGGTCGGCGGCATCACCGCGGCGACGCTGAACCCCAGCGACGTATCGGCGCGACCGCCCCTGCCGTCTTCGACGGCCACCTCCACCCAGTGATCGCCGGCCGTGGCGGGCCCCCACTCGGCAACCGCCCGCGTCGAACCGAGGGCCGCTCCATCGACCGTCCACCGGAAGACGAGGTCGTCGCCGTCGGGATCGTGAGCGACGGCACTCAGCACCACCACGTCGGCTTCTCGTGGGGACGCCGGCTCCACGTTCACGTCGGTGATCACGGGGTCGCGGTTCGCCGGCAGCTCAATCTCCAGGGCGCGGGCCGTCCACCGGCCCTCGGTCGGGCACCCCTCGCTGGTGTAGGTGCTCCCGCTCGGGGACACCGCCAGGCAGAAGTGGGTGTACCAGTCGATCGTGCCCTCGAACGGTCCCTCAGCCGTAAGCGTTCCCGCCACCTCCACGGTCTGCGGTGAGGAAACCGGGGCCAGCGGGCATTCTTCCTGCAGGCCGGGCAAGGCGGCGCACGATAGCTGCGAGCCCGGGACCGAGTAGGTTCCTCCTCCGCTGACGTCAACGGTCGCGGTTGCCTCGAAGCGGCCGGCGGTGCGGTCGGCCGTTCCCGCAATGTCCCCGGAGAACTCCAGGTCGGCCCGGAACACGGCCGGGCTGCCGCTGCTCCGGCACTCGCCCGGGATCCGATCCTCGCCCGAGCCGCTCCCCTCCAGGTGGCCGGTCACCTCGCCGGATCGGTAGTCGACCGTGAGCCGGATGGTGCCGGACAGCAGCGGGGGAACCGACACGAAGCAATCATCCGGCGTGGCCCGATCGATCTGGAACTCGCCGTCGAGGACCACCCGATCCGGGACGGTGGCCGCCGCAGCGAAGGCGGCCGTCCCCGCCCCCGCGACCAAGACGGCCAGAGCAACACCGCCGATCCGGCGACTCCAACACCTCATCATCGACCTCCGGCACGGGGTCCCACCTATCGCGGCGTTCGTCTAGTAGCCATGTCCGGACCACGTCCCGCCCCGTGGGGTTGGTGGGTTTCTCCCTCGACCCGACCCGGCTCCCAGTGGGCCCGCCGATGCGCCCGCACGATCTGAGGCACACGCACGTCGCCTTGCTGATCGCCGCCGGCGAGGATCCCTACATCATCAGCCGATGCCTCGGCCACGCCTCGACCCGCACGACGTTCGACACCTACGGGCACCTGTTCGAGGGTCGGGACCGCCAGGCGGCGGACGCGCTCGATAAGGCTGGCCGAGCGGCGCTGGCCGCGTCTGCCGCGGACACTCTGCGGACACCTGCGTCGCCGACGGCGATCCCACTCCCCCACCCACAGCGGGAACCCGTTGCCAGTCAACGGGTTCCGTGGTGGGCGCTACTGGGATTGAACCAGTGGCCTCTTCCGTGTCAGGGACTATCAACCCCTGTTCGTATCCCCAGGTCAGGGGCCGAAACAGGTCCGAAACGCTTACTGAACCGCCCTGGGTTTGGACCACACCGGGGAATGGGCCCTGGCGACCTGACCCCGGCCCCCACCCGGACAAGACCAGGCCGACACCGCCGCTACCCACCCCGCAGCCCCACTCCGGGACCAGGGATGAACCAGCGCCGCACTGACCACCTCCAGATGCCCTTTGTTCAGCGGGCTCCTAGCCGCCAACACGGTCACATCCTCCATTCGGGGATCTGGATGAGGTCGGGGTTGTCGAGGGCTTGCGCGAGAGCGTCGGTGTCGAAGGTGGGCTGGCTGCGGGCGTCGAGGGCGGCGTAGGCGAAGGTGTCGGCCTGGTCGTCGTGCCCTCTGGCCCGTCATCGGGTTCCGTGCAGGACGATGATGGGGGGCTGTCAGCCCAATTGAGTGAGGGAGCGTGACCATGACTGCGAGCAGAAGGCTCTGGGTTCCGGTACTGGTGGGCCTGCTGGTAGCGGTGCTACTGGGGGTACCCGGAAGCGGCGACCAGGCGCAGGCGGCGCTGGAGTCCCGTGCCGGCGGCAAGATCATGATCCCCGCCGCAGCGTTCATTCCCAACTCCGACAACTGGGACTTCGACAACAGCGGCTACTACCTGGAGATGAGCAGCGGCAACGGCGTCTTCACCGCCCCACTCCTCTTCCCGGTGCCGGTGGTGAACATCAAGAAGATCATCCTCTACGCCTACGACAACAGCGGAACGGGACAGGTCTACGCCGCGGTGTACCGGGCCTCCCCGCCGACATCCAACGAGATCCACCTGGGCAGTGTCTGGACCACCGACAGCACCGCCAACCCCCAGGTGGTCAGCACCTCGGCGATCAGTCCCCGCCGGGTGAACACCGCCCTCGTGGGACCGTACCTGTGGGTCACCATTGGCCCCGGCACCCGGTTCTTCGGGGTGTCGGTGCTCTACAGCTACTGAACCCGGGCCTGCCCGGCTCACATCCTCCACTGGGGGGTTTGGATAAGGTCGGGGTTGTCGAGGGCTTGGACGAGGCTGCCGCAGACCGCCTCGAAACCGCTTACCCGCAGGCTGATGTGACCACTTTGCGCCCACCCGGCCCTGCCGAGGTGATCCCACTCCCCCACCGATATCGGAAACCCCTTGTGTGACAACGGGTTCCGTGGTGGGCGCTACTGGGATTGAACCAGTGACCTCTTCCGTGTCAGGGAAGCGCTCTCCCGCTGAGCTAAGCGCCCGGCTGTGTTGGCCGGGCCCCGGCAATGCCGAGGCCCTTCGAGGCGGCGCCCGGAATTGAACCGGGGTAAAGGGTTTTGCAGACCCTTGCCTGAACCACTCGGCCACGCCGCCGGAGTCCAAAGAAGGGCGGGGCAATCCGCTCCGCCCCCGGAGCGGACGACCGGTCTCGAACCGGCGACCTTAACCTTGGCAAGGTTACGCTCTACCAACTGAGCTACGTCCGCAGGCCCCTCCAGCATACCATCGGCCGCCGCCCGACTCCCCT
>JBDROA010000053.1:0-6380 GCA_043810615.1 Actinomycetota bacterium | reverse complement strand
GGGCAGCGCCTCGGTGAGGCTGGGGAGCACGAACAGGTCGGCGGCCGCCAGCATGCGGGCCACGTCGTCCCGGGCCCCGGCGAAGAGCACCCGGCCCTCGAGGCCGAGGCGGCGCACCTGCTCCTCCAGGGCGGGACGGTGGGGCCCGTCGCCCACCAGCAGGTAGCGCACCGCCGGGAAGGCGGCGGCCACCTCGGGCAGGGCGGCCAGCATGTGCTGGATGCCCTTGGGCTCCCGCTGTACGGCCACGGTCACCAGCACCAGGTCCCCCGGGTCGAGGCCCAGTTCCCGGCGGGCGGCTTCCCTCTCCCCGGGGCCGGCCTGGAAGCCGGTGGGATCGATGCCGTTGTACATGGTCACCACCCGCTCCGGCCGGAGGCGGGCCCGCTCCAGGTAATGGCTGCGGGTTGTGTCGGAGACGGCGACGACCCGCCGGGCGCGGCGCAGCGCCCAGGCCATGAGGCGGAAATGGAGGGCGAGGCGGCTGCGGGGCGGGGGCTCGTCGAGGGTGTGCAGGGTGGCCACTGTGGGCAGGCCCAGACGGCGGGCGGCGGGGATGCCGAGGACCGCGGCGAACTCCAACTGGGTGTGGACCACGTCGGGGTCGGAGGCGGCGATGACCCGGCGCACCCGGGCGTAGGCGCCGCGCTGGCGCAGGCGGCGGATGCCGAGTTCCTGCACCGGGATGCCCTGGGCCACGATGCGGGCGGCCACCGGGTTGCCCTCGCGCTCCTGGAGGGCGGCCACCATTGGGATCACCCCGGCCCTCCGCAGGAAAGGCAGGTAGGCGGCCAGGAGGTGCTCGGCACCGCCGGGCCCCAGGGAGTCGATCAGGTAGAGCACCCGCACCGGGGGCGGGGCGTCCGGGGTGGGCGGAACGGAGACGAGGGGGGCGGGGGCGATCATCGCGCCTCCTCGACGGCGGGCGCCCGTCGCCGGCCGAGCCAGCCGGCCAGACGGCGCACCGCCTCGCCGTCCACCCGGTAGAGGACCGCCACGTAGGCGGCCCCGCCGGCGACCACTGCAGCCGCCAGGCCGGCGATGGGGCCGGCGGCCGAGGCGGCCCACAAGGCGCCGGTGGCCGCGACGGCGAGGGCGGTCCCGGCCTGGAGGGAGGGCAGCACCTGGCGGCCGATGTCGCGGAAGGTGACACCGACGAAGCGGCGGGCCACGGTGAGGCGGATCGTGGTGTCGATGGCGGCCACCACGGCGTGGGCCGCTGCCACCCCGATCAGCCCGTGGCGGGCGCCCAGGAGGAGGGCCGGGATGAGGAGGGCCAGTTCCAGGCCGGCCAGCTTGGCCAGGATGTCGGGCCGGCCGATCGCCTTGTAGACGTCGCCGATGTTCACCCCGATGGACCCCACCAGGGCGAACACCGCCAGCAGCCGCAGCACGGGGACCGCCCCGCGCCACTGCTCGCCGAACAGGACCTCGACGGCCGGGCCGGCGGTGATGAACAGGCCCACGCACAGCGGCACCACCACGATCTGGGAGTAGCGGATGGTGGCCAGGAAGCCCTTGCGCAACAGGTCGGGGAACTGCTGGATGCTCGAGAAGAAGGGAAAGATGGCCCCGCCCAGGACGCGCCACACCGACAGGATCAGCAGTTCGGGGAGGCGGTAGGCCAGGGTGTAGATGCCCAGTGCGGTGCCGCCCAGCATGCGGCCGACGATGACGTAGTCCAGGTTGGACCAGACCGCCGCCTGGATGTCGGTGAGCATCAGCGGCGTGCCGAAGCGCATCAGGGGCCGTATCAGCCGCCGGTGCACCCGGAAACGTGGCTTCCAGGGGATCACCGCCCAGGAGAGGAGCGTCGAGGCCAGGGCCCCGATCAGCTGGCCCCAGACCAGGGCCCACACCCCGAAGCCGGCCAGGGCGAAGGCCACCGAGGCAATGCCCTTCACCACGGCCTGGCCCACGTCGGGGATCAGCTTGCGGCGAAAGTCGAGGTTGCGTCGCAGCAGGACCACGTGGACCGCTCCCAGGGCCTGGATCAGGAAGGTGAACGAGAGCACCCGCAGGATGGGCACGACGAGGGGCTCCCGAAAGAAGGCGGCCACGGCGGGAGCAGCCAGGGCGGTACCCGCGGTCAGCAGGACGCTCACGCCCAGGTTGAGGACGTAGACGGTCTGCGCCGCCTCCTCGGTGTCGTCGCGCCGCTGGATGACGGCGCCCCCGAGGCCGAGGTCCTTGAGCACGCCCAGCCAGTTCACCGCCACGGTGGCGAAGGCGACGATGCCGAACTCCTGGGGAGTGAGCAGGCGGGCCAGCACCGCCATGGTCGCCAGCACCAGCAGCTTGCCCGAGGCGAAGGAGAGGTAGTTCCACAGGACGGCGCGGGCGGCGATGCGTCCCAGGGCGGCCTCGTCGGGGCCGGCGCCGGTGCGACCCTCGGCCAGGGTCACGGCGCCACCTCCGGTCCCGGAGCCTCTTGGGCGGCGGCCAGGCGGGGGAGGGCGAAGGCGATGCCCAGGAGCAGCCACCAGGGGCGGGCGAAGTCGAGGTGCAGGAAGACCGAGGTGGCCGCCCATCCGACGAGAGCCACCGCGACGGCGTAGGCGATGCCGGCTTCTGCTTCCCGCCCGACGGCCCGCCAGCGACGGCGGGCGGCGGCGGCGGCGAAGAAGGCCCCGCCCACCAGGGCTCCGAAGGCGGCCAGGCCGGGCAGGCCGGTCTCGGCGGCCACCTCCAGGAGGAGGTTGTGCGGTTCGCGGTCCACCCGGCGCACCTCGATGCCCAGGCCCCGGGCGTACTCCTGGTAGTGGGCGGCGTAGTTGCCCAGGCCCACCCCGGTGAGGGGTTGGTCCACGAACATGGCCCAGCCGGCGCCGGCCTCGGCGGTGCGCCCCCGGATGGAGACGTCGGTGGTGGACTCGACGGTGCCGACCTGGCCGAGGGTGGTGAGCCGGTCCAGGTAGCCGGAGGGGAGGAAGGGCACCGCTACGGCGGCGGCGATAGCCAGGGCGGTCAGCGCGCGCCATCGGGCGGGGCGGCGCAGCAGCATCAGCAGGACCACCGCCCCCAGGGCGAGGGCGCCGCCGCGGGAGAAGGTGAACACCACCGAGGCGGCCATGGCGGCGGCGGCGTACCCGGCGGCGAGGCGCCGGGAGAGGCGGCGCTCGGCGAAGGCCCGGTCGAGGGCCAGGGGGGTGAGCATCACCAGCCACTGGGCGTAGAAGTTAGGGTCGCCGATGGGCCCGGAGATGCGCACGTCGTCCACCCCGCCGACGATGTTCTGCACGGCCGACTGGCCGAAGCCCAGGTGGCTGGCGCCGAAGGAACCGGTGAGGAACTGGAAGGCGGAGATGGTGGCGAGCAGCGCCCCGCCGCCCACCAGCACCCAGATCACCCGGCGCAGCCCCGCCGCTCGGCGCAGCAGCAGGCCGGCGAGGACCGCCAGGGCGGCGTCCTTGAGCAGGCTCTCTACTTCGGTGCGACCGGCGGCGAAGTCGGCGGCGACCAGCAGGGAAGCCAGGGCGACCGCGGCGTAGACGGCTACGAAGGCCGCCGCCCGGCCTCCCCCCACCGGGCGCTCCCCCCGGGCGAGCCAGCGGAAGGCGATGCCCAGGGCGACCAGGGCCAGCAACGGCTGGAACAGCGACGGGGCGCCGTGGAAGTCGGTGGCCACGTTGGCCAGGTTGAGCACGGCGAAGGCGGCCACCGCGCCGAGGGCCCAGTCGGGGTCGGCGACGACCAGGGCGGCCAGCGCCAGGCCCGCCACGGCGGCTACGGCGAGGAGCGGTTGGGGGAGGACGACCGCGGCCAGTCCGGCGGCGGCTCCGGCCGCCAGGGCGCCGGCGGCCCACACCACCCGCAGCCGGGGCGCTTCCAGGACGGCACCCTGATGGGTGCCGGCGGTCATCCCGTCCTCGACACCCGCCGCTCGGCGGGGAACAAGGTCACCGTGGCGTCGGGGGTCCCGTAGGCGTCGAGGCGCTGCCGCATGCGGCGGCCTCGGCGCACCCGCGGGGCCCCCGCCAGCAGGGCGACCCCCAGCCCGGCCACGAGGCCCAGGGCGCCGCCCAGGATGGCGGTCTCGATGGGGTCGCGGTTCACCGGGTCGATGGGCACGGAGGCCGGGTCGAGCAAGACGATGTCGTAGATCTGGTAGAGGCCGACGAAGCGGGCCGACGCCGCGGCGCCGATGGCCCCGGAGAGGGCGGCGGCGTTTGCGGCGACGGGGCCGGTGACCTGGAGTTCGGCCACGTAGGCCTCGGGGGCCACCACCGCCTCCACCCGGTAGCCGGCGGGGAAGAGGCCGAGCCCGAGGGCGGCGGCCGCTTCGTCCTGCACGGCGTTGCTGGTGAGCATCTCCACGTAGGTGCTGACCAGCGCCCGGGCGCGAGCCGGGTCCAGGGTGCGCACGCTCTCGGTGACGTCGGCGGGGGTGCCGCCCTGGCGGGGCGACACGACGAAGCTGGACACCGACTCGTAGCGGAGGTCCTGGCGGGAGCCGAGCAGGAAGGCCGCCCCCGCGCCCGCCACGACGGCCAGGATCACGATCCACCAGGTGGAGCGCAGGGCCCGCAGCGCGGTGCTGCCGTCCATCAGCCGGCCCTCACTTGGCACCCCGCTGGGCCAGGACCGCCGGGGCGGTGCGCACCAGGATCTGGATGTCGAGCCACAGGCAGCGCCGCTGGACGTAGGCGATGTCGAGGCGGGAGCGCTCGTCCCTCTCCGACAGGCCACGCCCGTAGATTTGCCACAGGCCGGTGATCCCCGGCTTCACGTCGAGGCGCTCGGTCTGCCACAGGCAGTAGGTGTCGGCCAGGAAGTCGGTGGGCCGCGGCCCCACCAGGCTCAGGGCGCCGCGCAGCACATCCCACAACTGGGGTAGTTCGTCGAGGCTGGTCTGGCGCAGCAGCTTGCCGGGCCGGGTGATGCGGGGGTCGTTGGTGATCTTGAAGTCGGGCCACTCCAGTTCGTTCAGGTGGCGCAACTCCCACTTCAAGGCCTCGGCGTTGGGCACCATGGTGCGGAACTTGTGCATGCGCAGGGTCTTCCCCGCCTGGCCGGTGCGCTCCTGCACGAACATCACCGGGCCGCGGGGGTCGTCGAACTTGATGGCTAGGGCGATCAGCGCCATCACCGGCACCCAGAAGGGGGCCGCTGCCAGGACCACGAACAGGTCCATCGCCCGTTTGGCTGCCCGGTAGGCTCGCCCGCGCAGCAGGGTCCGTTCGGGGCGGATGCCGTCGAGCCAGCCGACCCCGGACCACAGCAGCGGGCGGATGGTCTCGGCGGTCATGCCCGGGTCCCCACCTGGTCGACGCTGCCGACGGGGCGCAGGGCCGGGGCCGGGACTTGGGGCGTGATCCCGGCCAGGCGCTGCTCCGCCTGGGCCAGCAACTGCTCGAAGGCGATGGCGTGCTCGGGGAACGAGGCGCTGGCCGAGCGCACCTTGAGGTGGAGGAGACCGGCGGCCTGGCGGATCCGCCCCACCAGCAACTCGGCTCCGTCGGAGGTGGTTTCCGGACTGAGCACCACGAAGCGCCCGGTGGCGGGGTCTTCGAACAGCAGGTCGCTGCGGCGCAGGTGGTCGGCGATGACCCGGGCCAGGCGCCCGCGGACGTAGCGGGTGCGCAGCGCCCGTTGCACCTCGTCGCCCGCCAGGTCCACGGCGACGGCGAAGCTCTCGGGGCGGGGTTCGATGACCGCCACCGACAGGGGCCGGTCGTGGCGGCGGCTGCGGGCCATCTCGGCGAGGATCTCGTTGGTGGCCTGGGGGCCTTCTAGCGAGAGGGCGGGGTAGTCCCCGAAGCCCACCGCCGCCAGGGCGTGGTCGAGGCCCTCGAGACCGGCGGCCAGGCGGTGGGCGAGCAAGGCGGCGAGGCCCACGAGGGCGGCTTCGGTGGCCGCCAGGTGGATCTGGAAGGTCCCCGACCCGGGGCTGTGGGGCATCAGGGCCTTGAGCAGCAGGTAGGCGCCGAGAGCGATGGAGACGATGGCCCAGGGCCGGGCGCGGCGCAACCCGGGGAGGAGCAGGGGGAGGGCGATGACGCCCAGGGTGAGGGCGTAGGCCCACGTCGCCAGCACCTCGTCACCCGAGCGGCCCTGGCCGAGGCGGTCGATGGTCACGGCCCCGGCAACCAGGGCGAGCAGGCCGAGCAGCGGCCGGCGGATGTGGGTCATCCTCTTCCTCCTCTGCCCTCAGCAGGGGTGCGGGCGGTGGCGCGCCCGTACGGTCTCTGATTGCGGTGGGGCAGGACCACGCTGAGTGGCAGAATACCCCTGGTTGAGCGGCACTGCAATACTCTGAGTGGTCATGCTCCCGGTGACCCGGTTCGTTCGGAAGGCTTCGGCGGGGGTGGTGGCGCCCTTGACGGGAATCTGAGTCGGGGAGAGGCCCCCGGGGCCGATGGGGGCACCCGGCGCGCCCG
>JBDROA010000052.1:0-26422 GCA_043810615.1 Actinomycetota bacterium | reverse complement strand
CCTGAGCCCGGAGGTGGCGGAGCGTCTCCGTGCCCTGCCCGAGGTGGCGGTGGCTTCCACCTACCGGATCGGGGAGTGGCGCGAACCCGGCGGCGAGGACGTGGGGACGGCCTATGGTCCCCAGGCGGGCATCCAGTACCTCATCAGCCTCGATCAGGGCGCCGACGAGGTGGTGCGCCTCGGCGTGTCCTCCGGGGACTTCGCCGACCTGGCCCGGCCCGGGACGGTGATGCTCCACGAGGACTACGCCGCTGAGGAAGGCCTGGCCGTGGGGGACGCCTTCTCCATCCAGTTCCCCGGAGGCTCCGTCGAGGACCTGGAGGTGGTGGCCCTGTTCGGCGCCGACCTCTTCCAGACCGGGGTGGTGATCTCCCTCGAGGTCTTCACCACCCACTACGACTGGAACCTCGATCAGATGGTGATCGTCCTCCTCGCCGACGGGGTGGACCGCGAAGCAGTGCGCCCCGCCCTGGAGGCGATCGTCGCCGACTATCCCAACGCCGATCTGAACAACGCCGAGGAGTACGTGGACAAGGTCGCGGCCCAACTCGACCTCATGCTGGGCGTGCTCACCGGCATGCTGGCCCTGGCCATCGTCATCGCTCTGCTGGGCATCGCCAACACCCTGGCTCTCTCGATAATGGAGCGAAAGCGGGAGATCGGCCTGCTGCGGGCGGTGGGCATGACCCGCCGCCAGGTGCGCCGCATGATCCGCTGGGAGGCGGTGCTCATCGCCGTCTTCGGGGCGGTCATCGGCATGCTGGGGGGGGTCGGGCTGGGGGTGGCCGTGGTGGCCGCCATCGGGAGCGGCATCACCCTGGCGCTGCCCTGGGCGAACCTGGCGATCTACCTGGTGCTGGCCGCTCTGGGAGGGGTGGTGGCCTCGATCATCCCCGGCTGGCGGGGCTCCCGCCTCGATGTGCTCGACGCCATCGCCTACGAGTGACGCAGGGTCAAGCCGGCGGGCCCTGTCCTGGGAACCTTCCGGCCCCGCCTCAGCCGGTCCGGAGCGGACCGGTGTGCCCCCAGGCCAGCAGCAAGGTGCGCAGGGCGGCCACGAAGGCCAGAGGTTGATCGAGCAGCAAGTGGTGGTATGCGCCGGGGAGCGGCACTACGGGCGCCTGCGGCCCCATCATCTCGGCCGTGTACGCGGCGATGTCGGGCGGCACGACGGCGCTGTGCTCGCCGTGGATCAGGGCGAGGTGGCAGCGCACCCCGGCCAGCCGCTCGCCCATCGGGGGACGCGGCCGGAGGAAGACCGCCGGGTCGAACTTCCAGGTCCAGCCTCCCGGGACCTCCCGCACCGAGTGGCCGGCCACGTGTTCGAAGAGGAACGGGTGCAGCACCGGCTGTTCGGGGATGAGGCGGAACCGGCCTACCGCCGCCTCGCGAGTGGGGTAGATGCCCGGGGCGCGGAAGGCTCGGGTGCGGGAGCCTTCCTGTGACTCGGGGTCGGGGCGGCGCAACGGGGCGTCGACCAGCACCACGCCGGCCAGGCGGTCCCCGTGGTCGCTGGCGGCCTGGATGGCGATGAGGCCGCCCATGCTGTGCCCCACCACCACGGGCGGACCGGGGAAAGCGGCCCGTTCGGCGACCGTCATGACCTCGTCCACCCAGGCTTCGAGCGAGTAGGCCTCGCGGCGGCCGCTGTCGCCATGGCCGCTGAGGTCGAGGGCGGCGGCGTGCCACTGGTCGGCGAGCAGGGGGGCGAGGAACGACCACCAGTGGGCGTGGGCCGCTCCCCCGTGCACGAACACCAGTCCGGGGCAGGCGGCCTCGCCCCACTCCAGGAAGTTAATGGGGCAGCCCCCGGAATCCACCCTGCCTTCGCGCCGCGGGGCGGCCAGGGCGGCGGTGAACCAGGGAGGCGCCGCCGGGTCGGTCACCCCCCCAACTCCAGTCCGGGCCAGACCCGGCCGAACGCGACCTCCAGGACGTCCGGCGGCAAAGGCCCTCCGGCGGCAGCCGCCTGGGGGGCAGTCATCCCCAGAGCGTGGCGCTCCAGGGCGAGGCGGGCCACCTCGGCCAGGTCGCGCTGCTGGGCGGCTACGAAGCCCCGGTCCACGACCGCCCCATGCCCCGGCACCACCGGGCCACCGGCCAGGGGGAGCAGGGCCGCCGCAGTGTCGGGCCACTCCAGCGGGAAGGCGTCGTGAAAGGCGGGCGGGCCGCTCTCCTCGACCAGATCCCCGGCGAAGAGCACCCCGGTGTCGGGGACGGCGACGACTATGTCGTTGTCGGTGTGGCCCCGTCCCAGGTACTGCAGGTCGATCACGCGGCCGGCCAGGGTGAGGGTCGCCGCATGGTCGAAGGTGTGGTCGGGCGGGGTGATCAGCACGTCGTCGAAGAGGTGAGCGTAGGCCGGGGCCCATTCCTTGACCTCGCGACGCATGCGCTCGCCGCGGAGGCGAAGCGCCTCGGCGCAGCGCCGGTGCCCCCAGATGGGGGCCGGGAGGAGCACGGCGTTCCCGAAGGTGTGGTCCCAGTGGTGGTGGGTGTTGACCACCCAGCGCACCGGGTGGGGGGTGACGCGGCCCAGGTCGGCGAGCAGTTCCTGGGCCTGGCCGTGGTGGGCCCGGGTGTCCACCACCAGCACCCCGTCGCCGCAGACGATCGCCCCGACGTTCAGGTCGAGCGACTCGTAGCGCTTGGAGAAGACGCCGTCGCCGTGCTCGATCCAGTCGTAGGGGTGGGGCACAGCGCGCAGCCTAGAGGAGAGCCATGTCGGTCCTCTCCCGCTTCGCGGGTGGCTGCGGAGGCCCTCTCCCGCCGGCCCTCTCCCGCTTCGCGGGTGCCCTCTCCCCCCGCCCTCTCCCGCTTCGCGGGAGAGGGGGCTATCCCCAGGAGGCGTCGCCCACGGCGTAGAGGTACCCCTCCAGGCTCCCCACCAGCACTACCCCGCTGTCGGCCACCGCCGGGGAGGCGATGAGCGACGTCCCGGTCCTGGGCTGCCACTGGCAGTACTCCTCGTCGAAGTCGGGGGGAAACTGCCCGTCGAGGTCCCTCTGGCCCAGATAGATCGACCAGGCCAGAGCTTGAGTGGTCACATCCACGGCATACAGGCCGCCGTCGAAGCGGGGCAGGATCACCTGCCCGGAGACCACGGCCGGGGACGACCAGTGGGGGTAGCACAGCGGGCCCACGTCGGCCGCCCACCGGGTGCGACCGTCCGCGACGCCCAGTGCCACCAGGCTGTCGGAGTAGCCCTCGCCGTACACCAGCACGTCGCCCAGCACGGCCGGGGAAGAGCGCACGCTGCCCCATTCCGACTTGATGCCGGCGGCGTCCGTGGCCCACCAGAGCACCTCCCCCGTCTCGCGGTCGAGGGCCACCAGGCCGGGCTCGCCGAACACGTCTTCGCGGACCAGTGAGACCACCAGCACTTCGCCGACCACCACGGGGGCGGCGAAGACCCGCATCTGGTCGCCTTCGCCGGTGCGGCCGCCGATCGTTTGGCGCCAGACGACCCGGCCCTGCAGGTCGAGGGCCACGACCTCGCGTTCCTCGCCTACGACGTAGATCCTGTCCCCGTCGAAGGCCGCCCCGCCCCGCACCGCGCCCGCTACGGTGGCCCGCCACTGACGTTGGCCGGTGACCAGGTCGAAGGCGCTGATGGTGCCCGAGCCGTCGCCCACCACGGCCTTGCCGTCCACGATGAGCGGGTTGGTGAAGACGGCGGTACCCAGGTTGGCGGTCCACAAGGCGAGGCCGGTGTCGGCGTCGATGCCCCAGACCAGGCCCTCGTCCCCCGTGGCCACCACCACGTCTTCGTTGGCGGCCACCCCGTTGACGTCGAGCGAGCCGGGCAGGAACCAGCGGCGGGTGCCGACGTTCAGGTCTATCGCGTACACCCCGTCGGCCGAGTCCGACTCTAATTGCACGTCGCCGGCGCTTGCCACGTACACGGTGTCGCCCACGACCACGGGGTTGTTGAGCCAGCCCTGGACTCCCACTTTGGCGGCCCACAGGATCTTCGGGGTGGTGATGACCGGGGCGTCGATGCACCCGGTGCGCGCCGGCACCGCCTTGAAGGTGTGCCAGTGGACCTCGTCCCCGCTCGACGGGCACAGGGCCTCGGCCCCTGCCGCTGCGGTGGTGCTGGTGCTCACCGGGCGGAGGATGGTGGGCGCGGCGGTCACGCCGACGACGGTGGTGTCGGGTTCCGGCGCCGGGCGGCTGAACCACCAGAAGGCGAGGCCCCCGAGGGCGGCCACGAGGATGGCGGGAAGGATCCAGCGCAGCCTGCCCACCCCGTCGTGGGCGAAGATGAACTCGCCCCGGCGCTTGCGGTTGGCGAAGAAAGTCAGGTAGTCACGGCGCCGGCTCATGGGCGGCTTCTCCCTCTCGCCGCGAGGGTAGATGCCGCGGCGGAATGGGGGAAGCGTCGCCGTCCCCCGGGTGGCCGGGCCGCAGCCAGAGGAAGATGGCGCAGGCCACCAGGAGGTGCCAGGCGGCGTGCGCCTGGAGTGGCGAACCGGGACGGCACCAGGGGCCGCCGCTACGCCCGAGGACCCAGCAGACCCCGCCCCCGGCCAGGAGAAGCCAGGGGAGCCAGGTCCCCCAGAGGCTCTTCCGGGAGAGGCCGGGCCTGCCACCGCTTCCGGCGGCCACCGGCGACGACCGGGGCCACCACCGGTGTGCCGTCAGCGCGGCAACCAGGATGCCCACGGCGATGCCGTCCAGGCGGGCCGCCCAGGCACTGAGGCCGGCGTGGAACAGGAAGGCGGCCGTCCCGGCGAGGACCAGGGCAAAGGCGGTCGAAGCCCACCGTGCCCTGGGCCCTTTGACGCCCCCTCTGCTCCGGTTCTGAGGGCGAGGGGCGAGGGCTCCTGCAGGACCCGCCGCCACGGGGGAGGTGATGAGCAGGGCGACGCCGGCGGCGACCAGGGTCAGCGACGACCAGGCGTTGGCCGGCTGGCGGACGGGGCCCGGGCCCGGGGTCTCGCAGTCGCACCCGGTCGCGGAGCAGGCGACGGGACGGCCGGGCAGGCCGGCCAGGGCCCAGGCGACGGCGCCCCCGGCCATCGCCAGGGCCAGGCCGACGGGGAGCCACCGGCGCAGCATGCCCCCATGGTGGTCGGGGCATGACCCGGCGGCGAGTTGATGGGAGGGCCGGCCGCCGTCCGGGGTGATCACCCTCACCGCGAGGAAGTCGATGGGGCCCGTATCCTCCCCGTGTGGTCACCAACGCCGAGATTGCCTCCCTGCTCTCCGAACTGGCCCGGCTCACCACACTGGAGGACGGCTCCTCCCAGTCGTTCCGGGTGCGGGCCTACGAAGGGGCGGCGCGCACCGTGGAGGACCTGGGCGAGCCGCTGGCGGCGATGAGCGAGGACGAGATCGCCGCCCTTCGCGGCCTGGGGCCGAGCACCGCTCGCAAGGTGCGGGAACTGGTCGAGACCGGCCGCATCGCCAAGCTCGACTGCCTGCGCGCCGGGTTCCCACCCGCCTTCCAGGAACTGACCCGCATCCCCGGGGTGGGGCCGAAGACGGCGCTTGCTCTGCGGGACCACCTCGGCGTCCGCTCGGTGGCCGACCTGAAGGCGGCCATCGACGCCCAGGTGTTGCGCACCGTCCCCGGCATGGGGGCCAAGAGCGAGGAGAACATGGCCCGGGCCATTGAGCGGCTGGGCCTGGGGGGCAAGAACCGGCGCACCCCCGTCGCCGATGCAATGCGCGTCGCCGGGGAGGTGATCGCCGCCCTCTCCTCCGTCCCCGGAGTCCTGCGAGCCGAGGCCATGGGCAGCCTGCGCCGGTTCCGGGAGACCATCGGGGACGTCGACGTGGTGGCGGTCTCCGCCGGCGACCCGGAGGCGGTGATGACCCGGTTCGTTACCGTGCCGATGGCGGCCGAGGTGGTGGCTCACGGGGCCCGCAAGTCGGCCATCGTCGCCTCGTCCGGCATCCAGGTGGACCTGCGGGTGGTGGAGCCGTGCCAGTTCGGGTCGGCGGCGCTGTACTTCACCGGGTCCAAGGCGCACAACATCCGGCTGCGCCAACTGGCCATAGAGCGCGGCTTGACCCTGAACGAGTACGGACTGGCCGAGACGGAGAGCGGCCGGGTGCTCGCCTCGGCCACCGAAGAGGAGATCTACGCCGCCCTCGACCTGCAATGGGTGCCCCCCGAACTGCGAGAGGACGCCGGGGAGATCGAGCTTGCCGCCGCCGGCGCCCTGCCCCGGCTGATCGAGGAGGGAGACCTGCGGGGCGACCTCCACGTGCACACCGACCTCTCGGGCGACGGCCGGGAGCCGCTGGAGGCGATGGTCGCCGCCGCCGCGGCACGAGGGTACGAGTACGTGGCGATCACCGACCACGGGGAAGACCTGGCGACCAACGGCGTTTCCCGGGAGCAGTTGGCGGCGCAGCGGTCCCGGATCGAGGAGTTGCGGGAGCATTACCCCGCCATGGCCATCCTCCACGGGGTGGAACTGAACATCGGGCGCACCGGGAGCGTGGACTACGACCCGGCGTTCCTCGCCGGGTTCGACTGGGCGGTGGCCGGGGTGCACACGCACTTCGAAGCGGACCGGGAGGCGCAGACCCGACGCCTCGTCACCGCCATGCGGAATCCGGCGGTGCGGGCCATCGCCCACCCGAGCGGCCGGCGCATCGGGCTGCGCCCCGGGATCGACTTCGATGTCGAGGCGGTGCTGTCTGCCGCCGAGGAGATCGGGACCGCCGTCGAGATCAACTGCCACCTCGATCGCCTGGACGCCTCCCACGAGGTGCTGCGCGCCGCCCGCGGCCGCGAGGTGGTGTTCCTCATCAACACCGACGCCCACGAAGCCCGGGAGCTGGGCAACACTGCCTGGGGGGTGCGCCACGCTCGGCGCGGGTGGGTGGAGGCGGAGCGGGTGGCCAACACCTGGCCGCGAGAGAGGTTCCTGACCTGGGTGGCCGGGGGGCGCTAGCCGCGCCGCAACAGCACCACCGGGATGAGCCGCTCGGTCCGCTCCTGGTAATCCGCGTAGCCCGGGTACTCGGCCACGGCGAGGGCCCACAGGCGCTTGTGCTCCTCGGGAGCGGCGTCGCGGGCGGTCACCGCAAAGCGGTCTCCGTCGACCCGGACCTCGGCCCGGGAGTCGGCTCCCAGGTTCTGGTACCAGTCGGGGTGCCGGGGGTGGCCGCCGTACGAGGCGATCACCGCGAAGTCCCCTTCGACCCGCAGGTAGAGGAGGGGGACGGTGTGCCGCCGGCCGCTCGCCCGCCCGGTGGTGGTCAGGAGGAGGATTTCGTGGCCGGCGAGGCGGCGTCCCAGGCGGCCCCGGGTGATGCGGTACACGGCGGCGTGGAACGCGGAGAGGGCCTTGATGGTGGAGGGGCGGGGCGGGGCCACGGCCGGGAAGTCAAGCAGGACGACGCGGCCGATTCCAGGCCGGGCCGCCGGTAGGGTGGGGCAGTCCGCCGCCCCTGCGCACCCGGGAGAGCCGATGACCGCACTGAGGAGCCGCCGCTGGTTCGAGGGCCAAGACCGCAACCGGTTCATCCACCGCAGCTGGTTTCGCTCCGACGGCTTGCCCGACCATGCCTTCGACGGTCGGCCGGTCGTCGGGATCTGCAACTCCTGGTCGGAGCTCACGCCCTGCAACAGCCACCTCGATGAGGTAGCCGCTTTCGTCAAGCGGGGGGTGTGGGAGGCCGGCGGGGTCCCGCTGGAGTTCCCCGCGATGTCCCTGGGGGAGACCCA
Source organism: Actinomycetota bacterium (assembly GCA_043810615.1). GTDB lineage: Bacteria > Actinomycetota > Acidimicrobiia > Spongiisociales > UBA11373 > VGBK01. The sequence continues at coordinate 18,732 of JBDROA010000052.1, read as the reverse complement.
GATGGTCCCCACCACCATGCTGTTTCGCAACCTGATGAGCATGGCCGTCGAGGAGACCATCCGGGCGAATCCCATCGACGGCGTCGTGCTGCTGGGCGGGTGCGACAAGAACACGCCGGCCCAACTGATGGGGGCGGCCAGCGTGGACTTGCCCACAATCGTGCTCTCGGGCGGGCCGAAGCTGAACGGCAAGCTCGAGGGCTGCGACCTCGGTTCGGGAACCGACGTGTGGAAGTTCAGCGAGGCGGTGCGCTCGGGGGAGATGTCGGTGCAGGCCTTCGCCGAGGCGGAGCGGGGCCTGTCGCGCAGCAAGGGCTTCTGCAACACCATGGGCACGGCCTCGACGATGGCCTGCCTCGTGGAGGCGATGGGCCTGACCCTGCCCGACAACGGCGCCATCCCCGCAGTCGATTCGCGCCGCTACCTGCTGGCTCACCTGACCGGCCGCCGCATCGTGGAGATGGTGCGCGAGGACTTGCGCCTGTCGGCAATCCTGCGCCGTCCCGCGTTCGAGAACGCGGTGCGCACCTGCGCCGCGCTCGGGGGCTCCACCAACGCGGTGCTCCACCTGTTGGCCCTGGCCGGCCGGGCCGGGGTTCCTTTCGATCTGGGCGACTGGGACCGGCTGGGGCGCGGCATCCCGGTCATCGCCGATCTGATGCCGAGCGGCCGATACCTGATGGAGGACTTCTCCTACGCCGGCGGCCTGCCCGCCCTGCTGCACGAGCTCGGCGGGCTGATCGACGGCACCGCTCCCACGGTGAGCGGGCGCACGCTGGGGGAGGAGGTCGCCGGGGCCCGGGTGTACAACACCGAAGTGATCCGGCCCCTCGAGCGCCCGGTGGCTCCGGACGGGGGCATCGCCGTCCTCCGCGGCAACCTGTGCCCCGACGGGGCCGTGCTGAAGCCCGGAGCGGCCTCCCCGCGGCTGATGCAGCACCGGGGACGGGCGGTGGTGTTCTCCTCGATCGAGGACTTCTACGCCCGGATCGACGACGAGGCGCTCGACGTCGATGCCGACTCGGTGCTGGTGCTGCAGAACTGCGGCCCTCGCGGCTACCCCGGGATGCCTGAGGCGGGGAACATGCAGCTTCCCCGGAGATTGCTGCGCCGGGGGGTCACCGACATGGTGCGCATCTCCGACTGCCGGATGAGCGGCACCGCCTTCGGGACGGTGGTGCTCCACGTGGCCCCCGAAGCGGCGGTGGGGGGCCCGCTGGCCCTGGTGCACGACGGGGATCCGATCTCACTCGACGCGGCCGGGCGGCGCCTCGACCTGGAAGTGCCCGACGCCGAACTGGCCCGGCGGCGCGAGGCCTGGCAGCCGCCGGGCGGAGAGTGGACCCGCGGCTACTTCCGGCTCTACGTAGACCATGTGCTGCAGGCCGACCGCGGCACCGACTTCGACTTCCTGGTGGGGGCGAGCGGGGACCCGGTGCGCCGCGACGAGCACTGATCCGGCAGTACCCTGGTTCCCATGGACGCCATTGAAGAACGCCTGGCCCTCTTCCTCGACTTCGAAAACCTCGCCATCGGGGCAAGGGAGGACCTCGGCGGCCACGTGTTCGAGTTCGGCCCCATCGCCGACGCCCTCGCGGAGCGGGGCCGGGTGGTGGTGCGCCGGGCCTACGCCGACTGGATCATGTTCGAGGACGCTCGCCGTATGCTCGCTCAGCACCAGGTGGAGCTCATCGAGATCCCCCAGCGCATCGGATCCACTCGCAAGAACGCCGCCGACATCAAGATGGCCGTGGACGCCGTCGAGCTTTCCTTCGAGCGGGACTACATCACCACTTTCGTGCTCGGCACCGGCGACAGCGATTTCACCCCCCTGGTGCACAAGCTGCGCGAGCTGAACCGGCGGGTCATCGGCATAGGGCTGCGGGGATCCACCTCGCCGCTGCTGGCGGCGTCCTGCGACGAATTCCTCTACTACGAGTCGCTGCCCGGCCTCGATCTGCCCCAGCGCCGGGAGCGGCGCCGGGCCAAGCCCGGAAAGGCGGTGGAAGAAGCCGCGCCGGCAGCGATCGAACTGCCCGATCTGGCCGACCTGGAGCGGATGGTCACCCAGACCCTGAGCGGCCTGCAGCAGTCCGCCGACGGGGTGGTCCTCGCCTCCTCGCTGAAGCGGGCCCTGTTGCGCAAGGACCCGACCTTCAGCGAGGCGGACCACGGGTTCCGCGCCTTTGGTGAACTGCTGCGGCACCTGGCCGACCGCGGGATCATCGAGCTCAGCGACGGGCCGGCACACGGCGACCCCGAGGTGGCCTTCCCCAGCGAAGGCGGGCAGGAGGAGCAGGCCTTCGCCCTGTTGCGCCAGGTCGTGACCAAGGCGGGGAAGGGCAAGCCGGTGCCCCTCTCCGGTCTCAAGGACCGCTTGCGCAAGGCACAGTCCGACTTCTCTGAGAAGGCCTTCGGCTACCGGGGGTTCCTGCAGTTCTGCAAGGCGGCGGCGGCCCGCCAGGCGGTCAACATGGACTGGGACGAGGAGTCCGAGGACTACCTCCTCACCGTCGGTTGAGGCCGGGGCCGGGGCCGGCCGCCGGGTCCCGCGGTACCCTGCCGGCATGGCTCCCTGGGCGCTGTTGCGTGGCGTCCCCGACTCGTTCCGGAACTGCGTCACCTGCCGCCCCGCCGACCCTCCTCTCGACGCCGGCCGGGCCCGCCGCCAGCACGAGGCCTACCGGGCCCGGCTCGAAGAGGGCGGCTTCGCCACTCGCCTCCTCCCGGCCGACGAGGCCCATCCCGATTGCGCCTTCATCGAAGACACCGCCGTGCTCCTGGGGGAGGCCGCCCTGGCCACGCGGCCGGGGCACCCGAGCCGGAGGGGCGAAGTGGCGGCGGTCGCCGCGGCTCTGGCCGGGGTGCTGGCGGTGGAGGCGCTGGCGGACCCCGCCACCCTCGACGGAGGGGATGTGCTCCGGGTGGGGAGGCGCCTGTTCGTCGGGGAGTCGGAGCGCAGCAACTCCGCCGGGCGCGAGGCACTGGCGCGCTTCGCCGCCGCCCGGGGGTTCCAGGTAGTGGGGGTGCCGCTGGCGGGGGTGCTGCACCTGAAGTCGGCGGCCACCGCCCTGGACGAGGGCACGGTGCTGGTCTTCCCGGGTGCGGTGGCCGCGGAGGCTTTCACCGGGCTGAGAGTGGTGGAAGTGGCGGGCGGCGACCCGGAGGCAGCCAACGTGGTGCGCCTGCCCGACGGGCGCCTCCTGGTGGCGGCCCACCTGCCGCAGAGCGCCGCCGCGGTGCGCTCCGCCGGGCTCACCCCGTTAGCCTGCGAGGTCACCGAGTTCGCCCGGGCCGACGGCGGCCTCACCTGTCTCTCCCTTCGTCGGCGCTCCGGGTTGGCCCCCGTGGAACCGTAAGCTGCCGCCCGTCACGACCCGAGCCGGAGATATGGACATGCCACAGAACGACCTGCCCAAAGAGAGCGTCGCCGCCGAGGTGGTGGAGGGTGCGCCTCCCGAAGCTCGCGCTGCCAGCTACGTCCAGGCTCCCAAGCTGATACGCATCGCTTCGATGACCCGGGCCATGCTCGATGAGGTGCGCCAGGCTCCCATCGACGAGCAGGGCCGGCGCCGCCTGGCCGAAGCCTACGACCGCTCGCTCACCGAGATGCAGGACGTCCTGTCGGAGGATCTGCGCCAGGAACTGGCCGACATCTTCACCCCGATCTGCAGCGAGACCGCCACCGAGTCGGAGCTGCGCATCGCCCAGGCCCAGCTGGTGGGCTGGCTGGAGGGGCTCTTCGCCGGCATCCAGGCGACGTTGCTGCACCAGCAGGCGGCCATGGCCAGCCAGCTGCAGGAGATGCGGATGCGGGCCATCGAAGCCCCGCCTCGCCCGTTGGGGAGCGACGACCGCCCGCCGGGGCAGTACCTCTGACGGGTCGATGCCGGTGAACGGGGAGAGCCGGGGGGAGCGTCTCGGTCGGCGGCTGCGCACGGTGCCGGCGGTCGTGGCCGGCTTCGTTCTCGTCACCGCCCTGCTGCCCGTGCTGGCGGTGGCGCTGCTCGCCTACGACGCGGTGCGGGCCTTCCGGGGCCGGGGCCGGTTCTCGGCGGTGCGCCTGCTGGCGTTCGGATGGGTCTACCTGGTGGTCGAGATGGCCGGGCTGACGGCGATGTTGCTCTTCTGGCTGGCCAGCGGGTTCGGGAAGGCTCGGGGCCTGTACGTCACCCTCACCTACGCCCTGCAGGGATGGTGGGCCTCCATTCTCTTCAGGGCCGTGCGCTTCCTGTTCCGGGCGGGCCTCGAGGTGGAGGGGGACGGAGCCATCGCACCGGGCCCCATCGTGCTGATGATGCGCCACGCCAGCCTGGCCGACACCCTGCTGCCCACCGTGGTGGTGCTGCGCCGCCACAAGATCCGCCTGCGCTACGTGTTGAAGCGCGAACTGCTGTGGGACCCGGCTCTCGCCGTGGCGGGCAACGTGCTCCCCAACTGCTTCCTGGATCGCCGCTCCACCGATGCCGCCGCCGAGGTGGACCGGGTGCGGGCCCTGGGGGTGGGCCTGGGCGAACGCGACGGAGTGCTCATCTACCCCGAGGGCACGCGCTTCACCCCGGAGAGGCGGGAGCGGGTCATCGAGATCCTCCGCCACCGCTTCCCGCACCTGGTGGAGCGGGCCGAAGCGCTACAGGGGGTGCTGGCGCCGCGCCAGGCAGGCGTGCTGGCCCTGCTTGAGGCGGGCACCGACGTGGTGGTGTGCTCCCACGTGGGCCTGGACGGCCTCTCGCACGTGAAGCGGGTCTGGCGGGGGGGCCTGGTGGGGGTCACCGTGAAGGTGGCTTTCTGGCGGATTCCGGCCGCGGAGATCCCGGCCGCCGATGAGGCCCGCATCGACTGGCTCTTTGCTCAGTGGCGCCGGGTGGACGAGTGGGTCTGCGCCCATCGCTCCGCCCCGTGCCCCGGCGAACCGTGAGCCCCGGCCTCGCCTGGTTCCGCGTCGACCTCGCCTGGAAGGCAGCCCTGCCTGGAACGCCGCCACCGCGGCCCGAAGATGCGGTGGCGGCGCTCTTCGTGGTGGACCCGGTGCTCTGGGATGGCTCCGGTGAGTACCGCCGCGACCAACCGGCGGCCCATCTCGATTCGCCGGACCGGTCCCTGCCGGGACGGGTTGGGCGGCTGCGGGTGCGCTGGGGCGATCCGGCCCGGGTGGTCCCCGCCGAGACCGCCGCGGGGGGCGCGGGGCGGTTGTACTGGAACGGGGACGCCACCCCCTCCGCCCACCGACGCGACGCCGCAATGCGTCGCGCCCCGGGGGCCGCCTGCCGAGGAGCATGCCGGTCGCTTCGTGCATGCCCCCGGTACGGTCCTCACCGGGGAGGGCCGTTCCTTCAAGGTGGTCACCCCCTTCCAAGCGGGCCTGGTAGGCCCGGCCCCGGGAACCGTGGCCCCGCCTTCCAGAGACCATGTCGCGCTGAGATCGGAACCGAAGGTGATAGTCCGGCCCGCGGCACCGGCGCCCGGCGCCAGGGTGGACAGGAGAAGGAGCACGAGCACCCCGACGGCGCCGAATCCGCCGGGCCCCTAAAGGGAGCGCAGGTTCTCCAGCACGGCGAGGGGGCGCAATCGCTCCAGGACGTAGGTCTCGACGGCCGGAGTGCAGCCGCAGGCCCGGCAGACAGCGTCGTCGTAGATGCCGAGCCGGCAGCAACAGGGGGAGAGCACGCCCCGGTCGACCACCACGCTGGACCAGATCGGCCGGGGCCAGCGGTTCCGAGCCAACTCCCGCAGGCCGCTGCTGGTGTTGGAGACGCGGAGCGGGTGCCGCCGCTTGAGGCGCCGGAGGCGGGCGATGGTGGCCGCCCGCGTGTCGGCGTCGAGGCGGAGGGCGGGGTCGGAGCCGAGGTAGGGGGTGAACAGGTGGAACATCACCCGGCGCACTCCGGGGAGGGCGAGCACGTGCTCGGCAGCGGCCTCCAGGGAGGCGGCGCCGAGGGCGGTGACGGTGAAGTTGACGCAGGCGCGGGCATGGGTGCGGGCGGCGAGGTGGGAGGTGACCCTTCGGTAGACATCGCCGCGCAGCGCCTCGTGGGCGGCGGCGTCCCCGTCGAGGCTCACCCACAGGTAGTCGGCTCCCGACACGAGGGGGTGGGTGCCGTTGGTGCACACCACGATGCGGAAGAAGCCGAGGCGGCGGCCCAGGGTCACCACGTCCTCCAGGCCCCGCTCGCCGTCGCGCCACTCGTAGGGCTCGCCCCCGGTGATGACCAGCACCCTGGCGCCGGTGCGGTACAGGGCCCCCAGGTCACCGGCGATCTCGGCGTAGGACCGCAGCGGGTAGCCGAGGTGGGCCACGGCGCAGTGGCGGCAGTGGAGGTTGCAGCGGTCGGTGAGAATGAGCGAGGCGGTGAGCGGGACTCGCCGGCCACCGAGGCGGCAGGCCAGGATCCAGCGGGCATAGTGGACCAGACGGGCGGGCAGCCCCGGGCGCATCACTCCTCCTCGCCGCCATTGTGGCCCGGTGGCCGAAGGTGGGTTGGCGGCGCCGGGGTTCAGGGAGCACGATGGAGGCGAACAGGAGACGGTGCTTGAGGAAGACCCCGGGAGTCCATTGGGTGGAAGGCAACGGCGGTCTCGACGCTGCCGCCATCGGCGCGGCCTTTCCCTCCCCTCCGGGGGCGTACCTGCACATCCCGTTCTGCGAGCGGATCTGCCCCTTCTGCCCCTACAACAAGGTGCCCTACCAGCCCGATCGCGCTGCCACCTACTTCACCGCCCTCCGGCAGGAACTTGCCGCCTATCGGGATGCCGGGACCGGGCCCCTCACCTCCCTCTACGTGGGAGGAGGGACACCCACTCTGTGCCTCGACGAATTGGACGAGATCCTCCCGGGGCTGCCGGTGCTGGGGGAGCGGGCCATCGAGGTGCTCCCCGCCCACGCCACCCCCGCCGGCGTGGCCCGCCTGCGGCAGTCGGGGTTCGACCGGGTGAGCCTGGGGGTGCAGTCGTTCGACGACCGGGTGCTGCGCCACTTGGGGCGGTCGGGATCGGGGGCGGAGAACCGGGCGGCGCTCGAGGCCTGCCGGGGGCAGTTCGCCTGCCTCGACGTCGACCTCATCTTCGACACCGCCTTCTCCGACCCGGCCGTGTTCCTGGCCGACATGGAGGAATGCTGCCGCTCCGGGGTGGACCAGATCTCCACCTACCCCCTCATGCGGTTCGGCTACACCCCGTTCGGCCGGGTCCCCCACGCCCCCCGGGTGGAGCACGACCTGCTGCGGCGGGCCGCCGATCTGGCCGCCGACTACGGCTACGAGCGCACCTCGGTGTGGGCGCTGCGGCGGAACGGCGCCCGCCCCTTCAGTTCGATCACCCGGGAGTTCTACCTGGGCATCGGGGCCGGGGCGGCCACCTTCATGGGGGCGCACTATCTGGTGAACCACTTCTCACCGGAGCGCTACGCCGCCGCCATCGGTGCGGGTCGCCTCCCCATTGCCCGGGCGGCCCGGCTGCGCCCGTGGGCCGGGGCCGTCTACTACCTGTTCTGGCAGGCCTACGCCGGGGGCTTCGACCCGGGGCGACTGCGCGCCCTCTTCCCGTCGGCGGGTTGGGTGGCGAGGGCCGCCTCGGGCCTGGGCCGGGGGCTCGGCTGGCTGGAGTACGGCGACGGCCGCCTGGCCCTGACCCGGCGCGGTTTCGATCGTTACCACGACCTGGAGCGGTGGGTCACCTGTCGGTTCATCGAGCCGTTGTGGGCCGAGATGATGGGGGAGCACCATGCCTCCGAAGCGGCTCCAATGGACGGCAGGTAGAGGCCCGGCCGCTCTCAAGATCTGCGGCCCAATAGGGTTCAGCGAGTGTCTGAAGGCCTGCTCGATGCCGATTCGACGAAAGCGTCGCGATTCTCCCGCTGCACCTCTCTTACCAGCGATCAGGCCTCTCTGGCCGTCCGGTGGCCGTGGACAGACGTCCGTATTGCGCCGCGAGTCTTCAGCCCGTGGTGACGCTCACCTTCGAGATGACCGCCTCCCCGCGGGGGCGGTCCTGGGAGTCGGTGGGGAGGGCGGCGATGGCATCCACCGCGTCCATGCCGGAGACCACCTCGCCGAAGATCGTGTACTGGTGGGGCAGTTTCAGATCGTTGAGGCAGATGAAGAACTGGCTGCCGTTGGTGTTGGGGCCGGCGTTGGCCATGGCCAGGGTGCCCCGCAGGTAGCGGCGGCCGGCCTCCAGTTCGTTGCGGAAGGAGTAGCCCGGACCGCCCCGGCCGGTGCCGGTGGGGTCGCCCCCCTGGACGACGAACCCGGGGATCACGCGGTGGAAGATGACCCCGTCGTAGAAGCCCTCTCCGACCAGGAACAGGAAGCTGTTCACCGCCAGCGGCGCCTCGGCCGGGAAGAGGCGGAGGCTGATGTCGCCGTGGCCGGTGTGCAGGGTGGCGCGGTAGTCGGTGTCGAGGTCGATGGTCAGGTCCGGGGCATGGGAGTAGTGCTTCACGGCGTCCTCTTGTCCGGGGGGGGGGGCACCTTAGTTGGGGGAGCGGGACGCAAAGGCCGGGCCTGTCCCTTCCCCGGCATTGGCTGCCCTCCCGGCATTGGCTGCGCTCACCGCTCGGCGGCCGCGCGCTGGTGTGAGTGGCGCCTCCTCCGCGAGGCGGCCCGACCACCGCGACAACTGCGGTCCGGTGCACGGGTGGGCCGCCTCGCGCCTCCCCCACTGCGGTGGGAGAGGCAGAACCCGGCACGCGTCTCTCCCCCGGCAGCAGGAGAGACGATCAGGTGCAACTCGCGCTGCGGCCGCCGGTCCGCCGGGGTGAGCACGAACGAGTCCGCGACGTCGCCCTGTGCGCCTTACCCCCCCAGGGACTCCACCGGCACGGCGAAGATGCTCTCCGCCCCGGCAGTCACCGTGCCCAGCAGGCCGGCCGTCATGGGCAGCACGTGTTGGGCGTAGAAGCGGGCGGTGCCGATCTTGGCCTGCAAGAAGGCGTCCTTGCCTTCGGGGTCGGCCCGCCGGACCGCCAGTGCCGACAGGCCGTGCACCCAGCCGCCGGCGACGATGCCGAACATCTCGGTGAAGGGCGTCGCCGCGGCCAGGGCGTCGTTGGGGCTCTGCGCCAGGCGAGTGAGCACATGGGTGCCCGCCTCCTGCAGCGTGGCCACCGCTTTCGCCAGCGCGGCGCCGATGGGGGCCAGGGCGGCGTCGGCTCCCAGTTCTGTGGCTACCCCGCCCATCTCGGCCAGCAGGCCCAGCGCCGCCGCCCCTCCGCCGATGGTGAGCTTGCGGGCGACCAGGTCCGCGGCCTGGATGCCGTTAGTGCCCTCGTAGATGGGGGCGATGCGAGCGTCACGCCAGCACTGGGGCGCCCCGGTTTCCTCGATGTAGCCCATGCCCCCGTGCACCTGGATGCCCAGCGAGGACAACTCCACCCCCAGGTCGGTGCCCCACTGCTTGCACACCGGGGTGAGGATGGCCAGGCGGTCGGCGGCCTCCTGGCGCCGGTCGGGGTCGGGGTGGTGGTGGGCCACGTCGCCGTACTCGGCGGTCTTGTACATGACGCCACGCATCGCTTCGATCTGGCTGCGCATCAACAGCAGCATGCGGCGCACGTCGGCGTGGTCGATGATGGGGCTGGAGGTGCCCCTGGGCGCCCCGAACGCCGTGCCCTGCTTGCGCTCCTGGGCGTAGGCCAGGGCCAGCTGGTAGGCCCGCTCCGCCATCGCCAGACCCTGCATCCCCACGTGGAGGCGGGCCCGGTTCATCATCACGAACATGTAGCGCATGCCCTGGTGCTCCTCGCCCAACAGGTAGCCGACGGCGCCCTCGTTGTCGCCGAAGGAAAGCACGCAGGTGGGGCTGGCGTGGATGCCCACCTTCTCCTCGATGGAGACGCACACCACGTCGTTGCGCGGGCCGAGCGACCCGTCGGGGGTCACCAGGTGCTTGGGGATCAGGAAACAGGAGATGCCCCGGGTTCCGGGCGGGGAGCCCGGGGTGCGAGCCAGGGCCACGTGCACGATGTTGTCGGTGAGGTCCTGCTCGCCCCAGGTGACGAAGATCTTGGTGCCGGTGATCCGATGGGTTCCGTCGCCGGCCGGGATGGCCTTGGTGGTCAGGGCCCCCACGTCGGAGCCGGCCTGCGGCTCGGTGAGGAGCATGGTGCCGGTCCACTCCCCGCTGACCAGGCGGGGCAGCCAGGTGGCCTGCTGCTCCGGCGTGCCGTGCAGCACCAGCAGCTCGACGGTGGCATAGGTCAGCATGGGGCACAGGGAGAAGGCCATATCGGCCGAGGTGACCATTTCGGCCACGGCCAGGCCGACCACGAAGGGCATCCCGCCGCCGCCCCACTCCTCGGGGAACGAGATGGCCGGCCACCCCGCCTCAACGAAGCGCTTGTAGGCCGGGCGGTACCCCGGCGGGCTGGTCACGGTGCCGTCGGGGCTGTGCTTCGCTCCCGTCTTGTCGGCGGGGCGGCACAGGGGAGCGACGACTTCGGAGATGAAGCGGCCCGCCTCGTCGAGAGCGCTGAACACCAGGTCGGTGTCGGCGTTGGGGAAAGCCCCGGTGGCCGCCAGGCCCTCGAGGTCGATCAGGTGGGAGAGAGCGAAGCGGATGTCGCGCAGCGGGGGGCGGTAGTCGGTCATGACACCGAGGCTACCCCGCAAAGCGGCCGCCCGTCGGGGGTCGAGAGTCCCGGCGCGGCCGCCACTCGTCCCCTCGCGGCGCGGCCCGAGATTGCCGCGGTCCCGGCGAGCCCGCCTCCTACGCTCGGAGGGTGCACGACGACCCCGAGCGGAGCGCGCCCGGCGGCGCCGGGGCCACCGACCGGTACGGGATGCCGCGGTGGGTCCCGCGGCTCCTCACCATCATCGCCCTGGCCGCCGTCGGCCTCTTCGCCGCCTTCCACATGCTCCGGGCGCTGCGCACCCTGCTGATCCTGGTGGTGATCTCCTTTTTCCTGTCCATCGCCCTGGAGCCCGGGGTCAACTTCCTCAGCCGCAGGGGATGGCGCCGGGGTTGGGCCACCGGGCTCATCTTCGGGGTGCTGATCCTGGTGGTGGGCTTGTTCATCGGGCTGATGGTGCCCCTGGTGGTGGACCAGGTGTCCCGCTTCGTCTCGAACCTGCCGGGGTATGTGGACGAGGTGGCCGGCTTCGCCGATCGTTTCGGCATCGACTTCTCCAGCGAGCGCCTGCGGGAGGCCCTCACCAACATCGACGCCGACCTGCAGGCTTTCGCCGGGGACATCGCCGGGGGCATCTTCGGGGTGGGCACCGCCCTGCTCGGCACGGTGATCCAGATGCTCACGGTGGCCCTCTTCACCTTCTACATGACCGCCGACGGGCCCCGCATGCGCCGGACGGTGCTCTCGATGCTGCCGGCGACCCGTCAGCGCGAAGTGCTGTGGGCGGTGGAAGTGGCCATCGACCGTACCGGCGGCTACTTCTACTCGCGGGCCCTGCTCGCCGGGATCTCCGCCTCGGTGGCCTGGGCGGCCTTCACCATCATCGGGATCCCCTTCCCCCTGGCCCTCGCCCTGTGGATGGGCCTGGTGAGCCAGTTCGTGCCGGTGCTGGGCACCTACATCGGTGGGATCTTGCCGCTGGCGGTGGCACTGATCGAGTCGCCGCCCAAGGGCCTCGCGGTGCTGGGCTACGTTCTGGTCTACCAGGGCTTGGAGAACTACCTGCTGGCCCCGCGCATCACCGCCCGCACCATGTCGCTGCACCCGGCGGTGGCCTTCGGAGCCGCCTTCGCCGGAGGCAGTCTGATTGGGGTCCCGGGGGCCCTGATGGCGCTGCCGGTGGCGGCCACCATCCAGGCCCTGGTGGGGGCCTACTTGCACCGCCACGAGGTGGTCGACTCCCCGCTGACGGTGGACCGGAAGGCGGCGGTGGCCGAAGGGGCAGCGGAGACGGCCGGGGCCCCGGTAGCCGGAGCGGAGGCCCCGCCCGCGGCTGCGCCCGCCGGGGAGGCGGGCGCAGACATGGGCGGGGGGAGCAGCTAAGGCTTCCCTGAGCCGGGCTCGCCGGGGCCGTAGCTGGCCTGGGTGGTGGTGGTGTTGCCGCCGGGTTCGCCGGGGCCGTACTGGTGCTGCATGGTCGTGCTGGTGGTGTTGCCGGGTTCGCCGGGGCCGTAGCCGTAGCCGTAGCCGTAGCCGGCTGCCGTTGTGGTGGACCCTTGGTTGGCGGTGCCGTTGTCCTGACCCTGCTGCTGTTGCTGCTGTTGCTGGGTGGTGTTGGGCGCGTCGTCCTGACCCTGCTGCTGTTGCTGCTGCTGCTGAGTGGTGTTGGTAGTGCCGGTCTGTTCACCCAACTGGTCGCGGTCGCGGGTCTGGTCCTGGAGCTGGGTCTGGTCCTGGAGATGGAGCTGATCCTGCTCTTGCAGGCGGACCTGCTCGACGAGGCGCTCGATTTCGTGGCTGCCATCGAAGAACTCCTGCACGGGGTCGGGGAGCACCCCGGCGGTGCCGGCCCCGGCGGTGGCCGCGGCCAGGGCGACGGCACCCGCGAAGACCTTGCCGAAGATGGTTGAAAGCAATCCGGCGAACACGGTTCTCCTCCTCCAGAGTGGGCGGACGGTGGAACCCGGAACCGTTGCCGGCACCGGGGCTTCCCGGGAGGCTGCTGCCGCCACGGCCACATGCTGCTTCGCCGTCGCCGGGTCGACGGAGAGGGAAGCCTCCCGCCGCAGGCGTTCGACGAGGGCGGCCAGCGGCTCCAAGCCCTCCGGGGTCCTTCCTCCAAGGAGCGCCTCAACGTCTCTCTTGTTCAAGTCGCTCATCTCGCCCTTGTTACCGTTGGAGTGCCCGCCCGGGTTACGGAGGTCAGGGAGCGACGGAGAGACTCCAGCCCGCGGCGCTGCAGCGCCTTGACCGCTCCCGGCCGCCTCCCCACGATGCGGGCCACGTCTTCCACACTCATGTCGCCGACGATGCGGAGCAACAGCACGTCCCTCTGCTCGGGGGTCAGGGTGCCCAGCAGCGCCACGACTTCGCCGGTGGCCAGGTGGGCGAGGGCCTCGACCTCCGTGTCGCCCATGCCCAGGGCGGCGTCGGGGATCGCGCCGGGCTCCACCGGCCGCCGGGCCCGGTAGCGCCGCTCGTCCACCAGGCGGTGGTGGGCCACGGTGAACACCCAGGAGCGGAAAGCGGGGTAGTCCCCCTCGAAAGTGCCGGCGTTGCGCGCTACCTGGACGAACACCTCGCCGAGCAGGTCCTCGGGCTCGGCGGCGCCGCGGGTGCGCAGGTAGCCGAGGACCGGGCCGGCGAGGTCGGCGTACAAGCGCGACCAGGCCCACTCGGCTCCGGCCCGAGCGGCTTCGAGCAGTGCTGGAAAGCCCGCCTGGTCCAACCTGATCCGTTGCCCTCCCCCGCCATTCAACTCTGGTTACCGTCGCGCCGTAGCGCCGGGGTACGCCCCTGGGGTTTCGTCGGTCGCAGCGAGGGGCAGCCTTAGCCTCAAGCCGGGCCGATGCCGAGTTCCTCCGCCAGGCGCCGCACTCGCCGCTCGATGTCGTCGCGGACGGTCCGCACTTGTTCCAGGGGCCAGTCGGCCGGGTCCGCTACTTCCCAGCTCACGTAGCGCTTCTCGGGGAAGGAGGGGCAGGGGTCGCCGCAGCCCATCGTGACGACGATATCGGCCTCCTGCACCGCCGCCTCGGTCCACGGTCGGGGCACCCGGGCCGATATGTCGAGGCCCACCTCGGCCATGGCGGCGACGGCGGCAGGGTTTACCGCGGCGGCGGGCAGCGAACCGCCGGACAGCACCCGCACCCGTCCCCCGGCGAGGTGGTCCAGCCAGGCGGCGGCCATCTGGGAGCGTCCGGCGTTGTGGACGCAGACGAAGAGGACGGTGGGCCGGTTCGTCTCCATTCCGGTCTCCTTGGGGCGCAGGCCCATTCCAGCGGGAGGTCGCCGCTACCGTGGCCGCCACCATGCGGATCCTGTTCGTGTGCACCGGGAACACCTGCCGCTCGGCGATGGCCGAGGCGATCGCCCGGGCCCGCCTCGGCCCAGGGGCCGGGGTGGTATTTGCGAGCGCCGGCCTCTACGCCCTCGACGAGGCGCCGGCAACGCCGCATGCCGTCGAAGCGGCCGGCGAACTGGGCGCCGACCTGAGCGCCCACCGCGCCCGGTCCATCACCCGGGACCTGGTGGAGGAGGCCGATCACATCTTCGTGATGACTCGCTCCCAGGCCGAGGCGCTGGGGCACATGGGCGCCGACCTGGGGGGAAAGGTGGAGCTGCTCGACCCTGCCGGAGAGGACATCGCCGACCCCTACGGGCGAGATGCCGCCGCCTATCGCCACGCGCGCAACCGCATCGCGAAGGCGGTGGAGGGGCGCCTCGGCGATTGGCTGAGGCGACCGGGGGAGTAGCGGCGGCAGTCCGACGCCCCCCGGCCGCCCGGGGAGGGCGGGCCGGGGAGAATCTGCCCGGGTCAGGCGGTGACCGGCGCGCCCTTCGTCCGGCCCATGAACGACAGGTCCTCCAGAACTCCGAAGCGCTCGCGGAAGATGCGGTAGTACATCAGTTCCTCCCGGCTGTGGAGGGTCCAGCCGTTGGGCAGGCGGCGCTCGTGTCGGAAGGCCGCCTCGGGGATCTGCGCGGCGGCGTGATCGGCCAGCAGGTCCCGCACTCCGGCCCCGCTCCAGAACTTCTCCTTCTTGCGGTGGAGGACCGTCCCGGGCAGCTCTCCGTCCATGGCTCGGCGCAGGATCCACTTCTCGACGCCCTCGTGCAGCTTGTACTTCGCCGGGATGCGCTGCGCGTACGCCACGAGGTCCGGGTCGGTGAAGCCGACGAAGGGGATCGTCCCGTACGCCGCCGCGCTGCGATCGACCCGCTGCAGTGCGGTGTTGTGCAGCCGCCCGGTGATATCGGCGAGTTCGGCACTGAGCCCGTCGGGCGGGCAGTTGCGCAGGTAGTCGTAGCCGGCGAACAGCTCGTCGCCGGCTTCGCCGGAGAGGACGGCCGGCACGTGATCGCCGGCTCGTCGCGAGGCCAGGAAGTTCACCAGGCTGGAGCGCACCAGGAGGGCGTCGAAAGACTCGAGGTGGTAGATGACCTCGGGTAGGACGGCCAGGAGGTCGTCGACGCCGACCAGGATCTCGTGGTGTTCCGTATCGAGGTGCTCGGCGGCGGCGCGGGCGTACTCCAGGTCGGGTGCCCCGGCCAGGCCTACGGCGAAGGTGGGCAGCCGCCGCACGTGGGGACGGGCGAGAGCCGTCATGGTGCTCGAATCCAGCCCGCCGGAGAGCCACGCCCCGGCTTGGGTGCCGGCCATCCTTCGGGCCACTGCCTGCTCCAGCCGTCGCCGCAACTCCCGGGCGATGACGCCGGGGGGATCTTCCAGAGGCGGCGGCGGCGGGGCATCGTGGCAGGGCTCGAAGCGGCCGGACGTGTAGCGGCGCCCGGGAGGGAACTCATGGATTTCCCGGGTCTCACCCAGGAGGGCCTTGAACTCGGAGGCGAAGCAGAGGTGGCCGTCGCTCGTGGTGCCGTAGTAGAGGGGGGCCACCCCGAGCGGGTCGCGCACCAGGGCGAGCCGTCCGTCGCGGATTTCGGCGCGAGCGAAGCGGCTGTTGGAAGTCTCGTCGGCGGCCACCCGATGGTCCCGGAGACGCGCCTCGGCGCCGTCCTCCATCCCCGTCCACGCCAGGCCCAGGGTCGCCCCGTCGTGATCTACGACGGCACGACCCGCCGGGCCGCGGTGCGACAGCACGTCGAGCATTCGCGCGACGCGAGCTCGCTTTCCCGTCGCGGCGATTCCGGCGATGCCCGACACTCAGACCGCCTCCTGGTCGGCGGAGCGCGACCAAGCAGGGCCCCGCGCCCGATCCCGGTCGGAGGAGCCGCCGCGGGGGCAAGGACGGGCACCGGTTTCCCCCAATCCGGCACACTGCGTCGTTCCCCGCGCACCCACTGAAGGGGCTCGCACCTGCGCGTCTCCACCGCTGCCGGCGGAGGACGCGCCGCCGCTCGTCACTGCCCCCATGATGGCAGGGGAGGGAGTGAGGCCAAATCGAGGCCGCTCCGGGCCGGTGCTTCGGTAGCCTGAGGTGCCGTGGCCGCCGTCGTCACCGTCGAGCACCTGCGCAAGACCTATGGGTCGGTAGTGGCGGTGGACGACGTCTCCTTCGCCGTGGCGGAGGGGGCGATCTTCGGGCTGCTCGGGCCCAACGGGGCCGGCAAGACGACCACGGTGGAGTGCCTGCAGGGCCTGCGGCACGCCGATGCCGGGACGCTGCGAGTGCTGGGACTCGACCCGCAGGCCCAGGGCCGGGAACTGCGCGGCCGGGTGGGATCGCAACTGCAGGAGTCGGCCCTGCCGGACCGCATCAAGGTGTGGGAGGCGCTCGACCTGTTCGGCTCGCTGACACCCCCGGTGCGGCCGACTGGCGGCTGCTGATGGAGCAGTGGGGCCTGGCCGGCAAGGGCAGGGCCTCTTTCGCCTCGCTCTCGGGTGGCCAGCGGCAGAGACTGTTCGTCGCCCTGGCCCTGGTGAACGAGCCGCAGGTGGTCTTCCTCGATGAGATGACCACCGGCCTGGACCCGGCGGCGCGCCGCGTCGCCTGGGAACTGGTCGAGGCGATCCGCGCCCGGGGGACGACGGTAGTGCTGGTGACCCATTTCATGGACGAGGCGGAGCGTCTCTGCGACCACCTGGCCATCGTGGAC
Organism: Actinomycetota bacterium; assembly: GCA_043810615.1. Lineage (GTDB taxonomy): Bacteria > Actinomycetota > Acidimicrobiia > Spongiisociales > UBA11373 > VGBK01. The sequence goes on along the minus strand of JBDROA010000052.1, from coordinate 2,108 downwards.
CACGGGCGGGTGGTGGCGGCAGGCACGCCCCAGGGCCTCATCGACCTGCACGCCCCCCAGGTGCTGGTCCGCTTCAGTAGCGCGGCGGACGACTTCGACTTCCTCTACCGGGTGCCCGGGGTGGAGGCGGTGACGATGCGGGGGGAGAGGGTCGAGGTGGCCGGCACCGGGCCGGTGCTGGCCCTGGTGGCGGCGGCTCTGGTGGAGCGGCGCATCGTGCCCACCGACCTGCGCGCCGAGCGAGCCACGCTCGAGGAGGTCTTCCTACGGCTCACCTCACGCCTTCCCGGGGAGGAGGCGGCGTGACCACCCTGCGCAAGATGGTGGCGGTGGAGTTGAAGCTGTTCCTGCGGGAGCCGCTGACGGTGGTGTTCGCCCTCGCCCTGCCCCTCATCACCCTCTTCGTGCTCGGCGGGGTCTTCGGCAACATTCCCGACGCCGAGTTCGGGGGCGAGGGCCCCATGGACTTCTACACCCCGGCCTACCTCGGCCTGGTGCTGGCCTCCATAGGGGTGGTGAGCCTGCCCGCTCACCTGGCCGGGAGCCGGGAGCGCGGGGTGCTGCGGCGCTTCCGGGCCTCCTGGGTGCCGGCCCCGGTGGTGGTCGGCGCCGAAGTGCTGGTGAGCCTGCTGATCGCCCTGGTGAGCGGGGCGGTGCTGGTGGCCTGTGCCATGCTGGTCTACGACGTCAACCCACCGCAGTCCGCGCTCTTGCTGATTCCCGCCTTCGTGCTGAGCGCCCTGGCTTTCTCCGCAATGGGGGTGATGCTCGGCTCGCTGATCCCCACGGCCCGGGCGGCCCAGGCGGCGGGGATGCTGCTGTGGTTCGTGATGCTCTTCCTGGGCGGGGCGGGCCCGCCGCCCGGGGTGCTGACCGGAGTCCTGCAGGCCTTCCACCACGCCGTGCCCCTCACCTATGTGGTCGGCCTGTTGCAGGGGCCGTGGCTGGGCAACGGGTGGTCGTGGCCCGACGCCGGGTTGGTAGCCGCCTTCGGCGCCGTGGCCGGGTTAGCTACGGCGCGCTGGTTTCGGTGGGAGTAGCTCTCGTGTCTCCCCTGCGGCGGCGATGAGCCCCGGCGGTTACTCCCCGGTGTCGTCCGGCGGTCTGCGTGGGGCGTTCGCAGTTTGGTGGACTGATCCCCGACCTACTCGCGTCTGGGGTAGGCCTGGTGGGCGTGGGCTCGGCGGTGGTGTCGTCGACAGAGGAGCCGCGGGTTTGCCAGATCCGTAGTGCCGCCGTCGGCCCAGTGTCGAATGTGGTGGGCGTTACACCAGCGGGCCGGTGTGTCGCATCCCGGATGGGTGCATCCCTGGTCTCGAAGGTCGAGGGCCCGTCGCAGGGCCGGCGAGACGATCCGGTGGGCTCTTGCGGCATCGACCGGGGTGGAGTCGCCGTCGAGGATGACCCGGTTGATGGTGGCGTCGCAGGTCAGACGGCGTACTGCCTCGACGCTGATCGGCCCGGCCTCGGTGTCCACTACCCCTGTGCCCTTCTGCAGGGTGTGCCAGGGGACGGTGACGGTGACATGCGGCCGCCTCCCCCCGGTTCCCTCTCCCCCGCCGAGGTGACGGCGGCAGACTTCGACCAGCGCGTCGGCCCGGCACTGCGCCGGGGTGCGCGTGTCATCAGGGTCGAGAGCAGCCTGCTCGGAGAGCGAACGCAGGGCGGCGAGCACCACCGTGCCGCCTTCAGGGTCCAGGTCGCCGCTGAGGTGCAGCATGCCGGACCAGGCCGGTGAGATGTGTAACGCTCGCAGAGCGTGCAACCGCTCCGCATCCGCCACGGCCCCTTGCGGATCGGTGTCCCGTCTCCATTGGGCCAGCAGCTGCGGCAACCTGTTGGAGGGCACCGCGGCCGCCTGAGCCACCAGTACGGCCTCATCCCGGAGGAACTGCTCCGGGGCCAGCGCCTGTGCCTGCGCCAGCAGCCGCACCCTGGGCTCCGACACCACCTCGGACGCCAACGCCGCCCGGGTCTCGGGCATCTCCTCCAAGGAGGCGGCCACGGCTATCCGGCTGCGGCAGACGGCCGCCGGATCCCCCGAGAGGGCCATCAGCCAGGCGCAAGTGGAGCCGTAGCCTTCCAGGCGGGCCACATCACGGCGTTCT
>JBDROA010000051.1:0-11535 GCA_043810615.1 Actinomycetota bacterium | reverse complement strand
GGGCCCGGAGGCCTTTTCCTGCGGGTCGTGGACGACCGCCTCCAGGACCAGCGACAGCCCGATGGCGATCACCACCACCGGCCAGATCTTGAAGCCCCGGGGGAGGTGGCCCAGGTCGCGTACCAGCATGAAGCCGCCGATGGCCAGCAGGGTGAGAGGCCAGAACCAGCCCTTGCGGTTTCCGGCGATCGTGCCGACGAAGAGCCAGCCTCCCAGGCCCAGCCAGAGCAGGGTCCACAGGGAGACGTCGGGCAGGATGTCCATCTCGCGCAGCAGGAACAGGACCCCGACGGTGATGAGGGCCAGGCCGAAGAAGATGGGGCGGGGACGCGGGCCGTAGTCCATGGGACCAGGTTACCGCCCGGCCGGCCGAGCGCCGGGCGGATAGGCTCGGGGCGCACCCTTAACGAGGAGACGGAGATGGATGTGCAGCGGGTGGGCGTGGTCGGCGCCGGGCTCATGGGAGGCGGGATCGCCGAGGTCTGCGCCCGGGCGGGGCTCGAGGTGGCCGTGGTGGAGGTCAGCGACGAGCTTGCCGCCGCCGGGGGCAAGCGGGTGGCGGCGTCTCTGGGCAAGGCGGTGGACCGGGGCAAGCTGGCCGCCGAGGAACGCGACGCCGTGCTGGGCCGGCTGTCCTTCGGCTCGGACCTGGCGGCGATGGCCGACCGCGACCTGGTGGTGGAGGCGGTGGTCGAGAACGCGGCGCTCAAGGTGGAGGTGTTCCGTTGCCTCGACGCCATCGTGACCCGGCCCGACGCCATCCTCGGCTCAAACACTTCGTCGATACCCATCATCCGGCTGGCCCGGGCCACCCGGCGCCCGGAGCAGGTGATCGGCCTCCACTTCTTCAGCCCGGTGCCGGTGATGAGGCTGGTGGAGTTGATCCCCTCGGTGCTCACCTCGGTGGAAACCCTGGCCCGGGGCCGGGCCTTCTCGACCGAGGTGCTGCACAAGGAGGTCATCCAGGCCGCCGATCGGGCCGGGTTCATCGTCAACGCCCTCCTCAACCCGTACACCATGGCGGCCATCCGCATGTACGAGGGTGGCTTCGCCACCCGGGAGGACATCGACAAGGGGATGATGCTGGGGACCAACCACCCCATGGGCCCGCTGGCGCTATGCGACTTCGTCGGCCTCGACGTCGTCCTGGCGGTGGCGGAGACGCTGTACGAGGAGTTCAAGGACCCCTTCTACGCCCCGCCGCCCCTGCTGCGCCGCATGGTCGAGGGCGGCCTGCTGGGTCGGAAGGCCGGCCGCGGGTTCTACGAGTACTAGGCCCGCACCGCCGGCGGCTACTTCGCGAGACGCACCGCCCCGGCGCCTTCCAGGGCCCGGGTCATCTGGTCCTTGCGCACCATCCCCGAGGCGCGCCAGCGGGCCACGGCGCCCCGGCCGGTGGCCCCCGCGGCCGGCGCCTCGCGGCGCTTGGCCTTCTTCTTGGCCACCGGTGCCGCCGGCCGGCCCAACAGCACGAAGGTGGGGGTCGCCTTCACCGAGAAGGCCTCGACCGCCCCGGAGACCCGGCCCAGGTCCACCTTGACCACGTAGGCGCTGCCGCCGTACTCCTCGGCGAGCTCGTTGACGATGCCGTCCATGATGCGGCAGGTGCGGCAGCCCACCTGCATGAAGTCGAGGAGTACCGGCTTCCCTTCGGCGAGAAGGGGCTTCAGTTCGTCGAGGCTGCCCAACTCGATCGGCTTGGCTCGCTTGCGTCCGAACATGGTCCTCACCCTACCCGAAGCCTCACCAGGCCCGCACCCGGGGTGGGCCTATTCGCGCACCCTCTCAGGGCACAGCCGGGCCCGGCGGCACCAGGCGGCGCAGCGCCTCCTGGAGATCCACCGGCACTCGCCGCGGGTGGCCGGCCGGATCGGTGCAGGCTCCGGTAATCCCGGCTTCCAGGATGAGGTCGTCCCGGCAGCGGATCTGCTGGTACCAGCGACTGCTCGCCGGTCGCAGTTCCGCGATCCCCGAGGTGACCACCAACTCGTCCCCCGCCACCGCCGACCGATGGAATTGCAGGTCGGCCCGGGCGACCACCACCCGGAGGCCGAGGCGCTCGATCTCGGCCATGCCCCAGCCGACCGACTCCAGGGCGCCGATACGAGCGTGCTCCAGGTAGGTGAGGTAGGCGGCGTGGTTCACGTGCCCGTAGGGGTCGAGCTCGCTCCAGCGCACCCGGAGGCGCGTCGCGTGCATGGCGGCGGGAGCCTACCCCCTCGCCCCGGCTGCCGTGACCTGGTGCGGAGGAGATGGACGGTGCGCCGGGGGTGCGGTGTCCCTGGTCCTGTGGATCCTGCCGGCGGCCTGCGGGAGTGGCGAAGGGAGCGTACTCACCACCGCCACGGTTGTGCCGGGCTGGGGGGAGCACCGCGACGACCGCTGCTACCGCGACGACCGTCTCGGCCGAAACCACCACCACCACGGTGACCCCGGCGGAGCCGGCGGCCCGGCAGGTGCTCCAGCGTTGGAACGGCGCCCGGCCCATGGGCTCCTTCGAGGTCATGGCCTGCAACCTGGGGCAGTCCCCGAGCGTCGGCCCGGAGGCGGTGATCGCCGCCGACGGGGTCGAGACCCGGGCGGCCCTGCCCGAGGTGCCGCCCCGGGGTTGTGTCGATGCCTTCGACCCGGAATCCCCCTTCGCGACCTTCGGGGTGGGCCCCGGCCAAACGGTGACGGCCCGGGCCGCCGTGTTACGGGACGGCGTTGAGGCCTATGCCCTCGAGCAGTCGGTCACGGTGAGCCTGCTCTCCCCCGAGCTGGCGCCCGAGGCCCTCGAGGCGTACGACTGGTGGATGGAGAGCAACACCCCGGAGCTCGGGACCTGCGTCCCCCTCGTCAGCGTCGCTTTCGCCGACCCCCACGAGGGCATGAAGCAGCATGACCGCTACACGGTGGTGACGCCGGCCACCGGGGAGCCGCTGGCCGCGCCGGTCCTCGCCGACATGGCCATCTGCGTCCCCAAACTCGAAACCTCCCTGGGGATCCTTCTCCCTGCCCCCGCCGCCCCACTCGTCCGGCGCTTGCCGAGTCGGCGGGCAGTACCGGCAGCACTCCTGGGAGCCGGTCTTGGCGGGTCTCTGCTCCGAGGCCCACGAAACCACCCATGTGATGGTGGGCGACGCGCGGGGACTGCCGGGTTGGCTCGACGAGGGCTTGACGATCTACATGCGCCACCGGGATCGGGGCAACTGGTACGTCGCCGAGCCCACCTGCCGCTGCGCCGAATCGGGGTACTACGACACCAACGAGTTCACCGGCGAGGGAACCTTCGTGTCCTGCGTGGCCCTCGAGCCCGACCCGCCGCCGGGGGGCAATACGGCACCTGCTGCGCCACCGGGGCCTGCTTCTGGACCTACTTCGAGTCCACCTACGGCCACGAGGCCTTCCGCCGGGTGAGGGATGCCCTCGAGGCCACCCGGGAGGCTCCCGGGGACCCCTGGGTGGGCTGCCCCACCTGCCTCGACCGGGGAACCCCGGTGATCGACGAGGGCATCTCGGCCCTGACCCGGGAGCGGGCCGGCTTCGGGCCCGAGCCCTCGGTCTGCAAGATCGAGGGGTGAGCCGAGGGGGGCGGTCCCGGCCTCAGCCCGCGGTGGCCCGCTCCAGGGCCATCGCCAGGATGGCCAACCCTTCCTCCGCCTCCTCGGCGGTCAGGGACAGCGGCGGAGCGATGCGCAGCACGTTGCTGTAGAGGCCCGCCTTCCCCAGCAGCAGGCCGCCTTCCCGGGCGTGCTCCAGCACCGCGGCGGCCGCCTCGCGATCGGGCTCCAGACCCCCCGGCTTCACCAGTTCGGCCCCGAGCATCAGCCCCTTGCCTCGCACCTCGGCGATCGTGGGGTGGCGTCCCGCCAGGGTCTCCAGGCCGTCGCGGAGGCGCCTCCCTGTCCGCAGGGCATTGCCCGGCAGGTCCTCCTCGAGCAGGTACTCCAGGTTGGCCAGGGCCGCTGCGGTCGCCAGCGGATTGCCTCCGAAGGTGGAGATCGAGTTGGCCGCCAGGCAGTCCATGATCTCGGCGCGGGCCACCACTCCGCCCAGGGCCAGGCCGTTGCCCAACCCCTTGGCGAAGGTGATTATGTCGGGCACGACGCCGTGTGCCTCGAAGCCCCAGAAGTGCTCCCCGGTGCGGCCCCAGCCGGTCTGCACCTCGTCGGAGACGAAGAGGATGCCGCGGCGGTCGAGCACCTCCTTGAGGGCCCCGTACATGCCATCGGGTGGGGCGGTGTTGCCCCCCACCCCCTGGATGGGCTCGGCGATCAGGCAGGCGACGTCGCCGGCGACGGCGGTGTCCAGCAGGCTCTCGAGGTCGGCGGCGCAAGCGGCGATGTACTCGGCGGCGGGGAGGCCGCGGAAGGGGCTGCGCAGCTGGTAGGCGCCGTGCAGGTAGGTGACCTGGAACGGCGCCAGGCTCGTGGCCCTCCAGAAACGGTTGCCCGTCACCGAGACCGCCGAGAACGAGCGGCCGTGGAAAGAGTTGCGCATGGCCAGCACCTGGTTGGAGCGCCGGTAGGAGGTGGCCAGGAGCAGGGCGGTGTCGTTGGCCTCGGTGCCGCTGGTGGTGAAGAAGACCCGGGCTTCGGGGATGGGCACCAGGGCGGCGATCTTCTCCGCCAGTTCGATCTGCTGGGGGATCAGGTACAGGGTGGAGCTGTGGATCATCCGCTCGGCCTGGCGGCGCACGGCCTCCACCACCCGGGGGACCCGGTGCCCGGTCATGGTGGTGAGGATCCCCCCGAGGAAGTCCAGGTACTCCCGCCCCTCGGCATCGCGCACACGCCGCCCGTCGCCTTCGACCAGGGCGATGGGGTGCTCGTAGTTCAGGGCCAGCCAGCGGGGGAGAACCCGCCGATGGCGGGCCAGGAGGTCATCGTGGATGCCCGTCACTGTGCCTCCGGGGATGCGGCCGTCTAGCTTGGCCGGTCCCTGCCCCCGCCGCAAAGCGCGGCGCGCCCTCAGGGCCGCAGGACGCCGATGACCTCGTCCACGTCGTAGGCCACGGCCGTGTCCCTATCCAGGTGGCCCAGATCTACCCAGGCGGCCCCGATCCGGTAGCGTGCCGTCCAGCGGAAAGTGACCGTGATGGGATAGGCCTCGAGGCGGGGATGGCAGTTGCCTCCCGAAGGATGGGAGACCCGGTAGTCCGGCGGGCAGGTCTTGAGGGCGTAGGTGTGGCGGGCCCGGCCGTCCGGGTAGGGGAGCAGTCCCGCCGGGTCGTAGGCGAGGGCCGGGGTGCCGTCGCCCCAGTCGATCAACGCCGCGGCGACCCGGGCCTCCACCTCCAGGGCCCTCCCGTCGGGCAGCACTTCGCGATGGGCGAGAGGTTCGGGGAGAGCGGCGGCCAGGTACGAGGGGAGGCCGGTGATGCCGTGCCGCCCCGGCTGCAGGGTGGGGAGCGGTGCTGCCAGGGGGAACGAGCGGAACACCTCCCAGGCGCGGGTCACCACCCACGACGTGCCCGGGATCTCCACCGGCGGCGTGGGATCGGGACACTCGGGCAGGGCCCACCTGGTCCACAGGATCGCCATGTCGTTGGCCGAGTCCCAGGAGTCGAGGCCGGGGGGATAGGGCGACCAGAACCAGCAGAGGCCGGCTTCGGGGTGCTCGGTGGTGGCCAGGTAGCGGATGGGCACCCCGGGGATGGTGGTCCCCGGCGTCCCCCCGCTGGTGGAGGAGGACCCCTCGGCGCTGCAGTCGATGCCGGTGGGGGTGATCACACACCCCCCGGAAGGTTCGGTGGCCCCGGCGGCAACGGCCGCGGCCAGGGCGACGGGGGCGAGCAGGGCGAGGACGAGGACGGCGGCTTTCACAGGGCGAACCTATCCCCCGGCCGGGCACGGGGCAATACCCTCGCGGCCAAGTAGGGTGGCGGCCGCCATGGAGACTCAACCCATCACCGTCCGTGTCATCTCCCCCGATGAATTCGGCGCCTGGGAGCAGGTGATCGGGGCCGCCTTCGGCTTCGACCCGCGCCCCGAAGACTCGGAGGCCTGGAAGAAGCGCGCCGAGTTCGACCGCTACCTGGGCGCCTTCGAGGGCGAGGAGATGGTGGGTACCGGCGGGGCCCTGACCTTCGCCATGACCGTGCCGGGCGGGGCCGCCGTGCCGTTGGGTGGGGTGACCGCTATCGCCACCCGGCCCACCCACCGCCGCCGGGGGGTCCTCACCGCGGTTTTGGGCCGCCTGCTGGAAGACGCCCGGGAGCGCGGGGAGGCCATCTCGGCCCTGTGGGCCTCGGAGAGCACCATCTACGGCCGCCTCGGCTTCGGGGTGGCCATTGAGGGATGCGAACTGATCCTGGACCGGGCCCACGCCGCCCTCGCCGAACCCCGGCCGCCCGAGGGCCGTCTGCGTCAATTGAGCGATGCCGAGGCCCGGGAACTCATCCCCGCTGCCTACTCCCGGGCCACCGCCGGCATTCCGGGGACTCTGACGCGCGGCGAGGCCGACTGGCACCTGTACTTCCACGACCCGGAGCACTGGCGCGACGGGGCCACCGCCCACCGCTTCGTGGTCTACGAGAGCGGCGACGAGGTGGCCGGCTACGTCATGTACCGCCAGAAGGAGAACTGGGAGCACGGCCATGCCCGCAACGAGGTGCGCATTGGCGACCTGCAGGCGGTGGACGGGGAGGCCTACCGGGCCCTGTGGGGCTACTGCCTCGGCATCGACCTGGTGACCACCATCACGGCCTACGGCCGCCCGCGGCGCGACCCGGTCACGTTGCTGCTGGCCGCCCCGCGCCGGGTGCAGCAGGTGCGCAGCGACCACGTCTGGATGTGCCTCATCGACGTGGCCGCCGCTCTGGCCGCCCGCCGCTACGCCGTGGAGGGCGAGGTGGTGCTCGAGGTGGGCGACGGGTTCACGCCCGGCACCGGGGGGCGCTTTCTGCTGCGAGGCGGCCCCGACGGGGCCGACTGTGCCCCGACCGATCGCGAGGCCGAGATCCGGCTCACCTCGGCCGACCTGGCCTCGGCCTACCTGGGGGACTCCCGGTTGCGGGATCTGGCCTGGCTGGGCCGGGTGCAGGGCAGCGCCGCGGCGGTGGACCGGGCCCAGCGCCTGTTCGAATGGCCGGTGGCCCCGTGGTGCACGGTGCAGTTCTGAGCGGGGCCCGACCGCCGGGTCACACCACGAAGTAGGCGGCCGCCCCGGCTCCCAGGCAGTAGAGGGCGAAGGGGAGCAGGCCCACCCGGGTCAGCACCCGGATCAGGCCGGCGATCGCCAGGTAGCCGACCACCGCGGCCACCGCCATGCCCACCAGGAGGTCCGGGGTGAAGCCCCCGTGTTGCGCCATGTCGATGCCGTCGAGCAGGCCGGCCCCGGCGATGGCGGGGATGGAGAGCAGGAAGGCGTACCGGGCCGCCTCGGCACGCTGGAAGCCCTGGGCCATGCCGGCGGTGATGGTCATGCCGGAGCGGGAGATGCCGGGCAGGAGGGCGAAGGCCTGGGCCAGGCCCACCACCACCGCGTCCGGCCAGCGCCCGTCGGGGAGGCGGCGCAGGCCTCGCCCCACCAGCATGGCGAAGAGGAGCACCCCCCCGGTGACCATCAGCGCGACCGCCGCCAGCCACGGCTCCGAGAACACTGCTTCGATAGGGCCGTCGAGGGTGAGACCGATGAGGGCGGCGGGGATGGTGCCCACGGCCAGCAGCATCAGGATGCGGCGCGCCTCGGGGTCGGAGCGGAGGTGGAGCAGACGGAGCAGGTCGCGGCGGTAGTAGGCGACGACTGCCACCAGGGTGCCCAGGTGGAGCATGACCGAGGCGGCCAGACTGGGCTCCTCGAACCCGAACAGGGCGGGCACCAGCACCAGGTGCCCGCTCGAGGAGATAGGCAGGAACTCGGTCAGGCCCTGGATGAGGCCCCAGACGGCAGCGGTGAGCACGGGGAGCAACGATAACCGGGCCCCTCGATTGCGCCGGCCGGGCTCAAGACTTGCGGCGCAATACGGGCGTCTGTCCACGGCCACCGGACGGCCAGAGAGGCCTGATCGCTGGTAGGAGAGGTGCACCGGGAGAATCCGACGCTTTCGTCGAATCGGCATCGAGCAGGCCTTCAGAAACCCGCTGAACCCTATTGGGCCGCAGATTTTCAGGGCGCCACCGCCACCAGCAGGGCCCCGGCGGCGGCGGCCGCGGCGACCAGGGCGGCTGCCTCCCCCGGAACCGCCACCACCGCCGGCCGGTAGTCGAGGGAGTAGGCATCGCCCTGCTGGCGGCCGACCACGAGGCCGGGCACAGTGGCCGGTGGGTCCACCACCACCAGCATCACCTCGTCCCCGGGGGCGGCGTGGGCCCCCACTGCCACCGGGATCTTCCACCAGCCCTCCGGGACGGCGATGCCGCGGCGCAGCACCGCTGCCACCAGGGGATCGCCGGCGGCGAGGTCCACTGCGGCGGTGGCGCCTTCGAGGTCGGGAGCGGCGAGGAGACCGGCCGGCACCTCCCGCCAGGTGACGGCCGAGGCGTCGAGTGCCTCCCCGGAGCGCAGGGGGCGGGAAGCGAAGGGGCGCAGTTCGGCGGCCGGGGCGCGCAGGTCCCAGGCCAGGGCGCCGAGGACCATGAGGGCGGCCGCCGCCCAGCGCAGGTAGGGCGGGTGGGGAAACCAGTACACGGGTCACCGTACCGCCCCCGGCCCTCCGCGAGAAGGGGCCCGGGGGACCAAGGCGGAAGAAGCCCCGAACCTAGACTCCCCGCTGTGGACGCCCTCGACATCGCCACCGTCGCCGCCGGCTACCTGCTGGGCAGTGTGGACTTCGGGGTGATCGTGCCCCGGTTGCTCGGCGTGGACATCTACGGCACGGGCAGCGGCAACCCGGGGGCCACCAACGTGCTGCGCACCATGGGCCGCAAGGAGGCGGCGCTGGTACTCCTCGGCGACCTGGGCAAAGGAGTGGGGGCGGCCGCGCTGGGCAGTTGGGCCGGGGGCCCGGTGGTCGGCTTCGCCGCCGGCTTCGCCGCCGTGGTGGGCCACTGTTTCCCCATCTGGCACCGGCTCAAAGGGGGCAAGGGGGTGGCCGCCGGCGCCGGCATGGTGGCCTGGCTGGAGCCCTGGGCCCTGCTGATCGTGCTGGGGATCTTCGTGGCGGTGGTGGCGCTGACCCGCAAGGTCTCGCTCGGCTCTCTCCTCGCCGCTCTGGGCCTGGTGCCTGCCCTGGCCGCCTTCGGGCACCGGGGATGGTCGCTGGGGCTGGCCGGGGCGGCGGTGGCCTTCATCGTCGTCCGCCACCTGCCCAACATCCGCCGCCTCTGGAGAGGCAGCGAGCACACCATCGAGGAGGCGCCGTGTTGAGAGCCCCCGTGGCGGTGATCCCGGCGGCAGGGCGGGGCACCCGCATGCGCCCCGCCACCCGCAGCGTGCCCAAGGCCCTGCTCCCGGTGGTGGACCGGCCGGTGATCCAGTGGATCGTCGAGGAGGGGATGCGGGCCGGGGTCACCGAGTTCGTGGTGGTGGTCAGCCCGGGGGTGGACGACCTCCTCTACAGCCACTTCGAGGGGATGGAGGGCCTCGAAGAACTCAAGGGCTTCGCCGGGATTACCCTCACCTGGGTGGTCCAGGAGCAGGCCCGGGGCCTGGGCCACGCCGTCTTACAGGCGCGGGCGGCGGTGGACGAGCGCGCCTTCTTCTGCCTGCTGGGCGACAACCTGGTGGTCCCGGGCCGGGACCACCTCAGCCACCTGGCGGCGGCCTCGGATGGCCGCTCGGTGGTCTGCCTTCGCCCCCTGCCCGACGAGGGCCTCGACCGCTACGGGGTGGCGGCGGTGGGGGACACCCTGGCCGAGAGGGTGGTCGAGGTGACCGGCGCCGTGGAGAAGCCGGGTCGGGAGCGCGCCCCCTCGCGTCTCGGCTTCGTGGGCCGCTACCTGTTCACCCCCGAAGTCTTCCCCGTCCTGGCGAGCCTTCCTCCCGGCTACGGGGGCGAGATCCAGTTGACCGACGCCATAGCCCGCCTGGGGCAGGAGGGGCGCTGCCTGGGTTGGGTGGCCGGCGAGGACCTGCTCGACGTGGGCAACCCGGCCGGTTACCTGGAGGCGGGCACCGCCCTCGGCCTGTGGCACCCCGCCGTGGGCGGCCGTTACCGGGAGTTCCTCGAGGCCCTGATCCTCGAGGGGCCGACCGAGGAGCCATGAAGTCCCCGGCCGAGGCGCAGCGGGAGGTCCCGGCGGCGCTGCTCCCTTTGCGGGAGGCCGAGGTCCCCCCGGCCGAAGCCCTCGGCCGGGGGCCCGTTGGAGCACGGCCTCGGATCGTGTTGAGCACGCTCCGGCCGGGGCCTAGGCTTAATTGAGCCCGAGGAGGATCGTCCCGTGAACCCACCGCCCGCCGGCGACCCGATGACCGCCGTTCCGCCGGACCTGCGCCGCCGGCAGGTGCTCGCCCGCCGCCGCCTCGCCCTGATCGCCCTGATGGTGGTGACGGTGGGGACCCTGGTGGGCGCGGTGCTCACCGGGTCCTATGCCCTGCTGGCGATCACCCTGGCTTGCGACGTGATGCTGGCGGTTTACATCGCCGTGCTGCTCCAGATCAAGCGCCAGCAGGCCGAGACCCGCTACCTGGGCACCCCCGGCGGCGACCGGGCCGGCGCCGTCACCCTCTAGGAGCCATGGTGCCGCCCGACCTGGAGCCCCTGTCGCAGACGGTACGCTCCGGCCTCAACGACAAGTTCGCCGCCCGGGAGACCGGCTACCACCACTCCCGCCGCATCATTCGCCTTTCGGCCAACGCCATCCGCTCCCTCCATCGCGGCGAGACCGAGGCGGCCGCCGCCCTCATGGCGGAGGCCGAGGGGTTGCTGCGTGAGGCCGACACGGCCCTCGCCCCCCATCCCGACGTGCGCTACGCCGGTTTCCTGGGTGACGCCTCCAAGGAGTATGCCGAGGCCCGGCTCACCGCCGCCGTCTTCGCCGGGGAGCCCCTCCCGCTTCCGGCCGACCTCGGGGTCGACGCGGCCCCCTACCTCAACGGCCTCGGGGAAACGGTGGGGGAGATGCGCCGCCGCCTCCTGGACCGCATGCGGGCCGGCGACCTGGCCGAGGGGGAGCGCCTGCTGGAGGGCATGAACGCCATCTGCGACTTGCTGGCCGACCTGGACTACCCCGACGGGATGACCGGCGGCCTGCGCCGCACCACAGATGTGGCCCGGGCCCTGGTCGAGCGCAGCCGGGCCGACCTGACCAACACTGTGGTGCAGGAGCGCCTGCGCCGCCAGCTGGCCGGGGAGTAGAGGGGGCCGGGGCGGATTACACTCGCCCCGCCCGGGGGTGTAGCTCAGCCCGGCAGAGCGCCTCCCTCGCACGGAGGAAGCCAGGGGTTCAAATCCCCTCACCTCCACTTCTGCGGGACCGGCAGGGTCGCCGCCTGCCCGGCGGCGACTTTGCTGCCAGGGGGGTTGTCTTTGGTTTGCGTCTGGGTTCGTGACGGGTTTGGGGCTGGGAAACTTCCCACCGCTGGCGGGTCTGTGAGGATCCACTGGAGGTGGATGATGGCAGGGGAGAGGATTGGTGGGAAGCGCCGGAAGCGGCGGTATCTCACTCCGAC
>JBDROA010000050.1:0-25640 GCA_043810615.1 Actinomycetota bacterium | reverse complement strand
GGCGGCGTCGCCGGGGTTGGGCTCCGGCGACATCACCACCCGGACCACGAACCCGTAGGCCTCCAGGGCCCGGCGAGCGTCGGCGACGGCCAGGCCGACGACGCCTGGGGTGCCCGTGCCGGGCTCCGGCCCAGCGACGGTGAGAGCCACCGCGGCCCCGGGCGTGAGGGGGCTGTCGGCGGCCGGGTACTGGACCAGGACGCTGCCGGGGATACGCCCCGGGGCGCCGACCCAATCCGCCGTGGCCTGGTAGCCCGCGGCCTCCAGCCAGGCCACGGCCTCGGCCAGATCGCGTCCCAGCACCTCCGGCACGAAGCCGGGCGAGGGGAGGGCGAGGCCCTCGGGGTTGTGGATGGGGCAGAGGACGGTGGGCGCGTCGTCGGGGCCGACGTGGACGGTGGCCACATGGGCCCGGGGGCAGAGGGGGCCGGCGAGGAAGCCGGTGGAGAGGTCGATCTGGACGGCGACCAGGTCTCCGCGGTCGGCATCCGGCAGGTCGCGGTAGGGGATTCCCGACAGGGCCCCGGTGGCGAAACGGGCCCAGATCTGGGCCGGCCAGGTGCCCCCGGTGATGGTGAAGGGAGTGTGGGGCGACTCCAGGGGGCGGTCGCCCTGCGGGAAGCCCACCCAGACCGCCGCTGAGATCTCGGGCGTGTAGCCCACGAACCAGGCGTCGTACTGCCCCTCCGTGGTGCCGGTCTTGCCTGCCACCGGGCGCCCGATCTTGGCCTGCTGCCCTGTACCGCGGCGCACCACCTCGGTGAGGGCGGCGGTGACCTGCTCGGCGACCGCGGGCTCCATGGCCCTTCTGATCGTGGGCACCGTCTCGAAGACCACGCGACCGGAGGGGTCCACGATGCGGGTTACCAGGATGGGGTCGATGTGCAGGCCTCCGGCGGCGAAGGTGGCGTATGCCGAAGCCATGTCCAGGACCGTGACCTCCTGGGTGCCCAGGGCCAGGGAGGGCAGCGGCTCGATCGGAGTGGTGATGCCGGCGGCCCGGGCCACTGCCACCACCTGCTCGGGGTCGAGGAGGTTCATCAGCCGGGCGTAGACCACGTTCACCGAGAACACGGTGGCCTCGAGAAGGGTGAGATTCGGGTAGGAGAGGTTGTTGAAGTTTTCCACCCGCCAGCGGCCCGCCGCAGTCTGGATGACCGCCGAGCGACCCCCCTGGAACTCGGCATCGAGTCCGATCCCGACCTGCAGGGCGGCGGCCAGGGCGAACGGCTTGAAGGCCGACCCGGGCTGGCGCCGGCCCAGGGTGGCCAGGTTGAACTGCGCCACGGGATCGCTGGTGTCGTAGTAGTCGGCGCCGCCCACCAGGGCCAGCACGAAGCCGGTGCGCGGGTCCACCGCGGCCAGAGCCGCCGCGGGCCCACCGTCGGGGAGCACCGAGGCAACGGCTGCCTCGGCGGCCAGTTGGGCGGCCGGGTCGAGCGTGGTGTAGATGCGCAGGCCGCCCGTCGTCAGGGCCTCGAAGCGCTCCTCGGGGCTGTCGCCCAGAGCCGGTTCGGCGAGCAACCGCCGGCGCACCTCGTCGGTGAAATAGGGGAAGAGGGAGCGGTCGGCGGCGCCCTGGGGCTGCAGGGTCAGGGGGAGGATGCCGGCGGCGTCGGCAGCGGCCTCCGTCAGCCAGCCGACCTCCACCATCTTGTCGAGCACGGTCTGGCGGCGCGACAGCGCGGCATTCGGGTACTCGTAGGGGTCGAGAGCGTTGGGCCGGCGGATGAGGCCGGCGAGCAGAGCCGACTCGTCGAGGGTGAGGGCGGAGACTGCCTTGCCGAAGTAGCGGCGTGCGGCGGCCCCGACCCCGTAGGCGCCGTTGCCGAAGTAGACGGTGTTGATGTACCGCTCGAGGATCTCCTGCTTGCTCAGGGTCTTCTCGATACCGAGGGCGAGCGACACCTCGCGCATCTTGCGGTCGAGGCTGACCTCGGGGGTCAGGAGAGCGTTCTTGATGTACTGCTGGGTGATGGTGGAACCGCCCTGGACCACCTCGCCGGCCTCCAGGTCGGCCTGGACCGCCCGCACCATGGCACGCACATCCACACCCGGGTGAACCCAGAAGCGCTGGTCCTCGATGGCTACGACGGCGTCCACCAGATGGCGGGGGAGTTCGTCGTAGCCGACCAGCACCCGGTCTTCGCCCGCGTGCCATTCGGTGAGCGCCGTCCCGTCGGCGGCGTACACCACGCTCGTGAGGCTGCCCGCTCCTATGCCCGGATCCTCGATGGGCTCTACTGCGCAGGCGGCGGCCATCAGCGCTACAACCAGCACGCCCGCCGCGCGGCGAGACATTGTCGATTTTCCTGGGGGTTGGCTACTGCGCGCGAAGGGTAGCGGGGCCAGTGCGGGGCGCGCGGGATTTGTCCACAGGCTCCGTGCGGGGCATGGGGCGGAACTGCGGGTCGGGAGGAGCCCGGGCCGATCAGGTGAAGCGGGCCAGGAAGTAGCGTTTCTTGCCCACCCGCAGCACGATGGTCGCGGCCCCCGCCAGGTCGCCGGGGCCCACCCGGGCGGAGGCGTCGGCGGCGCGTCTGTTGTTGACGCTGACCCCGCCCTGCTCCACCAGGCGTCGGGCCTCACCGCGAGAACGGGCGGCACCCGTCTCAACCATGAGGTCGGCCAGGTCGATGCCGGCTTCGAGGCGCGCCCGGGGCAGGTCGATCGAGGGCGCCGACTCGAAGGCGTCGGCCAGGGTGCGGTCGTCGAGGCCGGCGAAGGGCTCGTCGCCGAACAGGATGCGGCTCGCCCGCAGCGCGGCCTGGACCCCCTCCTCGCCGTGAACGATCCGGGTGGCATGTTCTGCCAGGGCGCGCTGGGCGGGCCGGGCCGCCGGGTAGTGGCGCTGCTCGTCCTCCAGGGCGGCGATGTCCTCCAAGGGCAGGAAGGTGAAGAGGCGGAGGAAGCGGGCCGCATCGTCGTCGGGCACGTTGAAGAACCACTGATAGAAGGCGTAGGGCGAAGTGAGCCCGGCGTCGAGCCACACCGCCTCGCCGGTGGACTTGGAGAACTTGCGCCCATCGGAGCGTTCCACCAACGGCCACACCAGCCCGTAGACCCGGCCGCCGTGGAGGCGGCGGGTGAGGTCGATGCCGGCGGTGATGTTGCCCCACTGGTCGGAGCCGCCGGCCTGGAGGCGGCAGCCGTAGGCGGCGTACAGGTGGGCGAAGTCGTAGGCCTGCAGCAACTGGTAGGCGAACTCCGTGAACGAGATGCCGTGTTCCCGCTCCTCGAGGCGTCGGCGCACCGACTCCCGTGCGATCATGGCGTTGACCGAGAAGTGCTTGCCCACATCGCGCAGGAACTCGATGAAGCCGAAGCGGCCCAGCCAGTCGAAGTTGTCGAGGAGCAGGCCGTCGTCGAGGTCGAGGACCCGGGCCAGCTGGCCCCGGACGCCCTCGAGGTTGAGCCGCAGGCGCTCGTCGTCGAGCAGTTCGCGCTCCTCGTCACGGAACGACGGGTCTCCGATTCGGCCGGTGCCGCCGCCGGCCACCGCGATGGGGCGGTGGCCCGCCCGGCGCAACCAGGCCATGGCCATCATGCCCATGAGGTGGCCGATGTGGAGGGAGGCGCCGGTGGGGTCGAATCCCACGTAGAAGGTGACCCGCTCAGTGGCGAGCAGGCGGCGGAGGTCGTCCTCGTCGGTTACGCCGTGCACGAAGCCGCGACTGCGCAGAGAGCCCATGGGGTCCGTCATGGTGGTGGACGCTAGCCCGACGGGAGGCGGCCACCAACCCCCCGGGCCGGAGGTCCGGACTGCCTTGACGTTGTGCCGCCGACTGGTTACAGTACTGGGTCGCACCTGGGGCGCGCCTTCGTGGCCGCCGCCCGGGTGGTCGGAGTCCCGGCTCCTTGACAACTGAACAGTGTGTCAACAGCCAGTCGAGCCCTCCGCGGGTGGTTTCGTGCCGTCCGCGGTCGGTCGTACTTCAAGCGCACCACGCTGCCAAGGCGTGGTGCCCGTGGGTGGACGGTTTGGCCAACCACCCGCGAGCAAACTCGGACACGGATTCCGGCCTTCGGGCCGAGATCTACGTTGGAGAGTTTGATCCTGGCTCAGGACGAACGCTGGCGGCGTGCTTAATGCATGCAAGTCGAACGAGGCCCCAAAGACGGGTAACCGTCGCGGGGTCCTAGTGGCGAACGGGTGAGTAACACGTGAGGAACCTGCCCCGGAGACCGGGATAGCCCAGGGAAACCTGGATTAATACCGGATACCCTCGACCGGTCGCATGTCGGGTCGAGGAAAGGTCCGCTGCTCTGGGATGGCCTCGCGGCCTATCAGCTTGTTGGTGAGGTAACGGCTCACCAAGGCAACGACGGGTAGCTGGTCTGAGAGGACGAACAGCCACACTGGGACTGAGACACGGCCCAGACTCCTACGGGAGGCAGCAGCAGGGAATATTGCACAATGGGCGAAAGCCTGATGCAGCGACGCCGCGTGAGGGATGAAGGCCCTCGGGTTGTAAACCTCTTTCAGGAGGGAAGAAGCGCAAGTGACGGTACCTCCAGAAGAAGCCCCGGCCAACTACGTGCCAGCAGCCGCGGTAATACGTAGGGGGCGAGCGTTGTCCGGATTCATTGGGCGTAAAGAGCTCGTAGGCGGCTCAGTAAGTCGGCCGTGAAATCCCGGAGCTCAACTCCGGGAGGCCGGTCGATACTGCTGTGGCTAGGGTCCGGTAGAGGAGAGCGGAATTCCCGGTGTAGCGGTGAAATGCGCAGATATCGGGAGGAACACCCGTAGCGAAGGCGGCTCTCTGGGCCGGCACCGACGCTGAGGAGCGAAAGCTAGGGGAGCAAACAGGATTAGATACCCTGGTAGTCCTAGCTGTAAACGTTGGGCACTAGGTGTGGCGGATTGATTGACGTCTGCCGTGCCGTAGCTAACGCATTAAGTGCCCCGCCTGGGGAGTACGGTCGCAAGGCTAGAACTCAAAGGAATTGACGGGGCCCCGCACAAGCGGCGGAGCATGCGGCTCAATTCGATGAAACCCGAAGAACCTCACCTGGACTTGACATCACGGGAAAAGCCGTGGAAACACGGTGTGCGTAAGCGTCCGTGACAGGTGGTGCATGGCTGTCGTCAGCTCGTGTCGTGAGATGTTGGGTTAAGTCCCGCAACGAGCGCAACCCCTGTCCTATGTTGCCAGCGGATCATGCCGGGGACTCATAGGAGACTGCCGGGGACAACTCGGAGGAAGGCGGGGATGACGTCAAGTCATCATGCCCCTTATGTCCAGGGCTGCACGCATGCTACAATGGCGAGTACAACGGGTCGCCAACCCGCGAGGGTGAGCCAATCCCTAAAAACTCGTCTCAGTTCGGATTGGAGTCTGCAACTCGACTCCATGAAGCCGGAGTCGCTAGTAATCGCGGATCAGCTATGCCGCGGTGAATACGTTCTCGGGGCTTGTACACACCGCCCGTCACATCACGAAAGTTGGCAACACCCGAAGTCAGTGGCCCAACCCCTTGGGGAGGGAGCTGCCGAAGGTGGGGTTGGCGATTGGGATGAAGTCGTAACAAGGTAGCCGTACGGGAACGTGCGGCTGGATCACCTCCTTTCTAAGGAGCTCATTGAGGCTTCGGCCTCGAGCACCCAGTCAATGCGACGGCTCAAACGGTCTGCCGAAAGGCCGGCCGGACACACTGTTCAGTCGTGAGGGAGCGGGGAACACCCGCCTCTCCGGCACCTTGAGAACTGCATAGCGAGCACAAGCGTCTTGGATTCTACCAACAAGCTACTAAGGGTCTACGGTGGATGCCTGGGCGCTGGGAGCCGATGAAGGACGTAGCAGGCTGCGATAAGCCTCGGTGAGCCGCCAAGCAGGCTTTGACCCGGGGATGTCCGAATGGGGAAACCCGGCCGGGGTAATGCCCGGCCGCTCCGGTCTGAACACATAGGACCGGCTGAGGCAACCGGGGGAATTGAAACATCTCAGTACCCCGAGGAACGGAAAGCAAGAGCGACTCCCTGAGTAGCGGCGAGCGAAACGGGATGAGCCTAAACCGACACGGTGTGATAGCCCGGTGGCGTTGCCGTGTCGGGGTCGTGGGACCCACCGGGCGGTGCGCCGGCACCGCCGCAGAGTTACAAACTCGAGCGCTAGCCGAATCCTCCTGGAAAGGAGGGCCATAGAGGGTAACAGCCCTGTAGGTGAAAGCGGATCGAGCTCTGTGTGGTGTTCCCAAGTAGCACGGGGCACGTGAAATCCCGTGTGAATCTGCGAGGACCACCTCGTAAGGCTAAGTACTACCCAGCGACCGATAGTGAACCAGTACCGTGAGGGAAAGGTGAAAAGCACCCCGGTGAGGGGCGTGAAATAGAACCTGAAACCGTGGACCTACAAGCAGTCGGAGGGTCATTTCGGTGGCCTGACGGCCTGCCTTTTGAAGAATGAGCCGGCGAGTTAGCGGTACGTGGCGAGGTTAAGGCGTGAGCCGTAGCCGCAGCGAAAGCGAGTCTTAATAGGGCGTCTAGTCGCGTGCTCTAGACCCGAAGCCGAGTGATCTATCCATGGGCAGGGTGAACCGAGGGTAAGACCTCGCGGAGGCCCGAACCCACCAGGGTTGAAAACCTGGGGGATGACCTGTGGATAGGGGTGAAAGGCCAATCAAACTCGGCGATAGCTGGTTCTCCCCGAAATAGCTTTAGGGCTAGCGTTGCGTATTCCACCGTGGAGGTAGAGCACCGATTGGGCTAGGGGGCCTACAAGCTTACCAATCCCAGTCGAACTCCGAATGCCACGGTGCTACAGCGCGGCAGTCAGACCATGGGGGATGAGCCTCATTGGTCGAAAGGGAAACAGCCCAGACCGCCAGCTAAGGTCCCTCAGTCTGGACTAAGTGGGGAACGATGTGGGATCGCTCAGACAGCCAGGAGGTTGGCTTAGAAGCAGCCACCCTTTAAAGAGTGCGTAATAGCTCACTGGTCGAGTGGTTCTGCGCGGAAAATGTAACGGGGCTCAAGTCCAGCACCGAAGCTGCGGGATTCCGCCAATAGCTCGGCCTGCTCCCCTCGGGGAGTGGGTCCAGGCGGCGGGATCGGTAGGGGAGCTTCGAGCAGCCAGCGAAGCGGCGGCGGAAGCCAGCCGTGGAGGCTGCTCGAGTGCGAATGCCGGCATGAGTAGCGAATGGGGAGTGAGAATCTCCCCCGCCGAATGTCCAAGGTTTCCTGGGGAAGGCTCGTCCGCCCAGGGTTAGTCGGGACCTAAGGCGAGGCCGCGAGGCGTAGTCGATGGATGACTGGTTGATATTCCAGTACCACCACGTGCGCGCCAGGGCCGACCCCGGCCTGCTAAGGAAAGCCCTTCGGGGCCTACCGAACCGGCCGGCATTAGGCCAGCAATGGGGTGACGCGGAAGGGTAAGCAGACCCGGGCGTTGGTTGACCCGGGGCAAGCGTGTAGGGCGGGGTCTAGGCAAATCCGGACCCCACTAAGCCTGAGGCGTGATGCCGATCCGCTTAAGGAGAAGCTGCCGAACGCCCATGCCGCCGAGAAAAGCCTCTAGCGAGTGCACGGGGTGCCCGTACCCCAAACCAACACAGGTGGACAGGTAGAGAATACCAAGGCGAGCGAGAGAACCGTGGTCAAGGAACTCGGCAAAATGGCCCCGTAACTTAGGGAGAAGGGGCGCCTCGGTAGGGTGAGAACGTTTCGCATGTTCGAGCCCGAGGAGGCCGCAGTGACTCGGCCCAAGCGACTGTTTACTAAAAACACAGGAGCGTGCGAAGTCGCAAGACGCAGTATACGCTCTGACGCCTGCCCGGTGCCGGAAGGTCAAGGGGAGGGGTTAACCGCTTCGGCGGCGAAGCTCTGAACCTAAGCCCCGGTAAACGGCGGCGGTAACTATAACCGTCCTAAGGTAGCGAAATTCCTTGTCGGGTAAGTTCCGACCTGCACGAATGGCGTAACGATTTGGGCGCTGTCTCGACCACGGACTCGGCGAAATTGCAGTGTGAGTGAAGATGCTCACTTCCTGCGACAGGACGGAAAGACCCCGGGACCTTTACTGCAGCTTGGCATTGGAGTCTGGTGTGGCATGTGTAGGATAGGTGGGAGACTTGGAAGCAGCGGCGCCAGCCGTTGCGGAGTCAACGTTGAAATACCACCCTTGGCACATCGGGCTTCTAACCTCGGTCCGTTATCCGGATTAGGGACGGTGCCTGGCGGGCAGTTTCACTGGGGTGGTGGCCTCCCAAACTGTAACGGAGGCGCCCAAAGGTTCCCTCAGTCTGGTCGGCAATCAGACGACGAGTGTAAGGGCACAAGGGAGCTTGACTGCAAGACCTACAAGTCGAGCAGATGCGAAAGCAGGGCCTAGTGATCCTACGGCGGCATGTGGAAGCGCCGTGGCTCATCGGCTAAAAGGTACCCCGGGGATAACAGGCTAATCTTGCCCAAGAGTCCATATCGACGGCAAGGGTTGGCACCTCGATGTCGGCTCGTCGCATCCTGGGGCTGAAGCAGGTCCCAAGGGTCGGGCTGTTCGCCCGTTAAAGCGGTACGCGAGCTGGGTTTAGAACGTCGTGAGACAGTTCGGTCCCTATCCGTCGCAGGCGCAGGAGGTTTGAGGAGACCTGTCCCCAGTACGAGAGGACCGGGATGGACGTACCTCTAGTGTGCCAGTTGTCCTGCCAAGGGCATGGCTGGTTGGCTACGTACGGCACGGATAAGCGCTGAAGGCATCTAAGTGCGAAGCCGGCTCCAAGATGAGACCTCCCACCGTTCGCGGGTAAGGCCCCTGGTAGAACACCAGGTTGATAGGCCGGACGTGGAAGCGCAGTAATGCGTTCAGCTGACCGGTACTAATCGGCCGAGGGCTTGAGAATCCAGACGTAAGTGCTCGCTATGGAGTGCTCGGGGTGCCGAGCATGTCAGGTTTCCGGTGGCGATAGCGGCGGGGAACCACCCGTTCCCATTCCGAACACGGAAGTTAAGCCCGCCTGCGCCGATGGTACTTGGGGTGTAGACCCCCGGGAGAGTAGGTCGCCGCCGGGTTCTTGCTGAGGGGCCGCCGCAGGGCGGCCCCTCAGCGCGTCAGCGAAGGCTCGAGACCCCGGTACGATGCCGGGGTGAGCTCGCGCGATCCCTCGGCGTTCGGCAAGCCCGTCCCCGGCGATCGGTCCGGTGGGGTGGGGCGGGCCCGGGGCGCCCGGGACCGGCCGCACGAGAGCTCGACGGAGCGGGCGCGAGCCCGGGGACGCGGTGGCGGGTCGGGGGTCCCGCGTCTGGGAGGCGGCGGGTCGCTGCCGGGCTGGGTCGCCGAGGAGCTGGCTCGGGTGACTCCCCGGAGCCGGGTGCCGGGAGCGGCGCAGGAACTGGAAGACGCGGCGGTGGCGTTCGTGGCCGGCAGGTATGCCAAGGCGCGGCACCACGCCGAGGAGGCCAAGGCCCTGGCACCGCGACTTCCCGCGATCCGGGAGGTCCTGGGCCTGTCCGCCTACCGGATGGGCCGGTGGGCCCAGGCGCTCGCCGAACTGCGGACCTACCGGCGGCTCAGCGGCGACACGACCCACCTTCCGATTGAGATGGACGTGCTGCGGGCCCTGGAGCGCCACGACGAAGTGGAGGCCGCGTACGCCCTGTTGCGCCGCCTCGGGGGCAGCCCGGCCGCTATGGACGAGGGGCGGGTGGTGTACGCCTCGTTCCTGTTGGACCAGGACCGGGCCCAAGAGGCCTGGGAGGTGGCCCGTCCGGCGGCCCTGAGGGCGATCCCGAGCGACGGTGATCTCCGGGTGTGGTACGTGGCGGGGCGGGCAGCGGCCCGGCTGGGAGACCAGTCCGGCAGTCGGCGGCTCTACGAGGCGATCGTCGAAGCAGATCCGGGGTTCCCCGGCCTGGACGAGCTTGAGGCGGCGCTGCG
Organism: Actinomycetota bacterium; assembly: GCA_043810615.1. GTDB lineage: Bacteria > Actinomycetota > Acidimicrobiia > Spongiisociales > UBA11373 > VGBK01. The sequence continues at coordinate 15,768 of JBDROA010000050.1, read as the reverse complement.
GGGGTGAGGCGGCCGATCAGCCGACCGGGCCCGACCGGTCGATCCACCGGCGGATGCCGTCGATCTGGGTCGTCCAGTACGTGTGCCGGTCGTAGACGGCAACCTCCGTTTCCGGCATGCCTTCGACCCGGTGACGGTCGAGCACCCAGCGGCGGAAGGAGGCGGTGATGTCCTCTTCGATGTCCTCTTCCCGCCCCGCCTGCTCGATCCAGGAAACCCATTCCCAGACCCGCTGCTCCGCCTGGGCCAGAGCAGCCTGAGGGTCGGGGTGCGGCCCGTAGTGGGCGAAGCCGAGGAGGGAGGGCCGGCGGGCGCCGATGCGGCGCAGTTGCTCGGCGGTGGCCTGGGGGTCGAAGTCGGGAGCCGGGGTGGCCGGCTGGATCGCGTGGCTGTGAGGGAAGGCCACCCCGGCTTCGTCGCCGATGAGGCAGGCACCGGTCTCGTCCTCTGAGAAGATTAGGTGGTGCTTGGCGTGCCCGGGCGTGTGCAGCACCTCGATAGAGCGTCCGTCGCCGAGGGGAATGCGGTCGCCCTCGTCGAGCACGAGCAGGCGTGAGGGATCGACGGGCTCCACCGGGCCCCAGTGGTCCCGCATGCTCTGCTCGCCGAAGGCGCGGGTGGCGGACGCCACCAGGCGCGCCGGGTCGGCGACGTGGCGGGCGCCGAGGGGGTGAACCGCGATCCGGGCCCGGGGGAACCGGGTGGCGAAGTGGCCCGCCCCGCCCGCGTGGTCGATGTGAACATGAGTGAGGGCGAGCAAGGTCACGTCGTCGATCCCGAGATAGTCGAGCGCGGCGAAGAGGTGCCCGATCGACCGCGAGGGCCCGCAGTCGATGAGGACGCGCTCGGGCGTGTCGAAGAGGTAGCAGGCCAGGCGGTGGGGCTCGTCGACGAGGTAGGCGTCGATGAGGTGCAGATTGTGGCCGAGATCGACCACTGAGACGTCGGGCACGGAGAGGACACTAACAAGGGGCGGGGCCGCGAGGTGCGCCCCTCGCCGGAGGCTACGCGCCGCTCATGGAACGCCGGCACCGGACGAGGATGTCCAGCGCCTCGAAGGGCTCCTCGATCTCCAGGAAGGTAGGGATGCCCCGCGGCCCGAGGTAGGCGCGGCACTCATCGACGTAGCGCTGCTCTCCGCTGAAGGAGACCAGAATGGGCTTCTCCGGGAACTCGGCGGCTAGCTCGACGAGGAAGTCGTAGGAGGGGATGCCGGTGTCCCCGGTGAGGAGGAGGACGGGGACTACGGCAGCGATGTTGGGGTCCTCGAGCAGCGCCCGCATCCCTTCCCGGTAGGCGAACTCGATGCCGCGCGTGGAGGCGGACGCCCAGATGTCGACCGGGTTGCGCATGCGGATGAGGGGCGGGCTGATCTCATCGAGACGACGGACCGTCTGCTCCTCGAGGGTGGGGACCTCGAAGCCGAGCCGCCCGCACAGATCGGTGAGCGTGACGAGCATGGCTCCGGAGGGGGCCAGGAAGGCGACGCGGTTGCTCTGGGGCAAGGGCACCATCGAGAGCACCTTCCCTGCCATGATGAGCTGGCCGTAGTTGGTGATCCGCACGACGCCGGCCTGGCGGAGCATGCCGTCCACGACGCGGTCCTCGGCGGCGATGGCGGCGGTGTGGGCCGATGCCGCCTGGCTCCCGGCCTCCGACGAGCCGCTCTTGAGGAGGACGAGGGGCTTGCGGCCCCGCATCGCCCGGGCGGTTTCGAGGAAGCGGCGGGGCCGGCGGAAGCTCTCCAGGTACATGACGACGGCGCTCGTGTGAGAGTCTGCGGCGACGTACTCCAGGGCGTCGCTCTCGTCGATGTCGATGGCATTCCCCAGGCCGATGACGCGGGCCACGCCGAAGTGCTCGGCGGTGAGGATGCGCTTCATGGTGTGGGTGCAGAAGTTGCCGGTCTGAGTGACGTAGGAGACCGTCCCGGGCCGGATGGCCCCGAGGGGGAAGAACCCGGAGGTGAAGTGGTGGGGGGTCGAGGTGTGGCCGGCGGTGTTCGGCCCCAGCACGCGGATCTCGCCCGTCCGGATGATGCGCTCCAGGTCCTGCTGTATGCGGGCCCCGCTGTCGTCGAACTCGGCGAAGCCGCCGGCGGAGATGACGGCGTGCCTGGTGCCCCGGGCGACGCATTCGGCCAGCACCTGTGGGCAGAGCTGGGCCGGGACGATGATCACGGCCAGGTCGGGAGCTTCGGGTAGGGATGCCACCGATGGGTAGACGGGCATGCCCAGGATCACCTGGGCCTGCGGGTTGACCAGATACAGGCGTCCCTGGTAGCCGTTGGCCAGGATGTTGCGCACGAGCTCATGGCCGGGCTTCCCCGGGACGGCCGAGGCTCCGACGATGGCCACGCTGGAGGGCTCGAAGAAGGGCGTGAGGTCCCCGATTGCCCGGGGGGGCTCCTCGCCGGGGAGCGTCGGCCGGCCCCGGCCTCCGTCGAGGACCACGAGCGCGTCGACCGCCACCAGTGTCCCGTCGGGCCGCACCTTGACCGGGTTCACGTCGATCTGGGCCACGCCTTCGTTGGCCGCTGCGATCTCCCCCAGAGTTACCAGGAGCCGGCACAGAGCGTCCACGTCCACAGCGGCCTGGCCGCGGAAGGGGCCGAGGATCTCGGTCAGGCGAATCTCGGCGAGCATCGCGAGGGCATCGGACGTAGTGAGCGGGGCGAGGCGCAGGGCGACGTCCTCGATCGCCTCGGCGAGCACCCCACCGACCCCGAAAACCACACAGGCGCCGAACCCGGGCTTGCGAGTGGTTCCGCAGATCAGCTCGCGCTGACCCGTCACCAGTTCCTGGACGAGGAGGGCCTCGGCTCCCTCGATGCGGAGGAGGAGGTGGCCGGCTTCTTCGACCTCAGGCGGGGACCGCAGATCGAGCGCCACGCCCGACACCTCGGTCTTGTGGAGGAGACGGCTGCCGCAGGCCTTGAGGACTACGGGGAACCCCAGCTTCGCGGCCTCGCGAGCGGCAGTTTCGGGGTCGGGAGCGACCGTCTCCCGGCTCACCGGAATCCCGTAGCACGCCAGGAAGCGCTTGCTCTCGTGCTCGTCGAGGGCAGCGCGGCCCTGGTGCTGCGCCGCTCGGAGGATCGCCGCGGCAGTGCTGGTGTCCCACGATGCCATTGCTGCTACCCCTTCGTCGGTGCCGGGGCCGCCTGGTGCGGACCGGGGGCGGCGCCGACGGCCGCCGGGCGAGGCCACGACGGCCCGGGAGCACGGTGGCCACCCGGCCGCGAGTGTAACGGTCGAGGCACGGCCTATTTGCCCGTCGTGTCGCTGCCGGGAGATACCTTCTTCTTTGCCCCCGCTTCCCCGGAAAGGGTTACATGTGGACCTGAACCTCGTAGTGCTCTGCGGCCGTCTCGCCGCTCCCGCCGAGATCCGGCAGTTTGAAAGCGGCAGCCGCCTGGCCCGCTATCTCGTGACGGTTCGTTCCGAGGAGCCGCGTCGGGTGGATGTCGTGCCGGTGACGCTGTGGGACCCGCCCGCCGATCTGGTCGACGCCGAGCCGGTTCCCGGGCAGGCAGTCTGGGTGGCGGGGTCGGTCCAGCGGCGCTTCTGGAGCGGGGCCGAGGGAAGGCGCAGCCGCCTGGAAGTGGTGGCCGACCAGGTCTGCCTGCGTCCCGGCGCCGAAGAGGAGTAGGGCCGGCGCCGGGGAGTGTCCCCAGGGTGGGGCGCGCCGCTGGGCCGGGTGGCTCAGCCGGTGGGCTCCATCAATCCCCAGCGGCGGCGGATGACCCGGTCGATGGTCCCGAAGAACAGCGAGTCCACCACGATGCCGATGATCAGGATGACCAGCATCGTGGCCATGAGCCCGGGAGCGTCCGAGAACTCGCGGGCCACCTGGAGCTGCACCCCTATGGACTGCTTGTGGGCGATGATCACGAGCAGTTCCCCGGCCATCAGGCTGCGCCAGGCGAAGGACCAACCCTGCTTGAGGCCGGCCACGAAGGAGGGGAGTGAGGCCGGGAGGACGACGTGGCGGTAGAGCGCCAGGCGACGGGCGCCAAGCACCCGGCCGGCCCGCAGCATGATCGGGGGGATGTGGTCTGAGCCGGTTATGAGCCCGTTGGCAATTGCCGGGGCCGCCCCGAGGATGATCACGAACAGGATCGCCGACTCGGAGAGCTTGAAGAGCAGGATGGCCAGCGGGAACCAGGCGATGGAGGGCATGGTCTGGAGACCGGTGATCAGCGAGCCCACCGCAGTGCGCAGGACCCGAATGCGAGCCACCAGGCTGCCCACGATGGTGCCTACGAGGGCGGCGAGGGTGAACCCGACCAGGGCGCGCCGCAGCGTGATGCCGGCCGCCGTCGGCAGACTGCCGTCGGTGAGACGGTGGCCCAGTTCCTTGAGCACCGTCCAGGGGCCGGGGAGCACGTAGTGGGGCTTCCAGCCCGACCACACCGCCGCCTGCCACAGGAGTAGGGCGAGGACGGCGGCGAGGGCCTTGGGCCAGAAGCTCGACCAGCCGCGGGCGGCCCGGCTCCGGCGCGGCGCTGCCGGCAGCTCGAGAGCGTCGAGGCCGGTGACCTGCTCGGTGAGAGCTTCACGCATGGCCATGGCGGCGTACCTCCAGGCTCAGCTGCTCGGTGATCTCCCCGGCCAGGGCCGACACGGCCGGGGTCTCGATTCGACGAGGGCGCGGGATGTCCACTTCGAAGGAAGCCGAGACCCGGCCCGGGCGCGAGGTGAGCACCAGGACCCGGTCGGCGAGGCGGACTGCCTCTCGGACGTTGTGGGTCACGAAGAGGACGGTGAAGCGGCGGTCGCTCCACAGTCGTTCGAGTTCGGCGTGCAGCAAGTCGCGGGTCATGGCGTCCAGGGAGCCGAAGGGCTCGTCCATCAGCAGCACATCGGCGTCCTGGGCAAGGGCCCGGGCCAGAGCGACCCGCTGCCGCATGCCCCCCGAAAGCTCGTGGGGGCGCTTGGTGCCGAATTCCTCGAGGTGCACCATCTCGAGGAGCGAGGCCACCAGGGGCCGCCGCCCGGGCCGCCGCACCCCACGCAGCCGGAGGGGGAGGGCTACATTGCCCGCCACGGTGAGCCAGGGGAACAGGGCGGCCTCCTGGAACATGAGCGCGGTGCGGCCCTCCACCGCCAGGGCACCGGTGGTAGGGGAGTCGAGCCCGGCCAGCATGTGGAGGAGGGTGCTCTTGCCGCAGCCCGAGGCGCCCACCAGGCACACGAATTCGCCGCGGCTCGCCTGAAGGCTGATGCGGTCGAGCGCTTGCACCGCCTGGGGGCCGTGGCCGAACGCTTTGCTCACTCCATCGACGCGCAGCACTGCGGCGTCGGCTGGTGCCGGAGCCGCAGTGGCGAGCCCGGGTGAAGATGAGGTCACAGCCCCTCCACCGGTTCTTCGCCCGCTTCGGCGAGCAGGCGGTTCAGGATGTCCAAGGCGTAGATGCCGCTGAGATCGACCGGTTGAAGCAGATTCACGGCGACCGCGTCGTCGGCCGACTTCCGCAGGGACGAGGCGATGGGGTCCCAGGTGAACGTCAGGTTCGCCCAGGCGCCGCCGATCACCTGGTCGGCGAGCCGCTTCCCGGTTATGGCCTCGATCCCGTCGTTGACGATCGTCTGCGCCGCGGCCGGGTTGGCGTTGGTGAAGCGGACTGCCTCGATCAGGCCGCGGAGGAGCGCCTCCACCAGGTCGGGGTTCTCCTCCAGGAACTCGGTCCTGACGATCAGATGGGTGGTGACGTAGAGGCCGTCGGGCCACAGGTCGCGCTCGTCGACGAACACGATCCCGCCGCCTTCCTGGATCAGGCGCGTCGCCCAGGGCTCGGGCACCCAGGCCCCATCGATGTCCCCAGCCCGGAAGGCGGTGAGGGTGTCGGCGTTCGACTGAGGGAGGATGGAGACGTCGCCTCCGCCGGCCACGTCGAAGGTGAGGCCCTGGGCCAGCAGCCACGCGCGCAGCGCCACATCCTGGGTGTTGCCCAGCTGCGGGGTGGCGAGCTTGGCCCCGATCAGGTCCGGAGTGCTGGTGATGTCGGGCCGAACGACGAGGAAGGCCCCGCCCGAAGTGGATCCGCCGATGATGCGGATGGCCTCACCGTCCGACTGGGCGAAGGCGTTGATGGCCGGGTTGGGCCCGATGAAGGTAGCGTCGATGGCCCCGCCGAAAAGGGCCTGGACGGCTTCGGGGCCGGCGTTGAAGTACGAGGTCTCCAGCCTGACGTCGTCGCCCAGGGCCGCGGCGATGATCCCGGCTCCGACGCCGACCAGGGCAGGAGCGTGGGTCACGTTGGGGAAGTAGCCCAGGCGCAGGGTTCGGGCGCCCTCGCTCGAACCCCCGTCACCTCCGCAGGCGGCGAGGAGGAGCGCACCGGCGGAGACGAGGGCGAGGCGGCGGAGTAGCGGCGGGGTCATGTGGGTGTGGTCCTCCTGAGAGAGTTCACAACTAAGTCGATCAAACAAGTCAGGTTTACTTCGCCGTGAGACTAGTGGAGTTGGGGGAGCGGTCAAACGCGGGGTGGTCGGGACCGGGGACCGGCCTGGGAAGAGCGCGGGAAGTCTCGGGCTTGAACCTCTCTCGGGCTCGAAGGGCCAGAGAGGGCTCGCCTCGAGGCAGGCTACGGCCGGCGGCATGAGCGGAACAGCGATCGCCAGCGCGATCGCCGGATCGACCCGTCGGCGCGTCCGGTCAGTACGGGGGCCAGGGAATGGGGTAGCGGTCTCGGGGTGGGCGGGGATGGACCGGGCGGCGCAGGAAGGAGCGCACCCTCCGCCGCAGGGCAGCTGCTTCCGGACGGCCCAGTGACTCGACCGTCTCGTGGTGAAGGCCCTGTTCCAGGGCGGCCTCGAGGCGCTGCAGAGCCTCCAGGAGCGCCGGGGGGACGGCCTGGGCGGCGAACCCCCACAGGACGGTGCGAAGTTTGGCCTCAGGGTGGAAGGTCAGGCCGTGGTCGATGGCCCACAGACGCCCCGTCCCGGCCTCGGCGAGCAGGTGGCCCGCCTTGCGATCGGCGTTGTTGACGACGACGTCGAGCACGGCGACCGGCCAGAGCGCCTCGTCCACCCGCGCCACGAGGCCGAGGGGATCGAAGCCGCAGTCCTGCGCCACGAAGCGCTGCAAGGCGCCCGGTCCAAGGGGGCCGTCTCCCAGGCGGGTCTCGGGCACGATGCCGAGGCCCATGGACTCCGCCACCCGGTAGGTGAGCACCTCACGCGCCGCGAGGGTGGCACCGGCGAAGTCCGCCAGGGGCCGCACTCCGGCGGTGGGCTTGTACACCACGAGGGCGCCCTGCGCCCGGGCGAGCAGGGTCAGGTTGGAGGCGGCGGCGAAGCGCCCGATCAACTCTTCGACCACAACGCGCCCGGGATCGGTCACCGGCGGCGCAGGTCGCCGTTCCCGCCGGGGCAGGCGTGACCCTCCGGGTCCAGCGGCAGCCCGCAGAGGCGGCATGGGGGGCGTCCGGCGTCGACGACGGCGAGGGCGCGGCGGGCAGCGGCGGCGAAGGTCGCCGCGGCGACGCTGAAGGCCACCGACTCCCCTGCCTCGGTGGGGGAGAGCAGGACGAGGACCTCGCCTTCTTCGGCACCCAGACCGATCTCGCCCACGCGGAAGGTGGGCTTCCCGGGCGGCGTCGTCGTCGGCGCGGGCTCTGGAGCCGGCGCGGCGGCTTCGCCGAGGAGTTCCAGGCCGTGGGCGGCCAGGGCGGCCACCTGCTCCTTCTCGACCAGGAACCACTCCCGTCCGTCGGGCCCGTCCGCCTCGAGGTAGAAAGTGCGCTTCCCGGGCGGGCCCACCGCCGCGGCGCCGAAGTGCTCCACCCGCCCCAGGGAGCGCATCACTCGTCTCCGGGAGTCACGTTCAGCGAGTGAACCCCAGCCGGGCCGCCGGCAGGGAGATCGAGGGTCGAGGCCGAGGAAGGGGACACGGTGAGGCGGTGGTAGAGGTCGAAGGGCATGCCGAGGTAGTGAGCCAGGATCAGCGCGATCACGTCGCCGTGGCTGACGAGGGCCAGTGTCGCTTCCGGGTGAGCCGCCGCCAGGGCTTCGCACGCCGCCAGGGCCCGCGCTTGGACCGTCGGGAGTGCCTCTCCCTGGGGGAACACGACTCGGGAGGGGGCGGTGTGGATCAGGCGCCACAGGGAAGTGCGGCGGAGCGAGGCCAGGGTGCGTCCTGCCCAGGCCCCGTAATCCACCTCGGCCAGGCCGTGATGGGCGAGCGGCCGCAGGCCGTGGGGCTCGGCAACGAGGGCCGCCGTCTCGCGGCAGCGCTGCACCGGCGAGGTGTACACCGCCTGCAGCGGCGTGCCGGCGAGGGCCCGGGAAAGGGCGACGGCGGCGCGGTGGCCGGCGGGGCTGAGGCCCACGCCAGGAAGACGGCCGGTGAGGCGCTTGCCCGTCTCGGCCGTGGGGGCGTGGCGGACCAGGATCAGGCGGGTCACGCGAGACAGGTTACCGGGGGAGCACCGGCACCACGCGAAGTAGCCTGTGGGAGTGCTCATCGGCCCCACCGAGTTTCTGCGCATCGCGGTGGATCCCCTGCGCCTCGCCATCCTGGGGCGGTCGGCGGTGGAAGCGGTGGACGCCGACGCCGTGGCCGCGGAGCTGGGCGAGGACGGACGGCGGGTGCGGCGGGAAGTGGGGCGCCTGATGGAGACCGGCTTGCTGGGCCGCGACCTGCGGCTCGACCGGGCCGTTCTGCGGCGGATCGCTCAGGCCCTTCCCCAGGCCGCCCCCGCCGACCCGGCGCTGCTCTCCGGGCCCTGGACGCCGGAAGAGGCCCTGGTGCTGGCCCAGTGCTTCTCGGGTTCGCGGCTGGTCTCACTGCCCACCGGCCGGGGCAAGCGACGCCTGGTGCTGGAGCGCCTGGTCCAGGAGTTTGAGCCGGGGCTGCGCTACCCGGAGCGGGAGGTCAACTCCATCCTGCAGGTCTTCCACCCGGACCACGCCGCTTTGCGCCGCTACCTGGTGGACCACGGCCTCCTCACCCGGGCCGAAGGCGTCTACTGGCGCACCGGCGGCCGAGTCGAGCCACCGCAGTCGGGTGAGCAGTGAGCCGGCCGTTCGGCCCCGAAGGTGGCGAGGGCGTGGCAGACTCGGGCGGCCATGAGTAGCGCACCGCCGGACTGGGTAGCCGACGCCGTCTTCTACCAGATCTTACCGGACCGCTTCGCTCGCTCGCCGCGAGTCCCCAAGCCGCCCCGGCTGGAGGCGTGGGAGGCCCCGCCGACCCACCACGGCTACAAGGGGGGCGACCTGCTCGGGGTGGTGGAGCATCTCGATTGGCTGGTGGACCTGGGCGTCAACGCTCTCTACCTGAACCCCATCTTCCAGTCGGCCTCCAACCACCGCTACCACGCGTACGACTACTTGCAGGTAGACCCGATGCTCGGAGGCAACGAGGCGTTCGACGTCCTCGTGGCCGCCGCTCACGAGCGGGGGGTGCGGGTGGTGCTCGACGGGGTGTTCAACCACACCGGGCGCGGCTTCTTCCCCTTCCACGACGTCCTGGAGAACGGAGCCGATTCCCCCTACCTGGACTGGTTCACCGTCTACGGCACTCCGATCAACGCCTACGACCTCAGCCGACCCCCCAACTACGAGGCCTGGTGGCAACTCCACGCCCTGCCCAAGCTCAACACCGCCAACCCGCAAGTACGGGAATACCTGATGGGAGTGGCCGAGCACTGGATCCGGCGCGGGGCCGACGGCTGGCGTCTCGACGTGCCGGAGGAGATCGCCACCCCGGGCTTCTGGGAGGAGTTCCGTGCCCGGGTGCGAGCGGTGAATCCCGAGGCCTACCTGGTTGGGGAGATCTGGCGCGCGGCCCCGGAGTGGACCGCAGCCGGGGACCGCTTCGACGGGGTAGTGAACTACTCCCTCACCGAATCGGTGCTGCGCTTCGCTGCCGGCGGCCGCATCGACCCCGAAGTGGTGGCTCCTGTGAACCTCACCCTGCAGCCGCCCCTGGATGCCGCCGGGTATTGCCGGGCCCTGGACCGCCTGCTCGGCATCTACCCGGACGCGGCGCAACGGGGCAACCTGAACCTCCTGGGGTCGCACGACACGCCGCGAGTGCTGAGCATGGTGGGGCGGGATCGGGATGCGGTGATCCTGGCGGCACTCCTGCTCTTCACCTTCCCCGGCGCCCCGTGCATCTACTACGGGGACGAGATCGGCATGACCGGGAACCACGACCCCGGGGCCCGGGGGGCGTTCCCGTGGGAGCACCCCGACTCGTGGGACGGGAGCCTCCTCGATGCCTTCCGCAGTCTGGTATTGCTGCGCCGGGAGCACCCGGTCCTGCGCTGGGGCGCCTACCGGCACCTTGCTGCTGAAGGGACCGTGTATGCCTTCCGGCGCGACCTGGGGGCCGACCGCCTGGTGGTGGCACTGAACGCCGGCGACGCATCGGCGGGGATTACCGTGCCCTGGACGAGCGGTTCGGAGGAGCTTTGCTGGGGTCGGGGGAAGACCCGGAGTGAAGGCGGAAGCCTGCACTTCGAATTGCCGGGCCGATCGGGCGGGGTATGGCGGTTCCGAGAGCCTCGATAAGCGCTCGATGGCGGTGACTACAGAGTCTCGACGATCGGTAGAGCGCTGAAGGCCGTCCCCGAACCCGAGGTCGAGGGTCATGATCGAGGCGGCCGGGCGGTACGCTTCGGAGCCGGCGACCGGGGAGCGTGCGATGACCGAGATCGGGCCGGACGACGACGCCGAGTGGCGATTGCGGCTCAACGAGGAGCAGTACCAGGTGTTGCGGTGCTCTGCGACGGAGGCTCCGTTCACGGGGGCCTACTGGGCCACGAAAGACGCTGGGACCTACCGGTGTGCGGGGTGCGGGGCGGTCCTGTTCCGCTCCGAGTCCAAGTTCGACTCCGGCACGGGGTGGCCCGCCTTCTGGGAGGCGGTGGACCCGGCGGCGGTGACAACCCACGATGACCGGGCGCACGGCAGGGTGCGGGTGGAGGTGCGCTGCGCCGGCTGCGGCGGGCATCTCGGGCATGTGTTCCCCGATGGTCCGGCCCCGACGGGCCTGCGGTACTGCGTGAACTCAGCCGCCCTGGACCTGCAGACCGACACCGGCTAGTGGCCCGTCGCGGATTTGATGACGTGGTCTCCTGTCGGGGAAGCCCCACAGTGCCGAGGTTCGCGTCCCTGCCGACCCGGGTCATCGATTGACAGACAGACCACTAGATCGTACGTCAATGGGCCGTGGGGACCATCACGATTCGGCTCGACTGCAAGCCGATTGACGGACGCTCTTCGGCGCTCCCTCGATCGGGGGCCGGGTTGGTGGTGTGGCAGAATCGGGCACGGCTCCGCCGCTCCGAGGAAGGGGAGAGGAGACACCACGTGGTGGCCAGGAGGGCGCCGACTCGCCGGGCGGAACCGGCTGCGCCGACAGAGACGGGCGCCTGCCGACTGCAGGTCAACGGCCGCACCTACGACCTGATCGTGGGGCGCGACTTCGAGCCGGGGACGGTTCTGGGGCACGTGCTGCGCGAGCACCTGGGTCTCACCGGCCTCAAGCTGGCGTGCGGCGAGGGAGCCTGCGGGGCGTGCACCGTGATCATGGACGGCAAGGCGGTGCTCTCCTGCCTGGTGCTAGCCGCGGAGGCCGTGGGCCATGAGATTGTCACCGTCGAGGGTTTGGGAATCGAGGACCCGGTGGTGCACGCCTTCGCCGGCCAGTGCGAGCCGGGGCACGGAACGGCGCTGCAGTGCGGCTACTGCACTCCGGGCTTTGTGATGACCGCCCGGGCCCTGCTGGATCACAACCCTCGCCCCACTCCCGAGGATATCCGCGAGGCGCTGGGAGGGAACATCTGTCGCTGCGGCTGCTACGCCGGCATCACCCGGGCGGTGCTCCACGCCGCCGGTGCGGCGGCACCAGGCGAGGAGGAAGCGGCCGAGCCCTTCACCCCACGGCATCTGCGCCGGTTCGTGGGCGCCTACCGGCCCCGCATCGACGGCCGGGAGAAGGCTTCGGGTCGGGCGCTCTACGCCGACGACGTGACCACCCGGAGCCGCTTCCCCGACCTGCTCCACGCCCGGGTGCTGCGCAGCCCTCATCCTCATGCCCGTATCCGGGGCCTCGACCTGTCGGCGGCCTCCGCCCTGCCGGGGGTAGTCGAGATCCTGACCTTCGCCGATCCGGAGGTGGCCGGGCTCAAGCCGACCAGCGCCGGGTGGACCGACGGGGTGGACACGGTCTCCTACGAGCGGATGATGTGGCGGCGCTTCCGCGACCGTCGTGTCCTCAGCGACCACGCCTGCTGGGTGGGGGACGAGGCCGGGGTAGTCGTGGCATGCGAAACCGAGGCGGTGGCCGAAGAGGCGCTGCGGTCGATCCGCGTCGACTGGGAGGTGCTGCCCTTCGTGCTCGACCCGCTCGAGGCGATGCGGCCCGGCGCTCCGGTGGTGCACCCCGAGATCGCCCCCGGCAACGTCCTGCCCGAGGATCCGGTGGGCGGCCCGGCCGTCTTCTTGGAGAAGGGAGATGCGGCGGCAGCGCTGGCCGAGGCGGACGCGGTGGTGGAGGGGGTTTCCATCTACCACAACGCCAACCAGGGGGCCTTGGAGAACTGGACCTGCCTGGCCCGTTGGGAAGGCGGCACCCTCACGGTGTGGTCCAACTCGTACGAGGCCGACCAGACGCGGATGCACCTCAGCCAGATGCTCGGGATCCCGCTGTCACGAGTGCGGGTGATCTCCCACTACGTGGGCGGCCAGTTCGGGCGCAACGACACCGGCGACCAACCCTTCTACCTGTTCACCGCCCTGCTCGCCCGGCGCACCGGGCGGCCCGTGAAGTTCCGCCACAGCCGCCGCGAGGCCTTTCACGACTCGCGCCAGCCGATCACCTACGAGGGCAAGGTCGGGGCAAGGGCCGACGGCACGATCACCGCTCTGTCCCTGAAGGCGGTCGGGAATGTCGGGGCCTATGCCGACCACTCGGTGTTCGCCCTCAAGTTCGCCCCGGCCGAAGTCGCCGAGGTCTGCTTCGCTCACATCCCCAACGTGCGCATGGAGGCCTACGGGGTCTACACCAACCGGCTGCCCGGCTGCATGATGCGGGGGGTGGGCAACTCCCAGCTGAACCTGATCCTGGGGCACCTGGTGGACCTGCTCGCCGAGCGGCTCGGCATGGACCCCCTGGACCTGGCGGTGCAGAATTTCGGGCACCGCTGGGAGGCGCTGCCCGATCGCAGCCTGGCCGCGGTGCTCGAGGCCGGGGCCCGCCGCATCCGGTGGCGCGAGAAGCGCCATGCTCCGGGCGGCGGGGAGGAACTGCCCGGTGGACGGCGGCGCGGGGTGGGCTTCTCCTTCCACCCCGGCTGGCACGCCGAGTGGCAGGAGCTGCGCCGCGGCGAGATCCAGGTGAGCCTGCGTCTCAACCCCGACGGCACCGTGGTGCTCGACGCGCCCACCGTCGAAACGGGGACCGGTTCGAACACCTGCAACGTCCTTGGGTGTGCCGAAGCGCTGGGGTTCCTCGGGGTGTCCCCGGAGGACATCACCTGGGTGGCGGTGGTGGACACCGAGCGGGGGCTGAAGGACACGGTGCAGACCGACAGTTCGGTCTCGTTCCTTCAGTCCGAGGCGCTGGTGGATACGGCGCGAGAGTTGAAGGCCCGGGTGCTCGAGGCGGCCGCCCGGCAATGGGGCGTTCCGGCGGCCGCGCTCGACATCGCCGCGGGCCGCATCTTTCGCCGGGGTGCCGAGCAGGAGGGAGTCGACTTCCGCACGGTCCTCTGGCAGGGGGACCTGGTTCCCATCGTGGTGACCACGAGCCGCGGACCCGCCGCCGAGGAGACTGGAGTCCCGTACCTGGCCGCCTTCGCCGAGGTCGAGGTGGACACCGGCACCGGCCGGGTCGAGGTGCTCGAACTGGTCGTGGTCAACGACTGCGGCACCGTGATGTACGCCTCGGGTGCCGAGGCGCAGCAGATCGGGGGGCAGTGCGCCGGCATCGGGGAGACCCTCACCGAGGAGATCGTCTACGACCGGGGGAGCGGGGTGCCGCTCAACTTCAACTGGATCGACTACCGCATCCCCACTCTGCCCGACATGCCCCACATCACCCCGGTGCTCCTCGAAGAGTGGCGGGGCGCGGGGGAGTACGGAGCCTGCGGCATCGGGGAAGGCGTGCTCACCTGTACCCCGCGCGCCATCCTCAACGCCGTCTACCAGGCGATCGGGGTGCGCCTCGACGAGATCCCGGCGACGCCGCAGAAAGTGCTCGCCGCGCTGGGGAAGGCGTAGGCGGGCCGTGGAACTGCGCCCCTTCGAGCACATCTCGGCCGCCTCGCTGGAAGAAGCCGCGGCGCGGCTCGCCGGCGGACCCGGGCGGGCGGTGGCCATCGCGGGCGGCACGGACCTGCTCGGCGTCCTGAAGGACAACATCCACCCTGCCTACCCCGGGCTGCTGGTCGACTTGAAAGGCGTTCCCGGCCTGGGGCACATCGCCGCGGATCGGCGCCGGCTGCGCCTGGGGGCGCTGGCCACCCTCGACGAGGTCGCCGCCCACCCGGCGGTGCGCGAGTCCTATCCCGCCCTGGCCTCCGCCGCCGGGGTAGTGGCTTCGGCACAGATCCGCAACATGGCCACTGTTGGTGGCAACATCTGCCAGGAGCCGCGCTGCTGGTACTACCGCTACCCGGAGAACCACTTCTTCTGCTCCCGCAAGGGAGGCAACGGCTGCCCGGCGGTGATGGGGGAGAACCGCTACCACTCGATCTTCGGGGCGATGCGGGCCATCGAGGCCCCCTGCGGGAGCGAGTGCCCGGCCCACATCGACATCGCCGCCTACCTGAGCCTGGTGCGGGCCGGTGATCTCGACGGTGCCGCCGCCCTGGTGCTGGAGCGCAATCCCCTGCCGGCGGTGACCGGGCGGGTCTGCCCGCACTACTGCGAGGCTGGTTGCAGCCGGGGCCACTACGACGGGGCGGTGTCGGTGCGCAGCATCGAACGCGGCATCGGGGACCATGTCCTCGCCCATCCCCGCCGCTTCTACCGCCCGCCGCGGCGGCGCACCGGCAAGCACGTCGCGGTGGTGGGCTCGGGCCCGGCCGGCCTCACCGCCGCCTACTTCCTGCGCCGGCTGGGGCACGAGGTGACGGTGTTCGACGCCATGCCGGAAGCGGGCGGCATGCTGGCCTACGGCATACCGGCCTACCGCCTGCCCGTCGACGTGGTGCGGCGGCAGGTGGCGGCGCTCGAGGGTATGGGTGTGGCCTTCCGCCGCGGAGCGCGGGTCGGCAGCCGGGGCCTGTCGCTGCGCACGCTGCGCTCGCGCCACGACGGGGTGTTCCTGGCCACGGGCGCCTGGGTGCAGAATGGACTGAGTCTGGCCCACGGGGACCTGCTCACCCCGGGCCTCGACTTCCTGCGGGGCATACGCCAGGGTGCGGTGACCGCGGCGGGCCGGTGGGTGCTGGTGATCGGCGGGGGCAGCGTGGCCCTCGACGTGGCCATCTCCGCCCTGCGCCTGGGAGCCGAGGAGGTCACTGTGGCCTGCCTGGAACGGAGCGCGGAGATGCCCGCCTTCGCCGAGGACGTGGAACAGGCCCTTCGCGAAGGGGTGCAGATCCTTCCATCGTGGGGCCCACACCGGGTGGTGGTGCAACGCGGGGCTCTGGCCGGCATGGAACTGGCCCGTTGCTCGGCGGTGTTCGACGCGGCGGGCCGGTTCGTCCCGGTGCTGGACCGGGCTGAGCGCACCACGGTGGCGGCCGACCAGGTGGTGCTGGCCATCGGCCAGGACCCCGCCCTGGGGTACGTCGGCGCCGACCTG
>JBDROA010000049.1:0-7157 GCA_043810615.1 Actinomycetota bacterium | reverse complement strand
GAGATCACGTTGGTGGGGATGTAGGCCGACACGTCGCCGGCCCTGGTCTCGACGATGGGCAGTCCGGTGAGCGAGCCCCCGCCCAGCTCGTCGCTCAGCTTGGCACAGCGCTCCAGCAGCCGGGAGTGCAGGTAGAAGATGTCACCGGGGTAGGCCTCGCGCCCCGGGGGGCGCCGCAGCAGCAGGGAGATCTCGCGGTATGCCACCGCCTGCTTCGACAGGTCGTCGAAGATGACGAGGGCGTGCTCGCCCCGGTACATCCAATACTGGCCGATGGCCGAGCCGGTATACGGGGCGTACATCTGCAGGGCAGGCGAGGCGGAAGCCGAGGCGTTCACCACCACCGTGTACGCCATGGCGCCCTGGGACTCGAGCACCTCGACCACCTCGGCCACCGTGGAGGCCTTCTGGCCGATGGCCACGTAGATGCACTTCACCCCGGCGTCGCGCTGGTTCAAGATGGTGTCCACCACGATGGCGGTCTTGCCCGTCTGGCGGTCCCCGATGATGAGCTCGCGCTGCCCGCGGCCGATGGGCATCATGGCGTCGATGGCCTTGATGCCCGTCTGGATGGGCTGGTGCACCGGACGGCGCTCCACCACCGACGGGGCCTGGGTCTCCAGAAAGCGCCGTTCCGTGGTGTGGATGGGGCCCTTGCCGTCTATGGGCTCGCCCAGGGCGTCGATGACCCGGCCCAGCAGGGCGTCGCCCACCGGCACTGAGAGCACGCGACCGGTCTGCTGGACCGGGTCCCCCTCTTGGACGTGCGAGGCTTCGCCGAGGATGACCGTCCCCACCGATTCCTCGTCGAGGTTCAGCGCCACGCCGAAGAGGCCGCCGGGGAACTCGAGCAACTCGTTGGCCATGGTGCCCGGGAGGCCGTGCACCCGGGCCACGCCGTCGCCTACGGTGGCCACGTAGCCCACCGCCGACGCTTCCAGGCCGGGCTCCCACCCTTCCAGGTTGCGCCGCAGCGCCTCGCCGATCTGCCGGGGGTCGATGGTCAGTTCCGCCATGTATGTGCCCTGCCTCTATCGCCGCTGCAGCGCCTGCCGCAGCCCTTCCAAACGGTGCCGCAACGAGCCGTCGATCACGGTGTCCCCCACCCGGGCCACCACTCCGCCGAGGAGCGAGGGGTCGATGACCGTCTTGACTTCCACCTGCTTGCCGGTGACCCGGCTCAGGGCCGCGGCCAGCCGCTGCACAGTCTCCTCGTCCAGTTCGAAGGCGGTGCGCACCTCGCCGACGGCCCGGTCCCGTTCGGCCGCCGCCCGCGCCGCCACTTCGTCGGCGATGGCCGGGAGGTCGCGACTGCGCCCCGCCGCCACCACGAGGTTCACCAGGTTCAACGTCAGCGGGAGCACCCGGCCGCCGAGGAGGTCGGCCACGATGCCGTGCTTGCGCTCCAGGGGCAGGCGCGGGTCTCCGAGGGCGAGGCGCAGGTCGGCCGAGGTCTCCAGGCCGCGGGCGATGCGGTACAGCTCGTCGCCCACCCGGGCCACCACCCCTTCGGCGCGGGCCAGCTCGAGCAGTCCGGCGGCGTAACCACGAACCCGGTCATCGGCCATGACTAGCGGGGCATCCCTTCGAGCTCGTCGATGTAGCGGTCTACCAGCGTCCGCTGGGTGCCGGCGTCCACGCTGCCCGACACCACCTTCTGGGCCAGCTCCAGGGAAAGCACGGCCACCAGGTCGCGTAATTGCCCGGCGGCGCGCTCCCGGTCGGCCTCTATGGCCTCGCGCGAGCGCCGGGCCATCTCGTCCGCCTCGGCCTTGGCCTTGGCCAGGATCTCGGCCCGCACCGCCTCGGCGGACCGGCGACCCTCCTCAACGATGCGGTCGGCCTCGTCGCGGGCCCCGGCCTTCTCCCGGCGGCGCTCCTCCAACAGGGCCTCCGCGTCCACCTTGGCCGCCTCGGCCTCGGTGAGCCGCCCGCTGATCGCCTGCTGCCGGGCGGTGGCCATGCGGCCGATCATGGGGCCCAGCTTCCACCAGATGAGCCCGAACACGATGAGGAAGGCGATCGCCCCGGCGACCAGTTCGTACAGGTTGGGGAGCACCAGGTCGATGCCCCGCGACTGCTCCTCCGCCGGAGCGAGGAGGGCCAGATGTGCCAGCATTCTCACCACGCCCACCGCCTCCTCAGGCCAGGAAGAAGAGTACGAACCCGATCAGTGCCAGCGCCTCGGTGAAGGCGATGCCGAGGAACATGGTGGTGCGGACCATGCCGGCCGCCTCGGGCTGGCGGGCCATCGCCTGTACGGCGTTGCCCACCACGATGCCGATGCCGATGCCGGGGCCGATTGCCGCCAGTCCATACCCCATGACAGCTATGGCGCTCTTGAGGGCTTCGATGTTGCCTTCCATGCCTATTGCCTCCGTCAGTGTTCGGGATGCAGGGACGTCTGGACGTAGACCGCCGCCAGCAGAGTGAAGATGTACGCCTGGAGCACGGCCACGAAGATCTCGAAGGCGAAGATGGGGATCCCCACCGCGAACCAGAGGACCCCGAGGATCGACTTCACGTCGAACTCGGCGATGAAGATGAGGCCGCCCACCAGGAGCACGCTCAGCAGCATGTGGCCCGCCACCATGTTGGCGAAGAGCCGCACCGCCAGGGTCAGGGGCCGCAGGAAGAAAGTGGACACGAACTCGATGAGGCCCACCAACGGCCGCAGCGCCAGCGGCACGCTGCGGGGCCACACGATGTCCGCCAGGTACCCGAAGCCGTTCCGGGCGAAGCCCATGATCACGAAGATGAACCAGGTGAACAGGGCCAGGAAGAACGGGATGGCCATTCGCGACGTAACCGGGAAGTTGATCAGCGGGGTGATCCCGAACAGGTTGCACACCAGGATGAAGAGGAAGAGCGATAGCAGGTAGGGGAAGTAGCGCACCCCTTCCGGGCCGATGACCCCGACGGCCACCTCGTCGCGCACGTAGCCGACCACCCCTTCCACCACCGCCCCGAACCGGGTGGGCACCAGGCGAGGCCGGCGATAGGCGACGAGCAGCACCGCGATCACCACCAGAGCGGCCAGCACCATGAGCAGCATGGCGCGGTTCACCCCGAAGCCCCCGAGGCTGAACACGGTGGGGGTCTCGAAGAGCTCGTTGGTGTTGACCGGAGCACACGCCGCGGGCTGCGCCGGGTCGCACTCGATGGCGAGCACGATCTGGTCCACCGCTATCGGCCTCCCCGTCGTCGAGACACCACAATCGTCTCCCAGGTGAGCAACACCAGGTAGCTCGCCACCACGGCCACCGCCATGGCCAGACGGTCGGCGTCCCAGATCCAGGCCACGCCGAACATCACCAGCATGATCAGCCCGAGCCGGACGATGAACCCGACGAGGGCGACCGCATGATAGAGGGTCGGGGAACGGCCGGCCGCCCACGAGAGGACAACGCCCGCCAGCACGAAGTTGCCGGCGACGATGGCCACGCCCACCGCGGCCGCGGCCGCTCCGGGCCAGCCCCGCAGCAGTCCGATCGCCGCCGCCAGCACCGGTCCCACCACCAGCGCCCGCGCGGCGGTGGCCCGACCGAGGGCGGCCTCAACGTTGGGGGTCATCGGGCCTCGCCGCGTACTGCCACATCCTCCAGAACCCGGTGCCGGCCCCGGCGAATATGCCGATGATCGTGAGTGCCGGGCCGGTGCCCAGCCAGCGGTCGGCGAAGAAGCCCAGGAGGAAGCCGGACAGCAACGAGGCGAAGAACCCGGCCGCCTCGGCGCCGGAGGCCACCACCTGCCCCAGGCGGCGGGGCAGGGACTCCGGCTTCTGCGGAGTGACGGGGTTGGGGACGGATTCAGACATGGCCTCTCAGCAGGGCGGACCGGGTTGGGAGACGACCGCCCGCCGACCCAGGCTAGTGGCTCCGGCCTTGCGGGCACCTGCCGGGGCCGGGATGGCATCCATCAGCGGCCACGCCGGCGCGGCAGGGGCCTGGCCGGTTCGACCGGGCGCTCGGCGGCCCGCCGCTCGGCGATGGCATCGGCCCACGCCAGCACCGGCAGGGGCAGCAACGGGGCGGCGATGACGGCGGCCAGGGCGACGATGCGCAGGAGCAGGAACACGTACACGGTGATCAGGGCCGCGGCGACGGCCCGCCGGCCGATTGTGTGCTCCGGTTCGGCCCGCAGCGCCACGAGACCCCCGGCGGCGAACCCCGCCACCATGGGGGTGACCGGTTCTCCGGCCACGAACGGGATCAGCAGCCACAGGGCGCCGCCCAGAAGCCAGGCCACCGCGATGGCGCGCCCCGGGCGGGCCCGCCGGGATATGAGGGCCAGGGCGGCGAAGCCCACCGCCATCAGGGCGAAGCCCCCGACCAGGGCGACGGCCACCGCGGTGGTCATCGGGACCTCGGTTCCCGCCTCGATGTCCGCCCCGGTCAGGTCGCCCAGCCAGATCCGAAAGGCCAGCAGCACCAACCAGAACGAAGCCGTCAGCAGCGCCGTGGCGACCCCGACGGCGGCCCACTTGCGCCCGGTGGAGACCCGCTCCCCGGGTTCGGCCGGGCTCATGCCTCTCCCCATGCCACGGGGCCGGCACGCAGCACCCGGGGCGCCGAGCCGGTGAAGTCGACCACCGTGGAAGGGGCCTGGTTCGACCCCGACCCGGGCAGGTAGAAGGCCACCCGGGTGCCGAACATGGCCCGGGCGGCGCCGGCGGCCGCCGCCGGGGCCTCGCCCGAGCGGTTGGCGCTGGTCACCGCCAGCGGGCCCGAGGCCGCCAGCAGCGCCAGGGCGGCCGGATGATCGGGGACCCGGATCCCCACCGAGTTGCGGATGGGGTCGCCCACCCAGTCCGGCAATCCCGCCACCCGGGGGACTACCAGGGTGAGGGCCCCGGGCCAGTGGGCCCGGGCCGCCGCCAGGGCGGCACCTTCGATCATCGCGATGCGGGCGGCGTGCTCCACCGAGGCGGCCAGGATGGGGATGGGTTTGACGGCGGGCCGGTTCTTGAGGGCGAACAGGAGCGCCACCCCACTCTCGGAGAAGGGGTCGGCGGCCAACCCGTAGACGGTGTCGGTGGGAAGGCCCACCACCGCTCCCTTCTGCAGGGCGGCGGCCACCTCCGCCAGATCGCAGGCCCGGGGACCACTCAACGGCAGCGCGGTGCCCCCTTTCTCGCCACCACGAAGCGGGGCCGCCCGGCCAGGTCGGCCCGCACCTCGCGCTCGTACGCTCCGAACAGGCCGAGTGCCGCCTCGCCCTGGGTCTCGCCCATCTCGCAGATCACCCGGCCGCCCACCCCCAGCCACCAGTAGGCCTCGGTGGCGATGCGGGCCAGCACCTCGGTCCCCTCCGGCCCGGCCACCAGGGCCTCTCGCGGCTCGTGGAGACGGATCTCGTCGGGGAGTGCCTCCCACTCCGCCTCCGACAGGTAGGGCGGGTTGGAGACGATCATCTCCACCCGGCCCCGCAAGCCGGCGGGCAGCGGCTCCAGCAGATCCCCCTCCAGGAAGGTCACCTCCAGGCGGTTGACCGCGGCGTTCTCCCGGGCCAGGGCGAGGGCGGCCGCGCTGAGGTCGGTGCCGAATACCGGGGCGGCGGGGAAGGCCTGCTTCAGCGCCAGGGCGAGGACGCCCGACCCCGTCCCTAGATCGATCAGAGGCGTGCCCGGCCCGGCCTGGCCCAGCAGGCCCACGGCCAGTTCCCACAACTGCTCGGTCTCGGGGCGGGGGATGAGGGCCCGGTGGTCCACCTGCACCTCGATGGGGCCGAAGGGGATACTCCCTTCCAGGTACTGCAACGGCTCCCCGGCGAGGCGGCGCCCCACCAGGGCGTCGAGGCGGGCCCGCTCGTCCGGATCGGTGACCGGGGCGGCGACGAGAGCCGCCCGGGTGCGCCCGGTGGCGGTCGCGGCGAGGCGGTCCAACTCGTGCGAGGGCAGGGACCGGGCCACGACCCCATCATGCCAGGACGGAGGGCACTAGCGTCGGCCGGGTCGAGCCGAGGAGAGCAGCCGTGGTCACCGCCCCGTACGGAGCCTGGGAGTCGCCCATCACCGCCCTTGCCGTCACCCGCGCCGCCCTGCGCTTCTCCGACAGTCTGGAGGTGGACGGTGCCGACCTCTACTGGACCGAGAGCCGGCCGGCCGAGGGAGGCCGCACCGTGGTGGTGCGGCGCACCGCCGCCGGTGCGATCGGGGAGGTCACCCCGCCCGGCTGGGACGCCCGCACCCGAGTGCACGAGTACGGTGGCGGGGGGTATGCGGTCCGCGACGGCGTGGTCTTCTTCGCCAACTTCGCCGACCAGCGCCTCTACCACCACCGCCCGGGTGAGGACCCGCAGCCGATCACACCGGAGCCGCCCCTCCCTGCCGGGGAGCGGTACGCCGATCTGGCCTTCGGCGACGGCTTCGCGGTCTGCGTCCGGGAGCGCCACGGCGAGGGCGAGGCGGTCAACGAACTGGTCCGCCTGTCCCTGGACGGGGCGGCCGAGCCCTTGGTGATCGCCGGGGGCCACGACTTCTTCTCCTCGCCCCGGATCTCCCCCGACGGACGGTGGCTGGCCTGGCTGGCGTGGGACCACCCCGACATGCCCTGGAACGGCACCGGCCTGTGGCTGGCCTCCCTGGGCGGCGACGGCGCCCGGGGCGAGCCCCGCCTGGTCGCCGGGGGCCGGGAAGAGTCGATCTTCCAGCCGGAGTGGTCGCCCGGGGGCGTGCTCCACTTCGCCTCGGATCGCAGCGGCTGGTGGAACCTGTACCGCCTGCAGGACGGCGAGGTCCGGCCGGTGGCAGCCGTCGCCGGCGACGCCGGTGTGCCGCAATGGGTGTTCCGCCTGCGCCGCTACGCCTTCCTGGGCGACGGGTCGATCGTCGCGGTGTACGCCGCGCCCACCGGCACGGTCCTCATGCTCCACGGCGCCGACGGCACCAGCCGGACCCTGCCCGCACCCGGGACGTGGCTGGCGGGTCCCGTGGTCGCGGGCGACGACCTGTACCTGATCGCCGGCTCGCCTACCGCGTTCCCCGCCGTCGTGCGGGTCGACACCAGCACCGGGGATGCCGAGGTGATCCGCGCCCCCGATCCCCCGGGGCTCGACCCCGCCGTCGTCTCGATACCGGAGCGAGTGGCCTTCCCCACCCCCGACGGGCCGGCCTACGCCTACTACTACCCGCCGGCCAATGCCGGTTTCCGGGCACC
>JBDROA010000048.1:0-6189 GCA_043810615.1 Actinomycetota bacterium | reverse complement strand
CGGAGGGGCAGCAGCGGGCGGATCGAGGTGCGTGCGAGTCCCTCTCTGACCCGGGTTCATCCACACGGCGAGCCCTCCGCGGATCCCTGATGAGCCGCCGTTGGGGTCTCACGCCCGATCGGTGCCGCCCTTCGGATTCCCGACCCGACAAACAAACCTTCGGGTCGTGCACCCGATGAGGGGCCTTCGGGCTCCCAGCCCGATGATGGGCCCGTTGCGGCATCTCGGATCCACACATCCTGACGCCAACTCCCCGTGTCCCAAGTCGCCCACCACCAGACCCGCGACGGATGGTGGGACTTGCTGCCCCGGCGTCTCGAGTGGAGCGCTGGAACGGGCTTCACGTGGTGAAGCAATCTCCGACCGTGACCGTTTCGCGACCCATGGCGCGAGCCGCGAGGCGTGCGTGTTCTTCGTCGAAGCGAACACCCAGGAGTCCGGTGGCACCCAGGGCACCGAATCTCCCAGCGACCATCTCACCGATCAGATCGACCATCCACTGCTGACCCCCACGCGAGATCCTGACCGCCGCCTCGCGACCGGTGAGTGGCAGGACCTCGGGGCGGCATGGATGCTCGATGGTCCCGAGTGCGGCGGCAAGCCGATCCGCAGTCGAGGCTGCCTGAGCGACGGTGAAGAAGCCGAGATAGAGGTCGCACCCGCCGTCGTGATCGTGACGTCCCGCCGCCAGGCGATCCTTCATGAGCCCGGCGGCAAGCTCCAACCAGGCTCGGTTGGGCGGCTCGGGGCCGCTGCTCGCCGCGGGCCATCTGCGGCAGCCGCCCCGTTCTTCTGTGTCTTCGCCCAAGGGAATCGAGTCATCCGTCCGTCCCCTCACTCGCTTCGGTGATCAGACGACGACCCCACTCGAGTCGGTGCCGTCGACGGCAAGGTCACGATCACCCCACAGCGGGCGTATCGGTGCGTTGGTCGACTCTCCCGCCCCCCGGTACGGCGGGTAGAGGATCTCGTCACCGCCTTCGGGCGAGTCCGGGTCAGATGCTGCGGTTGTTTCGGGCAGATGGCCCCGACAGCGAGAAGGGCTGCACGCGACTGCTGCCGGTGGTGCCGAGGCAGATACGACGGAGGCCCGGCGATCGTCTTCGGGAGGCCCCCCGGTAGGGACGGGGGTCGACTGGTAGGCTCCCAGCGTGAATGGGGCCGATCCACCCCCGCCTCCGGCGCCTCCAGGGCCTCCGGCGCCGCCTCCACCCTCTCCACCGCTTCCCCCCGAGCCGCCCCTCTTCCCGGAGCCGATGCCGGCTGCGCCCCGTGGGCTGTTCGTCTTCCTCCAGAGCATGCTGGGCCGGGTGCTGGCCGCTGTGGTGTTTCTCTTGGCGGTGGGAGTCCTCATCGGGGCGCTCGTGGCCATCCGGGGCGGTCCCGAGGGGGTCGTTCCCCAGGAGCAGCCGGCGGGGCAGACCACGTCGTCGGCAGGGGAGACCACCACTGGGGTCGCAGCCTGTCAGCCGCGGGAGTATCGGGGCAGCATCACCGGCACCGTCGAGGGCTTCTCCGGCGGCGTGGCCCGCTTCGACGAGGTGACCTTCACTCTGGCGGAGGACTGCTCGCTGCAAGCCCGGCTTCGCCGGCTCATGGAGTACGACAGCGCCGACTACGGGCCGTACTGCGTTGCCTTCGTCGGCTCCGGGAACGGGGTTGTCGACCCGGCAGCGACCGAACTGAACCTGGAGGTTGGGGGCCACGTGGGCACGGTGGGGGGACCGTGCCCTATGGCGGATGGTCAGCCCGGCGACCTCGGCCCCTGCCTGAGCCCGCTGGACCATCCCTGGCCCACCCTGGCCGGCACGATCGGCGAGGGGCAGATCCAGGGCTCGCTCCGCATCCGGCACACCTACGCGACCATGCAGATCACGGTGAGCGCGAACTCCTAAGCAGGCGCCCGGTCTGAAGGGAACAAGGCTCCGGGCCTGGACCGGCAACTTCCCCCGTCCGTCCGGGCGTTAACTTGCCCCCCATGAAGCGCCTTTTCGAACCAGTGGAGCTCGCCAGCGGCCCGGTCATCAAGAACCGTTTCGTGCTGGCGCCGCTGACCAACACCCAGTGCGGCGACGACGGCTGCCTATCCGACGACGAGTTCGACTGGCTCGTCGGACGGGCCCGGGGCGGGTTCGGCCTCGTCGTGACGGCCGCTGCCCACGTGCAGCCCCAGGGCCAGGGCTTCCCGGGCCAGCCGGGGATCTTCTCCGATGGGCATTTGGAGGGGCTCTCGCGTCTGGCGGCGGGCCTGAGGGCCGAGGGCAGCCTTGGGCTGGTGCAGCTACATCACGCCGGGATGCGATCCCCGGCGAGGCTCATCGGAACCCAACCGGTCTGTCCGTCCGACAACCCGAAGACGGAAGCCCGCGCCCTGACCCGCGGCGAAGTCGAACAACTGGCCGAGGACTTCATCACCGCCGGAGTCCGCGCCGACCGCGCCGGGTTCGACGGCGTCGAGATCCACGGCGCCCACGGGTATGTCATCGCCCAGTTCCTCAGCGCCGAGGTGAACCAGAGGGCCGACAGGTACGGCGGCTTGCTCGAGAACCGGGCCCGACTCCTCTTCGACATCGTCGCCGGCATTCGCGCCCGCTGCCGTGCCGACTTCATCCTGGCCGTCAGGCTCTCGCCGGAACGCTTCGGCCAGAAGCTCGGCGAGATCCGCACCGTCGCCCAGCGGCTGATGAGCGACGGGATGATCGATCTGCTCGACATGTCCCTCTGGGACGTCTTCAAGGAGCCTCACGAGGAGGAGTTCCAGGGCCGAACCCTGCTGGCCCACTTCGCCGACGTCGACCGCGGCGCGGTTCTCCTCGGCGTTGCCGGCCAGATCAGGAGCGGCCGGGACGCGGCCCGCTGCCTGAAGGCGGGAGCCGATCTGGCGATCGTCGGCCGGGCGGCGATCCTGCACCACGACTTCCCGGAGCGGGTGGCGGCCGATGCCGGGTTCGAGGCGGCGGCGCTGCCGGTGACCGAGGGCTATCTGCGCGGCGAGGGCATCGGGGAAGCCTTCATCCGGTACCTGAAGGACAACTGGAAGGGGTTCGTGGACGCGGGCTCGGCGTGAGGCCGGCGGCGGCGATACGATCAGGGAGAGGAGGCGGAGCGAATGTCCGATGGCGTTTACGAGCAGCTCGCCGGGGCCCTGGACCGGCTTCCCAACGGCTTTCCCCGGACCACCTCCGGGGTCGAGATAGCCATCTTGAGGAAGATCTTTTTGCCCGAGGAGGCCTCGCTCGCCTGCCGGCTCTCCGGCGAACTCGAGCCGGCCGGTGAGATCGCCGGGCGCCTCGGGATCACGGCGGAGGCTGCCCGCCGGCAGCTGTTCGAGATGGCGCGGCGGGGCCTGGTCTGGTTCGAGAATCGCTCCGGAGAGGACTGCTTCCGGCTGGCGCCCTTCATCGTCGGGTTCTTCGAGGCTCAGGTCGACCGGATGGATCATGAGCTGGCCCACCTCGTTGAGGAGTATCTGGCGCATGGCGGCGCCGCCGGGATTATGAAGCCGCAGCCGGCGCTGCACCGGGTGATGCCTGCCCAACGCTCGGTCGCCTCCGAATGGATCCTGCCTTACGACGACGTGCGCCAGGTCATGCTCTCCGCCCAGTCGTTCACCGCCAACGAGTGCATCTGCCGCGTGCAGCAGGACCACCTGGGCCATCGGTGTGGTTTCCCGCTGGCCATGTGCCTCAGTTTCTCCAACGCCGACCGCCCTCCTCGACCCGGCGACATCTCTCGGGAAGAGGCGCTGGCTCTCCTTGAGCGGAGCGAGGAGATCGGCCTGGTGCACACGGTGAGCAACGTCGCGCAAGGCGTCGGCTACGTCTGCAACTGCTGCGGCTGCTGCTGCGGCCTCCTGCGGGGCATCACGGACTTCGGGATCGAGAACTCCGTCGCTCATGCCAACTACTACGCGGTCATCGACCCGGCTCTGTGTGCCGGATGCGGGACCTGCGTCGAACGCTGCCAGGTGCATGCCATCCACGAGCAGGATGGGGTGTCCGTCGTGATCCGGGAGAAGTGCATCGGCTGTGGGCTTTGTGTCACGGGTTGTCCGGATGGCGTTCCCCAGTTGCTGCGCAAGCCCGATGCAGAGGCAGTCCATCCTCCGGTGGACTTCGCCGCCTGGGAACACGAGAGGCTGCGCCGCCGGGGCCTTCTCCCCGCCTGATCTACTGCCGGGGTGGCGCTCCAGACCGAAGCCCCGATGACTCGACCTTCGGGCTAATGGCCCGACGGTCTGATCCTCCGGCCGGGAGCGCAGGGCGGCTTCCTCCCTGACGGGGGTCTCGCGCCGGCCTGCAGTTCACGAGGAGCGGCCTCGGGACGGGTCGGGAACCATCGGATCAGGTGGAGGAGAGCTCCAGGCGTCCGGCAGCGGCGATGAGGCTCTCGGCGCGTCGCACGGCCGCGGCCCGACACCGTCGGGGAAGGCCGGCTCCATATTCGGGCCATTGCGGCTCGGGTCGAGGGCCCGGTGACGCCTCGGCAGCCCAGCCCCTCGGACCTCATCCCCGATGGACTCGCCTTCGGGTTGTGACCCGGATCGGCCTTCGGCCAGCAGACCCGACGCCCAGGCTGTTGCGCTACGAACCCGCGGTCAGGGGGATCCGGGCCTGCACCCGGGTCGCCTGCCAACGAACCTGGCCGAGGGCTCGCAGGAGCGGGTACGCTGAACCGGACCGCCCGCCACCTGGTCCTGGCCATGCTCACCGTTGGTGACCTCCGCCCCGCCTTCACCCGGCCGTCCTACCTCTCCGACCAGCCCTGGTGGCACGGTCACATTCCATTCGCCTTCTTCCTCGTGGCGACCGCCCGGCCGGACACCCTGGTGGAGCTCGGGACCCACAAGGGCGACTCCTACATGGCCTTCTGTCAAGCCGTCGGCAGGTTCGGCCTCAACGCCAGATGCTGCGCGGTCGACCACTGGCAAGGAGACCAAACCACCGGGGAGTACGACGAGAGTGTCTACGACGCTCTGAGGGCCGTCCACGACCCTGCCTACTCGGACTTCTCGCGACTCCTGAAGTCGACCTTCGCCGCTGCCCTCAGCGAGTTCCCTGATGGTTCGGTGGACATCCTCCACATCGACGGCACCCACACGTACGAAGCGGTTCGAGCCGACTTCCATTCGTGGCTTCCCAAGCTCAGCCGACGGGGAGTCGTCCTGCTCCACGATGTGGCCGCCTACCTGGAGGGTTTCGGTGTCTGGCGGCTCTGGGATGAACTGGCCGCGGAGTACCCATCGTTTCTCCTTCCCCACTCGGCCGGGCTCGGTGTCCTCGCCGTCGGGGACAAGGCCCCCGAGCCCGTGCGCTCCCTCTGTAGCGCTTCCGAAGACGACCAGGATGCTGCCCGCTGGACGTTCGCCGTCCTGGGCAGGGCGCTGCTTGTGGAACGCGACCCACGGCGGGCTTGGCTGCAAGTGCGTCGCCTTGCCGACTTGCCCCCGCCGGGCGATGTTGGGCTCCGGACCAGAGGGGTCCTGCAACGGTGCCCCCGCTGGTGACGGCTTGGTGGCGCGTTGCGGCGGCTGCCAGGAGGCAAGCCTCGAGCCTGGAGCCTCCAGGCCGCCGGGCCTGCGGACCGCTGACCCGACGATCAAGCCTTCGGGCTGGCCCCCACACTCCCCAAGCCTTCGGGCCGGGCACTCGCAGGTCAGAGCCCCTGGTGAATCTGCTGCAGGCGCACCTATCGTCGGATGGCATCACGCCGCCCGGGGGAGGGGCCAGCCTGCGCCGAGTACGCCCCTGCGGAGAGGTCAGGGGTCCCGAGGGGCTCCCTTTGAAACGCCACCCTCGGGTTTGAAGCCCGATCGCCAGACGGCCGAGGAGCTGGTGGCCCGCCCCCGACCCTGGCGACCGGGTGGAGGGCGAGGGCGCCATTACCCGCCTTGGGGCCATCGGCCGCTAGTGTCGATGAGGTACTCCCCGGTGAACTTGGCGCGTAATTCCTGTTTCGTCGGGTTGTCGTTGAGGAGGCTGCCAGGGGGGAGCCTCTCTGAGGGAGGGCCGTATGGGACCCCGTTCCCTGTTCCGCGGATTGTCGGAGTGGTGGGGTAGGCGTTGGCTGCGTTTTCTTGTGGGTGTGGTGGTGGTGGCTTCGGTGGTTGTGGTGGTGGAGGGGGATGCGGCTGCTGTGCGGGTGCCGGTGACGCTTGCGGATCGGCGTCCGGTGGGGGTGGGGCCGGTG
>JBDROA010000047.1:0-7768 GCA_043810615.1 Actinomycetota bacterium | reverse complement strand
AAGGCGGACGCCTTCCCCCCTTCACTGGTTTGCCGAGGTGAGGTCTAGCTGGGTGCGCTGGCCCCCTCCATGCCTTCGAGCAGTTGCTCCATGAACCAGATCTGCAGGTCGGTGGCCACTTCACCGTCGCCCAGGAATGGGGTGCCGTCCTGGTAGTTGAGCGGGCCGACGAACAGTTCGATCGAGCCGTCGGCCAGTCCGGCGATGAACTGGTTAAGCAGTGCGGCGTTCTCCTCAGACAGGCCGGGGCCGTTGACGAACCCCACGCCGGAGGTGTCGATGTTGTTCAGATCGGCCCAGTCCGGCCCGAACCACTCGAACTCCGCGGCGAAGGCGCCGTCGAGCACCGACTGCACGATGCGCACGTACGCCGGGCCCCAGTTGAAGTACGGGACGCCGAGGCAGATCTCGGGAGCCTCGTCGCACGCGCCCCGGAAGTCGTAGGGGATGGCCCAGACCGCTTCACCGGCGGCGGCCCGCTGGCCCGCCACCACCAGGCCCTCGGTGGTGTCGATGCCCGAGATCACCACGTCGATTCCCGAGTCGAAGAAGTCGTTGGCCACCTGCGTGGGATCGAGGGTGAACCCGGGGATGTTGAACCAGAACCCGATCCAGTCGACCCGGAAGCCCAGGTCGGCCGGGTCCTCGCCCCGGAAGCTCTCCCAGCAGTACTGGGCGCCCAGGTACACCGAGCTGGCCAGGCGCCGCGTCTCGGCGTTGATCAGCGGGCCCAGGTAGCCGAGCTCACCGGTCTCCGTCGTCAGAGCGGCGGCGCAGCCGGCCATCATCTTGCCGTACTCCATGCGCCCCATGGTGTTGCCCAGGTTGGTGAGGTCCGGCCGGTAGGCCTCCCCCGCGTCGGCCCAGGCGCTGTCACCCGACGACCAGATCATCGGGATGTCCGGGTGCTGCTCGGCGGCGAGCTCAATGCCGTCCCTCATGTCATCCGAGGTGGCAAAGATCAGACCCGCCCCCTCGCCGATCATCTGGGTGACCACCTGGTCGACCGTCGTCTCCGGACGGTCGGCGGTGTTCACCTTGTCCAGGACGATCATCCGGGCGCCGAGTTGCTCCTCCAGATAGAGCCCGGCCTCGTAGTGCGCCTGGCTCCATCCGTGGTCGTTCTGCGGCCCGACCAGGATCATGCCGAACACGAGTTGCTCGGCCGCGGTCGTCGTCGTTCCCTCCGCGGTAGTCGTCGTTCCCTCCGCGGTAGTCGTCACCTGGGCGGTGGTGGTCGTTCCGCCGTCATCGTCGCCGCAGGCGGCGGCGAGCAGCGCCAGCACGGCCACCAGCACCACCCAAGACCATTTCGTTCGCACGATCTCCTCCCATCACCGGCGGTCCTGCCCGCATCCTAGGGAACTCGGCCGGGCGGAAGCCGAGCCGTCCCGGAGGCACCACCCCGCGCCCTCCAGGCGACTGCCGGTAGCGGGGCCCATGCGGCTTCGTTCCCCGGCGCTCGGCGTATGCTGGCGAGATGCCCGAGGAGCCGATTACGGAGCCCCGCGCCCGGCAGGCCCGGCGCCGCAGCCCCTTCCTGGCCGCCTTGCTGTCGGCCATCGTGCCGGGGATCGGGCACCTCTACCTCGGCCGCCGGCGGCGGGGCTGGGTCTTCGTGGGGATCACCACCGCCCTGGTGGTACCGGCGGCGCTGCTGCTCGCCGTCGTCGTCTTCGGCAGCGGGCTCGACCTCGCCCTGGCCGTCTCCCGGCCCTTCTTCTCCAGCCCGAACCTGTTGATCCTCCTGCTGGTGCTCAACGCCGCCCTGCTGGGCTTCCGTGCCTTCGCCGTGGCCGACGCCTTCCTCACCGCCGGCCCCGGGGAGGGCCGGCTCGCCACGCGCTCCATCCTCGTCGCCGGACTGGGGGTCCTGCTGATAGCCACCGCCGTCCCCCACCTCTACGTGGGCGAGCGCAACCTGCTCCTCCACGACCTGCTGACCCACGACTTCGTGAGCGACCCGAACCAGACGGCCACGACCTCCACCTCCACCACGAGTCTCCCGCCGGCAGGAGGCTCCGCGCCCTCGTCCACCGCTCCCCCGACCACCACGACGAGCACGCTGCCCGCCGCCTTCCCGGAGGAGGGACGGGTGAACATCCTGCTGCTCGGCGGCGACTCGGGAGTGGACCGCCGCGGCATCCGCACCGACACCATGATCGTGCTGTCCATCGACCCGGCCACCGGGTGGACCGCCATGTTCGGCATCCCCCGCAACCTCTTCGGGCTGCCCATCCCGGGTGGGCACCCGGCCCAGGGTGCCTGGGACAACTGCCCCGACTGCTTCGGCATGATCGCCAACGAGTTGTACGCGTGGGGACTGAAGCGGCCCGACCTGTTCGGGGAACCCAACTCCGGGGCGAACGCCACGAAGTCGCTCGTCGGCTACCTGCTGGACATCGACATCCACTACTTCGCCCTCGTGGACCTCGAGGGTTTCGTGGAGATCATCGACGCCATCGGCGGGGTGGACATCGTGGTCACGGAGCGCGTCTACGACTCCGCGTACCCCAACGAGGACGGCAGCATCTCGGTCGTGGACCTGACGCCGGGCACCTACCACATGGACGGCCACCTCGCCCTCTACTACGCCCGCTCCCGGCAGGGCTCTCACGACTTCAGCCGCATGAACCGCCAGCGCTGTGTGCTCGAGGCCCTGGCCGAGCAGGCCGACCCGGTGAGCCTGCTGCGCCAATTCCCCACCATCGTGCCCGCCATCGAGAGCAGCGTCCTCACCGATCTGCCCATGGCCGCCATCCCCGATTTCATCGAACTGGTCGCCAAGGTGAACACCCAGGAGATCGTCTCGATCCGCTTCATGCCC
Source organism: Actinomycetota bacterium (assembly GCA_043810615.1). Classification (GTDB taxonomy): domain Bacteria; phylum Actinomycetota; class Acidimicrobiia; order Spongiisociales; family UBA11373; genus VGBK01. Next base: position 4,941 of record JBDROA010000047.1, on the reverse strand, counting down.
GACGCCCCCGAGTTCGCCGGCACCTCCACCTCGTACATCGGCGGCTGGACCGCCGACCGCTACCCCATCCCCGACCGGGACTTCATCGCCCAGACTGTGGCCACCGCCCTGAGCCTGCCCCCACTCGAGGCCATGGAGGCGCTCAACCTGCAACCGCTCGACGACCTGTGCGGGGACACCCAGACGGCCGACGCTCAGCCGTAGACCGGGACCCGGGTGAGGCGGCGTCCCAGGAGGGCCAAACCGGCAGTCAGCACCGCTGCCCCGGCGGCGAGCCACCACCGGCCCACGGCCGCCAGTGAGGCAGTCCCGGCGGCCGCCACCCCCAGCCCCCACAGCAGCAGGGCCACCGGGCGAGCCCCCAGCCCCAGCCCGGCCAGGCGATGGGCGGTGTGGTCCCGCCCCCCCACCGACACGGGCCTCCGGTGGCGACGGCGCTCCACCGCCACCAGGGCGGTGTCGAAGAGGGGCACAGCCAGCAGCACTACCGGGACGAGGACGGCGAGGGCCCACGGCGCGGGACCGGCCGTTCCCGCCCGGCCCGCGTCGAGCAGAGTGAGGCCGGCCAGGGCGGCCCCCAGGAAGTGCGAACCGGCATCCCCCATGAAGATCCGGGCAGGAGGAGCGTTCCACAGGAGGAAGCCAGCCGCAGCCCCGGCGAGAGCCGCTGCCAGAGCTGTGGGCCCGGTGCCGAGGCCCCACCACAAGGCCAGAGCCAACGCGGCCACCAGCGCCGCCCCGGCGGCCGCACCATCGAAGTTGTCGAACAGGTTCACGGCGTTGGCCACCACCACTACCCAGGCGATCGTCGCCACCCAGGCCAGGGCCTCCGGGCCGGGAAGGGCCAGGCGGACTCCCAGCGCCGCCAGCACCGCTCCGGCTCCGGCCTGCCCGGCCAGCTTGACCCAGGCGGGAAGCGGGTGGAGGTCGTCGGCCAGGCCCACCGCCAGCGCCACGCCGACGGCGGCCAGCACCGCCCCCGCCCCCGGCAAGCCTCGCCCAGAGGCGACCGCAGCAACGGCAAACCCGGCAGCCATGGACACCCCGCCGGCCAGCGGGACGGCATCCGCCCGCCAGCGGGCCCCCGACGCCACCCGGGTGAAAGGGCGGGACAACAGGGGCAGTCTCACAAATGCCGCGGTCAGCCCTGCCGCGACGACGAACGCCAGGAGGCCGGCGAGCATCTACACGAAACCCGGGTTCTGCCGATAGTGCTCGGCCACCCGGTCGACGATTTCCTCGAGCCCCACCACCGCGGTGAGCCCGGTGACCCGCCGCAGCTTGGAGGTGTCGGGCACCCGGCGCACCATGTCCTCGAAGCCGGGGGCGTAGGCCTGGTCGTAGGGCACGGTGACGATCTCAGAAGCCGAACCCGTGCGTTCCCGGACCAGGCTTGCCAGTTCCATGATCGTGACCTCCCGGCCGCCCCCCACGTTGAACACCTCGCCGACGGCCGCCTCGTGGCGAGGCAATTCGAGCAAGGCGCGCACCGCGTCGCTCACATAGGTGAAGGAGCGGGTCTGGCGGCCGTCACCGTACACCGTGATCGGCTCGCCGCGCAGCGCCTGGCGGACGAAGGTGGGGAGCACCATGCCGTAGCGGCCCGTCTGGCGAGGGCCCACAGTGTTGAAGAGGCGGGCGATGACCACCGGCAAACCGTCGCGGTGGTGATAAGCGACGGCCAGGAACTCGTCGATGGCTTTCGAGGCGGCGTAGGCCCAGCGGGAGTGGGTCGTAGGCCCTAGAACCATGTCGTGGTCCTCCGCGTAGGGGACTCGCTCCGACTTCCCGTACACCTCTGACGTCGAGGCGATCAGCACCGGGCGGCGCCACTTGTTGGCCAGGCGGAGCACCACCTCGGTCCCCCGGATGTTGGTCTCGATGGTGCGCACCGGGTCTTCCACGATCAGCCTGACGCCGACCGCCGCCGCCAGGTGATACACCTGGTCGGCGGCGCGCACCAGCCCCTCCATAGTGGCGGCATCGTCCACGCTGGCCACCACCAGGTTGAAGTCCCCCCCACTGAGGTGGCCGACGTTGCGGTAGGAGCCGGTCGACAGGTCGTCCACCGCGACCACGGCATCGCCGGCGGCCAGAGCCGCCTCGGCCAGGTGCGAGCCGATGAAGCCGGCGCCGCCGGTGATCAGAAGGGTGCGCATCTCCCGAACCCTACTGCTCCGCAGGACGGCGGCGCCGCAGGGCGAAGGCGAGGATGGCCGCCAGCGCCGCCCCCTCCCCCAGCACGAAGGCCTGGGAGACCCGCACCCCCGGCGCCTCGAACGACGGGATCAGGGCGGCTACGGCGACGGCGAAGCCCACCACCCAAGCGGCCGCGAGCAGCATGGTCCGTCCCCGAGCCACCAGCACCTGCCCGGCCAGGAGCGAGACGGCGGCCAGCACGGTGCCGGCGGCCGAGAGGGCCGCCACCTCCCAGCTGGGCTCGAATTCGGCACCGAAGAGCAGGCGCACCACCGCCGGGCCCCACAGGCCACCGCCCACCGCGGCAATCGGCGACAGCACCAGGGCGGCAAGGGCGAAGCGCTTCGCCCACCGCCGCAGCAGGTCCTCCCGGCCGGCGGCGGCCAGGCTGGTGAACGGGGGGAGGAGCCGGGCCAGCAGGTTCTGGGTCATCACGATGGGAAGGCGGTACAACTGGAAGGTGACGAACACCACACTCATCAGCCCGGGCTCGTCGCTGATGAGACCCACGGCGATGGGGGCGAGCAGGAGCAGGACCTGTGAAGCGGCGCTGGCGAGCACGAAGCCGGTGAGGAACCGGCCTGCCCCCTCGGCGCGGACGGAGCCGGAGGCCGCCTCCGTCCGGCGGAAGGGCAGCCAGGCCACTACCACGAGGGGGGCCAGGGCGAGAGCCCACCCCACGCTGGGGCCGGTTGCCGCCAGCTTCAGAAACACCACGGCGAGCCCCACCCGCACAGTCGCCACCACCCCGCTCACCAGGCCGTAGGCTCGGAAGCGGCGTTCCCCGGCCAGGCGTCCCCGGGCCAGCGCCATGAGGGCGTTGGCGGACACGGCCACGACCCCGATGAGGACGTAGTCCCATTCGCCGGCGAAGTAGCGATCCCGGCTGAAGAAGGTGAAGGTGGCGGCGCCCACCGCCCCGGCTGCCACCACCCCGCCCACCGCCCAGGCACTCCCCATGCGACCCAGGGTGAGGCGGCGGATCTCGAACTGCTCCACCGGGAGGAGCAGCACGGTGAACACGAGGAAGTGCACGGTCAGCAGGGCGGTCACCGGGTCGAAGGCGGCGGCGCCGAGCGTCCGGGCCCCGATGACCTGAAAGACGTAGGCGCCGAGCGCGGCGACGATCGTCCCCCCGACGATGTAGGGAGTGCCGTCGACGGCCCAGCGGCGGAGATCGGTCCGAGCGGCGGTGGGGATCATGCGGCGGGGAGGGTACCGCACCCCGAACTCACCGCTGCGGTTCCGGGAGGCTCCGGGTCGGAGCGGCCGGTTAGGCTGCCCCACACCGTCACCGGAGGGAACCATGGAGGCCTTCATCCGGGGCCTGCCCAAGGTGGAACTGCACCTGCACATCGAAGGCACCCTCGAGCCGGAGATGATGCTCCGAATGGCCGAACGCAACGGGACGACCCTGCCCTTTTCCACCGTGGACGAGGTGCGCCGCGCCTACGAGTTCACCAACCTGCAGTCCTTCCTGGACATCTACTACCAGGGGGCGGCGGTCCTGCGAACGGAGCAGGACTTCTGCGACCTCATGTGGGCCTACCTGGAGCGGGCAGCGGCCGACAACGTGCGTCACGCCGAGATGTTCTTCGACCCGCAGACCCACACCGAGCGGGGCATCGGCTTCCCGGTCTTCATGAAGGGCTTCGCCCGGGCCCGGGCCGAAGCCCGGGAACGCCTCGGCATCACCACCCACCTGATCATGTGCTTCCTGCGCCACCTGTCCGGCGAGGCCGCCCTCGAGACCCTGGCGCAGGCCCGCCCCTTCTTCGACCAGATCGTCGCCGTCGGCCTGGACTCGGGCGAACGGGACAACCCCCCGCAGAGGTTCGTGCCGGCCTTCTCCCGGGCCCGTACCGCCGGACTGCGGGCGGTGGCCCACGCCGGGGAGGAGGGCCCGCCGGCCTACATCCGTGACTCGCTCGACCTGCTCGGGGCAGAGCGCATCGACCACGGGGTGGCCTGCGAGCAGGACCCGGCCCTGGTGGAGCGCCTGGTGGCGGAGGGCATCGCCCTGACGGTCTGCCCGCTCTCCAACTCAAAACTCCAGGTGTTCCCCGACCTGGCCGACCACAACCTGCGCCGCCTGCTGCAGCGCGGGGTGCGCATCACCATCAACTCCGACGACCCGGCCTACTTCGGCGGCTACATCGGGGACAACTACCTGGCGGCCCAGCGGGCCCTGGGCCTAACCCGCGAAGAGTTGGCCGCCATCGCCCGTAACGGGATCGAGGCGGCCTTCCTGGACGCGGATCGGCGGGGGGAACTGGTTGAAGAGTTGGAGGAGTACCTGGCCCGAGGCTGATGGCCTCTCCCGCCGCACTGACGGGACCGAGAGCGGCGCGGCCAACCCCCTGCGGGAGCCGGCTCGGCCGGCAGAGCGAAACGGTGAGTTCGGGGAGGGCTACTGCGCCTCGTCCGGGCGAGTAGCCTCGGCGGCGAGAGGCGCCCACGCCCCGTGCCGGGGCCGCTCCCCCGCAGGGTGGTGCGGAGCAGAGAAGCGGCTTGCCCCGCACCCGGCTCCGTTCGGCGATGACCCCGGCGTCGGCGTTGGCCTGGGTGGCCGGCGCCTGCGACGACGGCGGCGGCCGCATCTCCACCGCGGCCCCCACGTCGACGGCCGCTCTTACCACTACTACCGGGGCGACCACCACGACGATGACTACCCCGGCCACGACGACCACAACGACGACGACGACGACGATGCCGACGACCACTCTTCCTGAGGGCTTCCCC
>JBDROA010000046.1:0-6948 GCA_043810615.1 Actinomycetota bacterium | reverse complement strand
CAGGATCTCCCGCCCCCCGAGTCACTATGCGGCCACCTTGATCCTGAACAGAACCGAGGGAAGATAGCTACAAGGGTGCTTTGAGGGTCCCCGCATCTGACCTTCCCGTGGGCTCGGTGTGTCCCGGAGGCGCCGCGGGTGTCTTGCTGGGGGTGTCTGGGACTGCGGCGGAGGCTGGTTGGCGGGGACCGCCGGGCCGGCGGAGTGGTTGCCCGGTGTCCGAGCGGTGTTCCGGGGTTTGCCGGGCTGCCTGGGCCGTTGGTCGAGTCGACTGGGCTGTTAGTCGGGTTGCCTGGGCTGTTAGTCGAGTTGCCTGGGCCGTTGGTCGAGTTAAGTCGGCGAATGAGGCAGGCGTGTCAGATAAGCTGCCAGTCGGGTCCCCGAACCAACGGCCTGCCTGCCCGGCTTCCCCCAGGGCAGGGACGGTCCCAGGAAGGTGCCGACGTGTGGCCGGAGGGCGGGGCTGTGGGTGCTTGTGTCACAGGCCGGGGGTACGCTCCTGTCATGCGAGTCAGACTGGTCATCGATTTGGAGCTCGCTGAGGGTAAGCGTCCAGGCACCCGTTACGGGTGGGCGGAGCGGGTGGCACGGACGGTGGGCTCCTTCGCCGGCAGGATGAGCCCGGTCCGGCGGCTGGTGTCGGTGGAGCTGCGCCAGCCCGCCGACGGTGAACGACCCGAGACGGTGCTCATGGCCATCGAGGGTTCCGAACTGGTCCCGGACGTTGTGTTCGCCGACCGGACATGAGCCCTGACAGTGGTGTTGCCGCCACCTACGCCCGGGTGTCCCGGGAGCATCAGGTGGGCGGCGAGTCGCTGGACGCTCAGACCGTCGAGCTGTTGCGCTTCGCCGACTTCCGTGGGCTCACCGTCCCTGAGGGTCTCCGCTTCCGGGAGGAAGGGGTCTCCGGGTCCAGGGCAACCCGCCCCGCCCTCGACCTTATGCTCGCCGCCGCCCGCCGGGGGGAGTTCGGGGTGCTGTTGGTGTGGAAGGTGTCACGGTTCGGCCGTTCCGCCCGCCACAACCTGGACCTGATCCACCAGCTGGCCGGCCTCGGGGTCGGAGTCAACTTCGTCCAAGACGGCTTGGACACGTCCACCCCGGCGAACCGCGCCCTGGTCATCCCGATTCTCTCCGGAGTGGCGGAACTCGAGTCGGAGAACATTCGGGAACAGTCGATGCTGGGCAAGCTGGCCTCCGCCCGCAAGGGCAAATGGCAGGGGGGTGCACCCCCCTACGGCACCCGACCCGTTGAGGCCCCCGACGGCAGAGGCAAGACCCTCATCGAAGAGCCCGAGGAGGCCAGGGCGCTACGGCAGGTGTGGCGCTGGCTGGTCGAAGACGGGCTCAGCATGCACGAGGCGGCGAAGCGCCTCAACACCCTGGACATCCCCACTCGTCGCGGGCCACCCTGGACGGGACGCAACCTACGTCAGATTCTGCGCAATCCCCGTCTCACCGGCCACACCACGTATGGGGGCATTCCCGTCGATGTGCCCGCCATCTTCACTGACGACGAACACGCCGCTCTGGGCAAGGTGCTCGACCGGGCCGCCCAGCGCTACGGGCCGAAGACGGACCGTGCCCCCTACCCGCTGTCGGGGCTCATCGTCTGCGGCTGCGGCGCCCGATGGATCGGCACCCGAAGCGACGGGCAGCGCTACTACCGCTGCCAACGCAACGAACCCGACGCCCCCCAGCGCTGCGAGTGGACCAACGCCCGCTGGATCAGAGCCGACCACATCGAGGGCACAGTGTGGGCCGAGCTCACCAGGGTGCTCACCGACCCCACCCGGCTCCTCGCCGCCGCCCGCGACCACCTCCAAAACCAACCCGCTGAGACACCACCGGCTGACATCGACCTTGACAAGGTCAACCGGCGCATCGAAGAACTCGAAGAGGCACGCCGCAGGCTCCTCGTCGACTACAGCCTCCGCCGCATCAGCCCCGACGGAGTCAAAGACGCTCTGGCCCGCATCGAAGCCGACCTCGCCGAAGCCCGCACCCTCAGCCGGAGCCTCGAGGCAGCCGCCCGACCCCACAGCCAAAGCGGCGGCTGGCCACAGGATCTGGATGCCATCGCCCTCCGCGCCCGCCGATGGCTCACCACAGCACACCCCCACCAACAGCGCCAGATCCTCGACCTCCTAGAGATCCAGATCCACCTCACCGACCGCAACCACTACCAGATCACCGGCTCCATCCCCATCTCAGACCCCGACATCTACACAACGACACTTTCGCCTGGGCGGCGGCCACCAGGATGATCCCGGTGCCGATCGACACCGAGTTCCAGAAGAGCGATTCCAGGACCTGGGTGAGCGTCTTGTCGCGCACCAGGGCGTGGCGGCGGGCGTCGTTGAGCCGGCGGAAGTGGGCGATCATCGGCTCCTCGGCCCCGGCCACTTTGATCGCCGGTACCGCGCCGAACATTTCGGACAGCGCCCCGGTCACCTGCCCGGTGGCGGCGCGGGCGGCCTCCCGGTAGCGGCGGATGCGGTCCCGGGCCCGGGCGGCCAGGAAGATCACCGCCACCATGGGGACGAAGACGAAAGCGGTAACCCGGGCGTTGATCGACGCCATGATCCCCAGGGCGATCGGCAGGAAGAAGAGGATCCCGACGAGGTCCACCGTCCAGGACACGGTCTCGTCGGTCTCCTCCACGTCCTCGCGAAAGCGGGTCATGGCCTCGCCCGGCGTCTCTGCCAGCGCCTGGGCCCCGGGCCGCTCGAAGATGCGGGTGAGCAGGTTGCGCCGCAGCAGCGTCTGGATGCGGAAGCGGAAGTGGATGTCCACCCACATGGCCCAGAACATCACCGCGATGCGCCCCACCCCGTAGACGGCGACCAGGCCGACCAGCACCGGGATGGCGAGGCCCCCGGCGGAGGCGCCGGAGACGCGGTCGAAGAAGGCCTGGGTGATCAGGCCGGGGACGATCGGCATCACGTAGATGGCCACCCAGAGGGCGACGTTCAGCGCCCAGCGCCCCTTCTGGCGGGCGATGAGCGAGGCTCCGAGGCGGGCGGTCCGGATGCGGGGAGCGGTCATGCCAGCACCTCCTCCAGGCCGGTGCGCAGCAGGCGGGAGAAGCGGGAGGCCGGGTCGGCGGCGAGCGCGGCTCGCTCCCCCCACTCCACTACCCGCCCGGCTTCGAGGATGACGATGTCGTCGGCCCGTTCCACCGTGGCCAGGCGGTGGGCGATGATCACCCCGGTGCGGTTCGCCATCAGGCGATCCACCGCCCGCTCGATGAGGGCCTCCGTGGCCGGGTCGAGGCGCGACGAGGCCTCGTCGAGGATAACCAGGCCGGGGTCGCGCAGGAACACCCGGGCGAAGGCGAGCAACTGGGCCTGGCCGGCGGAGAGCCCGGCGCTGCCCGTCTCGAGCACGGTGTCGAGGCCGGAGGGGAGGCCCGCCGCCCAGTCGCCCAGGCCGAGCGAGTAGAGCACCTCCCAGAGGCGCTCGTCGGGGATGCCGGCGGCGAAGAAGGTGAGGTTGTCGCGCACGCTGCCCCGGAACAGCTGGACCTCCTGGGTGACCATGGCGACGCGGGAGCGCAGGACGGCAGGGGCCAGGGCGGGGAGAGGAGTGCCTGCCAGGCGCACCTCGCCCTCCACCGGGTCGTAGAGGCGGGTGAGGATGCGGGCCAGCGTCGACTTCCCGCTGCCGGTGCGCCCCAGCACGCCGAGGACCCGGCCCGGGGCCAGGGACAGGTCGACGCCGTCGAGGACCGTCTCCCCGTTCGACTCTTCGTCGCGGTAGCCGAAGTGCACCCGGCTCAGCCCCACCGGCAGGGGCCCGTCGGGCAGGCCGGCGGTGCCGGTCTCGTCGAGGCGGGAGCGGACGGCCAGTAGTTCCTCGACCCGGGAGATCCCCGCCCCGGCCTTCTGGAGCACTTCCATCTGCTGGCGGATCTGCTCCAGGGGTTCGCGCATCATGTCGCTGTAGTGGAACACCAGGTAGACGGCCCCGATGGTCAGAGTGCCGGCCTGCAGCCCCTGCCAGCCCAGCCAGAAGATGAGGGCCATTCCCACGATCAGGTAGGTGAGGATGCTCCAGCCCCAGAGGGCGGCGAAGCCCATGCGGGCCCGAACCTGCTCGGGGAGCCAGGCGCGCATCACGCGGGTGAAGCGGTGCATCATGAAGGGCACGCCGCCGCTGGATCGCACGTCTTCGGTGCCGGCGAGCTGCTCCCCCAGGAAGCCGAAGAACTCGGCGCTGCGGGCCCGCATCGCCTTCCACCAGGGCAGGGCCACGGTCTGAATGGCGAGCATGCCGGCCAGCACGAGGAGCACCCAGCCGGTCATCGTCAGGCCCACCCAGACGCTCTCCCGCCACAGCAGGGCGAGCACGGCGACCACCAGCACCAGGTTGCCCAGAACCCGGATAACGAACGAAGCGAAGAACTCCGACAGGGTGGTGACGTCGCCGTCGATGCGCTCGATGAGCTCCCCCGGGGTGTGCCCTTTGTGGAACCCCATGTCGAGGCGGAGGACGTGCTCGGCCAGATCCGCTCGCAGCTCGTTGGTGGCCCGCCATCCCACCTGCTCGGCCACGTAGGTGGCGGCCACGTTGAGGATCTGGTGGCCCACGGCCAGGGCCGTGAACCCGGCGGCCAGGGTGAGCAGCCCTCCCAGAGATCCCCCGGAGGTGGCCCGGTCCAGGAAGGCACGGATCAACTGCGGGTTGATCGCCTGGCAGGCAATGCCGGTGCCCATCAGGGCGGCGAGCAGCGCCACTCGGCGGCGCAGCGGTCGCAGGTATCTGCGGAGCAGTCTCAGGTAGGCACGGACCGGGATCATGAGATTCCTCGAGGGGGGAGGCCACGCGCCGTCGAACGGCGGGTGGGGGAGGGGAGGGCGACGACCGGCGCGGGCTCAGTGCCCGGGCGGGTTGGATCCGGCGACCGTCGCGGTCAGCAGGACCCTTCTGGCGTCTCGAATCTCATGCAGGTCTCCGCAGACCGGACTCTCCCAGGCGTCGGGGGGCCTGTCAAGCCACGGTGCGCCCGGGGCCGGCAGCGACCCGGCTAGCCTTGGAGGCGGTGGCCGAAACCCTCGATTTGCTCATCTCACGGGACCGGATCGCGGTCCGCATCGACGAGTTGGCGGCGCAGATCGACGCCGACTACGCCGGCGCGGGCGAGCTGGTGCTGGTGGGGGTGCTCAAAGGCTCGTTCATCTTCCTCGCCGACCTGGCCCGCCGTCTCACCATCCCCCATCGGGTGGAGTTCATCGCCATCTCCTCCTACGGCGATCGCGAGAGCACCGAGTCCGGGGCGGTGCGGATGCTCATGGACGTCCGCCACGACATCGCCGGCACCCACGTCCTGGTGGTCGAGGACATCGTCGACACCGGCCACACGCTGGCCTACCTGCTGCGGCTGTTGGGGGCACGGGGCCCGACCTCTTTGCGGGCCTGCACCCTGCTGTGCAAGCCGGATCGCAAGCAGGTCGAGGTGCCCATTGCCTACCTGGGCTTCGATATCGACGACGTCTGGGTGGTGGGCTACGGCCTCGACTTCGCCGAGCGGTACCGCACGCTTCCCGACATCTGCGCCGTGCGGCGATGAGCGGCCGGGTGAGCGCGGTGGGACGCCTGGCCGCGGTGGTGGCCCTGCTCGCCTCTGCCTTCGTGGTCCCCGCCGCCGCCGCCCAGGTGCCCGTCGTGCGGGCGGTGCTCTTCTTCTCACCCGCCTGCGGACATTGCGAGTATGTCATCAACGAGTTGCTCTTCCCGGTGTGGTTCCCCGAGTACGGCGGGGAAGCGGAGGTGCGCTGGGACGAGTCCCAGGGGGGGGAAGCAGCCTTCTACCTGGGCACCAACGGCACCCTGGAGATCCTGCTCGTCGATGTCTCAATGGAAGCCGGGGCCCGGCTCTTCGGGTCCTCCACTGAGGCGTTGGGCATACCCGAGGAACGGCGGGGGGTGCCCCGCCTGGTGGTGGGCGACCGCTACCTGATCGGATCGGAGGAGATCCCCAACGAGTTCCCCGGGATCATCGAGGCCGGCTTGGTCTCGGGCGGTGTCGGGTGGCCGGCCATCCCCGGGCTCGAAGGGGCCCTGGCCACCATCCCGGCAGCGCTGCCCGACGAGACCACCACCACGACGGTTCCGGGCACTTCGGCCACCACGCCGGGGAGCACGACTTCGGGCCCCTCTTCTGTGACCACGACACCCCCGTCTACGACCACGACCTCGGCCGGCGGGGTGCTGCCCGGCGGCGACGAGTCTCCGTGGGACCGCTTTCGGCGCGACCAGACGGCCAACTCGATCGCGTTGGCGGTGCTGGTCCTCATGATGCTCAGCCTGGCGGCCGTGGTCCCACTGGCCCGCCGGGGCCGGAAAGAGGGTGGTCCGGGCCTCGCCGTCCCCTTCCTCGCCCTCGCCGGCCTGGGGGTGGCCGTCTACCTGGCTTTCGTGGAGACCAGTGGGGCGGCGGCGGTCTGCGGTCCGGTGGGGGACTGCAATGCGGTGCAGCAGAGCGAATGGGCCAAGGTGTTCGGGGTCATCCCGGTGGGCCTCATCGGCGTGGCCGGCTATGCCGTGATGCTGGCTTCCTGGGCCCTGACCCGCTTCGGCCCCTCCCGACTCGCCGACCGGGCCCGGGTCGCCTTGCTCGCGGGCACGGTGACCGGGGTGGGCTTCTCGGTCTACCTCACCTTCCTGGAGCCTTTCGTCATCGGTGCCACCTGCATGTGGTGCCTGGGATCGGCGGCGATCGTCACCCTGCTCATGTGGCTGGCGGCACGGCCGGGGATGGCGGCGTGGCAGCGGCTGCGAGCGAGGGCCCCCTCTCCCGCGGCAGCGGGAGAGGGCGGGGGGTGAGGGTTTCGGCAGGTTCGTGCGGCAGCGGGAGAGGGCGGGGGGTGAGGGTTTCGGCAGGGTCGTGCGGCAGGGGGAGGGGGCGGGGGGTGAGGGTTTCGGCTGAGAGGCCCAACCCGTCGC
>JBDROA010000045.1:0-7034 GCA_043810615.1 Actinomycetota bacterium | reverse complement strand
CGTATACACCACCTTCGGATTACGAGCCGCCAACACCTTCGTAATCGCCGCCGTCAAAGTCGTCTTCCCATGATCAATATGACCCATCGTCCCCACATTCACATGCGGCTTCGTACGCTCAAACCTCTCCTTACCCATCGCTATTCATCCTCTCCTCGGAGCTATCCCCGAACCTTCGCCACGATTTCCCTGGCGATAGGTTCCGGAACCGGCTGGTACGAATCGAACTGCATGGTGAAAACGGCGCGCCCTTGGGTGCGGGAGCGCAGGTCGGTGGCGTAGCCGAACATCTCGCCGAGCGGCACCCGGGCGGTGATGACCCGCGACCCGGCGCGCTGGCCCATTTCGCCGATGTGGCCGCGACGCCCGGTAAGGTCGCCGATGACGTCCCCCATGTAGTCCTCCGGGGTCACCACCTCGACCGCCATGACCGGTTCCAGCAACTGGACCCCGGAGCGGCGGGCCGCCTCTTGCAGCGCCATGGAACCGGCGATCTTGAACGCCAGGTCGGAGGAGTCGACGGCGTGGGAGGAGCCGTCCACCAGGATGGCCCGCACGTTGAGCATCGGGTACCCGGCCAGGATCCCGGAATCGAGCGCCTCCCCGATACCGGAGTTCACGGCCCCGATGAACTCCCGGGGCACCGAGCCGCCGCGGGTCTTGTCGAGGAACTCGTAGCCGCCGCCCGGGTTGGGCTCCAGGTCGATGACCACATGCCCGTACTGGCCGTGGCCCCCGGTCTGCTTGACGTAGCGGCCCTCGACCCTCCGGACGGCCTCGCGGATCGTCTCCCGGTAGGCCACCTGGGGCCGGCCGACATTGGCGTTGACGTTGAACTCCCGCTGCAGCCGGTCCACCAGCACCTCGAGGTGCAGTTCCCCCATGCCCCACAGGATGGTCTGGCCGGTGTCCTCGTCGCTGCGGACCAGGAATGTGGGGTCCTCCTCGGACAGCCGGTGCAGGCCGTCGCCGAGCTTGTCCTGGTCGGCCTTGGTCCGGGGCTCGATGGCGATCGAGATCACCGGCGCCGGGAAGGTCATGGACTCCAGTTGGATCGGGGCGTTGATCGCCGCCAGCGTGTCCCCGGTGGTGGTGTTCTTCAGGCCCACCACAGCCACGATGTCGCCGGTGAAGACGTCCTCGATGTCCTCGCGGTGGTTGGCGTGCATCCGCAGCAGGCGCCCGACGCGTTCCTTCTTGCCGGTGGTGGCGTTGAGGATGCCGTCGCCCTTGGCGGCGTGGCCGGAGTAGACCCGGATGTAGGTGAGCTTGCCCACGTAGGGATCGCTCATGATCTTGAAAGCGAGGGCGGCGAAGGGCTCGGAGTCCTCGGCCCGGCGGGTCAGCGCCTCGTGCCCCAAGCCCGGTTTGAAGCCCTCCGCCGGTGGCAGGTCCATCGGGCTGGGCAGGTAGGCCACGACGGCGTCGAGCAGGGGCTGCACGCCCTTGTTGCGGAACGAGGTGCCCATGAGCACCGGGTGGAACCGCCCGCTCAGGGTGCCCGCCCGGATGGCCTGACGGATCTCGTCGGCGGAGATGGGGGCGTCCTCGAGGTACTTCTCGAGCAGGTGCTCGTCGGTCTCGGCGATCCTTTCCAGCATCACATGGCGCCACTTCTCGGCGTCGGCGGTGAGATCGGCAGGGATCTCCACCGTGTCCCAGCGGTCGCCCATGCCGTCGGGCCACAGGTGGGCCTTCATCTCGATGAGGTCGATCACCCCGCGAAAGCCGCCTTCGGAGCCCACCGGCAGCTGCAACACCAGCGGGTTGGCCTCGAGACGGCGGGCGATGGAGTCCACCGAGGCGAAGAACTCGGCCCCGATGCGATCCATCTTGTTGACGAAGCAGATGCGGGGCACGCCGTAGCGGGTGGCCTGGCGCCATACCGTCTCGGATTGCGGCTCCACCCCGGCCACGGCATCGAAGATGACCACGGCCCCGTCGAGCACCCGCAGGGCCCGTTCCACCTCGACGGTGACGTCGACGTGGCCCGGGGTGTCGATGATGTTGATCCAGGTGTCCTTCCACAGGCAGGTGGTGGCGGCCGAGGTGATGGTGATGCCGCGTTCCTGCTCCTGGGCCATCCAGTCCATGACGGCGGCACCCTCGTGGACCTCACCCATCTTGTAGGTCCGGCCCGTGTAGTAGAGGATGCGCTCGGTGGTGGTGGTCTTGCCGGCGTCGATGTGCGCCATGATCCCGATGTTCCGTGTGCGGCTCAGGGGGTACTGACGCAGTCGAGTAAGGGCGACGCCGGCAGCCATGACTCCTACCAGCGATAGTGGGCGAAGGCCTTATTGGACTCCGCCATCTTGTGGATGTCTTCGCGGCGCTTCACCGCAGCGCCCGTCCGGTTGGCGGCATCGAGGATCTCGAAGGCGAGACGCTCCTCCATGGTGTTCTCCCGCCGGGCCCGGGAATAGCTCACCAGCCAGCGCACCGCCAGGGTCTGTCCCCGCCGGGGCCGCACCTCGACCGGCACCTGGTAGGCGGAGCCGCCGACCCGCCGCGACCGCACCTCGACCTGGGGACGGATGTTGTCTACGGCCCGCTTCAGGATCTGGATGGGGTCCTGGCCGGCACGGTGCTCGACAATCTCGAGAGCGCCGTACACGATCTTGCGGGCCTTCTCCTTCTTCCCCTTCCACAGCAGCTTGTTGATGACCTGACTCACCAGCACGCTGCGGAATACGGGGTCGGCTTCCACTTCGCGGATCTCAGCAGGGGCGCGTCTCACGTCTACGACTCCTTCTTGGCTCCGTAGCGGGAGCGGGCCTGCTTGCGCTCGGACACCCCAGAAGCATCGAGGGTGCCCCGAATGACCTTGTAGCGGATGCCGGGGAGGTCCTTCACCCGGCCGCCGCGGATGAGCACGATGGAGTGCTCCTGGAGATTGTGGCCCTCACCGGGGATGTAGGCGGTGACTTCGACCCCGGTGGCCAGCCGCACCCGGCACACCTTGCGGAGGGCCGAGTTCGGCTTCTTGGGGGTCACCGTGTAGACGCGAGTGCACACGCCGCGTCGCTGCGGTGCTCCGGCCAGGCCGGGCGTCTTGTCCTTCTTGGCTTTCGGCTTCCGGCCCTCACGGACCAGTTGCTGGATGGTCGGCACGCCATTCCTCGCTCGATGCACCGCCCTGTAGGGCGGTCCTCTTCTTCCTTACATGCGAAAGTCGGCTCCTCGGCCCGTTGCCGAGCCGATTCGCCGACCCGCTCCTGACCCCCTTCCGGGGCACATGGCCCGGCTTGGGTCGAGCCGGGCCGCCCCCCCACGCGGAAGGGACTAGGGGGACTGACTCACGGCGGCGGAGTATAGGCGCGGCCCGGAAAGCAGCGCAAAGCCACTCCGGCGCACTCCCCACCCGGTGGTGGCTCACCGCCGGAGATCGCGAGAACCCAGGCGCTGCCCTCCCGGCCCGGCCCCAATGAAGCCGGGCCGAAACAACCCCTCTAGCCGTCGGCTCCTTCGCCGCCCTCTTCCTCTTCGAGCCCCACCGCGGCGGCCTCCTCGGCCTCGCGGCGGGCGCCGAGCGAGGCCAGCCACTCCGCCGGGTTGGCGGGCAGGGCATCTTCGTCGGAACGGGGAGAAGGCGCTCCGAACAGGCTCTCGGCGCTGATTACGGTGGCGCCGGGGAGCAGCGGCTGCACCGCCTGGTAAGGATCGGCCCCGGTTCCGGCGGGGATCAGCTTGCCGATGATCACGTTCTCCTTGAGCCCCCGCAGGAAGTCGGAGCGGCCCTGCAGGGCGGCCTCGGTGAGCACCCGGGTGGTCTCCTGGAAGGAGGCCGCCGACAGCCACGAGTCGGTGGCCAGCGACGCCTTGGTGATACCCATGAGCTCGGGGCGCCCCTCGGCCGGGCGCTTGCCGTCCTTGACGAGGCCGCGGTTGGCATCGAGGAAGTTCCGGTCGTCGACCAGTTCGGCCGGCAGGTAGGAGGAGTCGCCGGGGTTGACCACGCGGACCCGGCGAAGCATCTGGCGCACGATCATCTCGATGTGCTTGTCGTGGATGTCCACACCCTGGCTGCGGTACACCTCCTGCACCTGGTCCACCAGATACTGCTGGGCGGCGCGCACCCCCTGGACGTCCAGGACCTCCTTGGGATCGAGCGGGCCCTCGGTGAGTTGGATACCGGGGTCGATCTGGTCGCCGGCGTGCACCCGCAGGCGGGCGAAGCGGCTCAGGGGATACTCCTGCTCCGTCCCGTCGCTGCCGGTGATCACCAGTTTGCGAGTCCCCTCCTCTTCGACCAGTGAGACGATGCCGCCCTGCTCGGCGATGGTCGCCTTGCCCTTGGGGGTCCGGGCCTCGAACAACTCGACCACCCGGGGCAGGCCGTGGGTGATGTCTTCGCCGGCCACGCCTCCGGTGTGGAAGGTACGCATGGTGAGCTGGGTGCCCGGCTCGCCGATGGACTGGGCGGCGACGATGCCCACCGCCTCCCCGATCTCCACCGGGCGCCCGGTGGCCAGGCTCAGCCCGTAGCAGGCGGCGCAGATCCCGTAGCGCTCCTCGCAGGTGAGCGCCGAGCGCACCCGCAACGAGATGATGGAACCTTCGGCGGCTATGGCCTCCAACTGACGTCGGCCGATGGTGACCCCGGCGTCCATCTTGCCGGCGCCGGGCACCTCGACCAACTTGCGCTCCACCTTGACCGGATCGGCCAGGACCCGCCCGAAGACCCGGTTGCGCAGGTTGCGGATGGCCGGATCGCCGGCGCGGGGGCGCACCGTCAGCACGATGCCCCGGTCGGTGCCGCAGTCGGGTGAGGCGATGATCACCTCCTGGGAGACGTCCACCAGGCGCCGGGTGAGGTACCCGGAGTCGGCGGTGCGCAGGGCGGTGTCGGCCAGGCCTTTGCGGGCCCCGTGGGTGGAGATGAAGTACTCCAGCACCGTGAGCCCCTCGCGGAAGTTCGCCCGGATGGGCCGCGGGATGATGTCGCCCCGCGGGTTGGCCACCAGTCCGCGCATGCCGGCGATCTGGCTCACCTGGGTGATGTTGCCGCGGGCCCCGGAGCGCACCATCATGTCGATGGGGTTGAAGCGCTCCTTCTTGAGGGCCTCCTCCAGGGATTCCTTGACCCGGCCGGTGGCCTCGGTCCAGATCTCGATCAGCGCCTGCCGCCGCTCGTCGTCGGTGATGACGCCCCGGCGGTAGTTGACCTCGACCTGGGCCGCCCGCTCCTCGAACTGCTGGAGGATCTGGGCCTTGTCGGCAGGTGTCTTCACGTCCTCCAGCCCGATGGTGAGCCCGGCCCGGGTGGCGAAGCGGAACCCCAGGTCCTTGATGGCATCGAGGAAGCGCTCCACCGTGGTCTTGTCGTACTCCTCGATGACATCCTCAATGAGCGTCTTCAGGTCGTTCTTGAGGACCGGGGCGTTCACGTAGGGGAAGTCGGCGGGGAAAGCCTGGTTGAGCAGGGCCCGCCCCAGCGTGGTGAGCAGCGGCCGGGTGCCGTCGACCGGCTCGGGGTCGAAAAGGCGCTGCAGTTGCGCCGGGATCTGCCCGCGCCGGGCCGGGTCGCCGGCCAGGTCCCCCACCCGCAGGCGGATGGGGGCGTGCAGGCCCAGTTCGCGCAGGTCGTAGGCCATGATGGCCTCGTCGACATCGATGAAGGCCCGGCCGGACCCCGGCTCGCCTTCCACCACCTCGGACAGGTAGTAGATCCCGATGACCATGTCCTGGCTGGGGGTCACGATGGGGCGCCCGTGGGCCGGGGACAGCACGTTGTTGGTGGAGAGCATCAGCACCCGGGCCTCGGCCTGAGCCTCGGCCGACAGGGGCACGTGCACCGCCATCTGGTCGCCGTCGAAGTCCGCGTTGAAAGCCTCGCACACCAGCGGATGGATCTGGATGGCCTTGCCCTCGACCAGCACCGGCTCGAAGGCCTGGATGCCGAGGCGGTGCAAGGTGGGGGCCCGGTTCAGCAGCACGGGGTGCTCCTGGATGACCTCCTTGAGCACATCCCAGACCTGGGGGCGCTGCCGCTCCACCATGCGCTTGGCCGCCTTGATGTTCTGGGCGATGTCCTGGTCCACCAGGCGCTTCATGACAAAGGGCTTGAACAGCTCCAGCGCCATGGCCTTGGGCAGGCCGCACTGGTGCAGGCGGAGCTGGGGGCCCACCACAAGCACCGAGCGGCCCGAGTAATCCCCCCGCTTGCCCAGCAGGTTCTGGCGGAAACGGCCCTGCTTGCCCTTGAGCATGTCGGAGAGCGACTTGAGCGGGCGGCTCCCCGGTCCGGTCACCGCCCGACCGCGGCGCCCGTTGTCGAACAGGGCGTCCACCGCCTCCTGGAGCATTCGCTTCTCGTTATTGACGATGATCTCGGGGGCCCCGAGGTCGAGCAGCCGCTTCAGCCGGTTATTACGGTTGATGACGCGGCGGTACAGGTCGTTGAGGTCGCTGGTGGCGAAGCGGCCGCCGTCGAGCTGCACCATGGGGCGCAGGTCGGGCGGGATCACCGGGACTGCCTGGAGAATCATGGCCCGCGGGTCGTTGATGCCCTGGGCGAAGGGGGTGAGCACCTTGAGGCGCTTGGTTGCCCGCTGCCGCCGCTGCGCCGAGTTCGCCTCGAGATCCTCCTTGAGCTGGACGATCTCGGCGTCGAGGTCGAGCCGCCCCACCAGGTCCTTGACTGCCTCGGCCCCCATGCCCCCCGCGAAGTACTCCTGATAACGGTCGCGCACCTCGCGCCAGAGCTGCTCGGACTCGATCAGCTCTTTCACCTTGAGGTTGCGGAAGGTGTCGAAGGCCTCTACGACCAGCTGCCCCTCGTAGTCGGCTCGCTCCTTGCGGTCGCGCACCTCGCGCTCCGCCTCGCGGCGCGCCCCCGACAGCTCTTGCCCCTTGGCCCCGCCTTGCTCCATCTGTGCCAGCTCGGCCGCGAGTCGCTCGAGGCGCGCCTGATGCCACTACTCGAACTCGCGCCGCACCAGGCCCACCTCGGTCTGCATGGCCTGCTCAAGCTCGGGCAGGGCCGTGGGGCGCCAGTCCTCATCTACGTGGGTGATGAGGTACGCGGCGCAGTA
>JBDROA010000044.1:0-5687 GCA_043810615.1 Actinomycetota bacterium | reverse complement strand
GGCCCGCGGGGGCGGCCCCTCCGCCGTATTCCGGGGGGGTAGCGCGGACGAGCCGAATCGGGCCGTCAACGGCGGGGCGGTGCAGCCGAGAGGGGGTGGGCCGGTGGGTATACTGACGGCCCGTCCGAAGGGACGGTAGGGAGGAGGTGCGTCGGAGATGCTTCAGTACGTCGCGCGGCGTCTCGTCTACGGCGCGGTGACGCTGCTTGCACTGAGCATCATCGTGTTCACTCTGCTGCAGAACACCGGCGGCGGGCCGTTGGACCGGTTGAAGGCCAACCCCCGCAACCGCGCTGATTTCATCCAGCGGGTGACCGAGTTCTACGGCCTGGACCAGCCGGTGGTGAAGCAGTATTTCACCTGGGGCGGCAAGTACGTCCAGTTCTGGCGTTCCGACGCCTGGGGGGAGTCCTTCCAGGGCGATGGCCCGGTGCGCGACATCATCGCCGATCGGGTGCTGGCGACGATGCGTCTCATGCTGACCGCGCTCGGCCTGGCGGTGCTCATCGGCATCCCTCTGGGGGTCTTCCAGGCCTTACGCCAGTATTCCTTCTTCGACCAGGCGGGGACGACGTTCTCGTTCGTCACCTTCTCCACGCCGATCTTCGTGCTCGCGATCACCCTGCAGTTATTACTCGCCGTGTACCTGGAGAAGTGGACGGGGGTGAAGTTCTTCTTCAACGCGGGAATGAACTCCTCGAGCTACGGCGAGTTCGGCTTCTGGGCGCGCATCGGGGACACTTTCTCCCACCTGTTCCTGCCGGCCGTCTCGATCGCCCTGATCTCGATCGCGGGCTACTCCCGGTACCAGCGGGCGGCGATGCTCGACGTGTTGCACAGTGACTACCTGCGCACCGCCAAGGCCAAGGGCCTCTCGCTCCGCACGGTGATCGTCAAGCACGCCCTGCGGAACGCCCTCATACCCATTGTGACGCTGGTCTCCCTCGACGTGGCCGGGGTGCTCGGTGGGGCGGTCATCACCGAGTCGATCTTCGGGTGGCCGGGGATCGGCCGCAAGTACATCGAGGCCATCAACACCAACGACTACCCGGTGGTGATGGCGGTGGTGATGGCCATCGGGTTCATGGTGGTGATCATGAACCTGCTCGCCGACATCGCCTACGGCTTCCTGGACCCGCGGGTGCGGTATGACTGATCGGCAGTTGCCCCCCGACAACGACGCCGCCGCTCTGCTGGCCTTCGACGAAGCCGAGGGCATGACGGTCGAGCCGATCACTCAATGGAGGCTGTTCCGGACCCGGTTCGGGCGACACCGCCTCGCCATGCTGGCCTCGGTGGTCCTGATGCTGCTGGTGGTCCTGGTGCTGTTCGCCGACGTGATTCCGGGGCTCAAGGACCCGCTACAGCAGTTCCAGGACGAGAACGGGCGGACCATGAACCTGCTGGCGCCGCGGGGGCAGTTCCCCTTCGGCACCGACCAACTGGGTCGGGACGTGATGGCCCGGGTGGTGTACGGCGGGCGCACGAGCCTCGTGGTGGCCGGCCTTACCGGCCTGCTGGTGGCTTCCATCGGCACCACCATGGGGGCGGTGTCGGGCTACTACGGGGGCTGGATCGACCAGGCCCTGATGCGTTTCACCGACCTCATCTTGAGCCTTCCGCTGCTCCCCGTGGCCATCGTGGCGGCGCAGTTCTTCCGGGGGCTGTTCAGGGGGCGGGAGGCCTTATCCCTGGCGCTTCTGCTGGGATTGCTCCTGTGGGGAGCGCTGGCCCGCATCGTGCGCGCCGAGTTCCTCTCACTGCGTGAGAAGGAGTTCGTCGAGGCCGCCCGGGCAGCAGGGGCCCGCGATCGGCGGATCATCTTCCGTCACGTCCTTCCCAACGCCATGGGCCCCATCATCGTGAACACCACACTGACCATCGGCCTGGCCATCATCCTCGAGGCGGCGCTGAGCTTCCTGGGGTTTGGGGTGGTGCCCCCCACCCCGGCATGGGGCCAGATGGCCGCCGACGGCGGCCGGTCGGCGGTGAGTTCAGGGGCCTATTGGCTGGTGCTGTTCCCTTCGGCGGCGCTGATCCTCACCGTGCTCTCGGTGAACTTCCTCGGCGACGGCCTGCGGGATGCGCTCGACCCGACCCAGTCCATCGAGAGGAAGTAGACGCCCGTGGCCGAACCGCTCCTCCAGGTCAAGGACCTTCGCACCTACTTCACCACCCACGAGGGCGTCGTCCGCGCTGTGGACGGGGTCACCTTCACCATCGACAAAGGAGAGAAGTTCGGGGTGGTGGGTGAGTCGGGCTGCGGCAAGTCGGTGTGTGCGCTGTCGGTGATGCGCCTGATCGAGCGGCCGGCAGGCGAGATCGTCACCGGCCAGGTCCTCTTCCACGGTCTGGACCTGCTGCGCCTCACCGAGGACGAGATGCGCTTCGTCCGGGGGGGGCAGATCGCCATGATCTTCCAGGATCCCATGACCGCGCTCAACCCGGTCTTCACTATCGGCAACCAGCTGATGGAGACGATCATGCTTCACCAGCGGGTGGGCAAGAGCGAGGCTTTCGAGATCGCCGTCCAGGGCCTCGACGACGTCCACATCCCCAAGGCGCGTCAGCGTATGGGCGACTACCCGCACCAGCTGTCGGGGGGCATGCGCCAGCGAGTGATGATCGCCATGGCGCTGTCGTGCAATCCGGACCTGCTGATCGCCGACGAGCCGACCACGGCGCTCGACGTGACCACTCAGGCCCAGATCCTGGACGTCATGCATGAGCTCACCGAGGGCCGCGACACCGCGGTCATGCTGATCACCCACGACCTGGGGGTGGTGGCCGGCTTCTGTGATCGCATCCAGGTGATGTACGCCGGGCGCCTGGTGGAGACGGGGACGGCCGATGAGGTGTTCTTCGAGGGCAAGCACCCCTACACGGCCGGACTGCTGGGGTCCATGACCCGCATGGACCAGGTGCGCACCGAGCGGCTGTTCAGTATCCGGGGAGCGCCCCCTTCGCTGATCAACCCACCCCGCGGCTGCCGCTTCTGGCCGCGTTGTGATTTCGCCGACGCCGAGGTGTGCCGCAAGACGCCGCGGCTGCGCGAGTTGAGCCAGGACCACTACGTGGCGTGCCACTTCGCCCCCAATCTCGATCTGCGGCGGGTGGAGAAGGTGGAGAAGGAGCCGGCGGCATGAGCAAGAAGGCCGACCAGATCGAGGCCGGGGCCGACGGCCACCGCGAACTGCCGCCCGACGTCCTGCTGCGGGTGCACCATCTGGTGAAGCACTTTCCCATCAGCAAGGGGGTCTTCTGGCGCAAGCAGGTGGGGGCGGTGCAGGCAGTGTCGGACATCTCCTTCGACGTGCGCCGGGGGGAGACCCTGGGACTGGTGGGGGAATCGGGCTGTGGCAAGTCGACCACCGCTCGCTGTGTCCTGCGTCTGCTGCAGCCCACGTCGGGCGAGGTGCTCTACCGGGCTGAGGGCATCGCCGACGATCTCGAGACGCCGGTGGAGGTCATCGACATCGCCACCGCCGACAAGCGGGTGTTGCGGTTGCTGCGGCGCGACATGCAGATCGTCTTCCAGGATCCGTTCGCCTCGCTGAACCCGCGGATGACGGTGGCCTCCATCGTCGCCGAGCCGCTGTTGGTCCATGGCATCGGGACTCGCACCGACCGGGTGGATCGGGTCAAGGAGCTCCTCCAGGTGGTGGGACTCAACCCCGAGCACACCAACCGCTACCCCCACGAGTTCTCGGGCGGGCAGCGGCAGCGCATCGGCGTGGCTCGAGCCCTGGCCCTGAACCCGTCGTTGATGGTGCTCGACGAGCCGGTCTCGGCGCTCGATGTCTCCATCCAGGCACAGGTGCTCAACCTCATGGAGGATCTTCAGACCGAGTTCGGGCTGACCTACCTGTTCATCGCCCACGACCTTTCGGTGGTGCGCCACATGGCCGACCGGGTGGCGGTGATGTACCTGGGGAAGATCGCCGAACTAGCCGACCGTGACACCCTGTACGAGCGGCCGATGCACCCGTACTCGCACGCCCTGCTCTCGGCGGTGCCCATCCCGGACCCCGAGGTGGAGCGGCGGCGGCGGCGTATCCTGCTGGAAGGCGACATCCCCTCGCCCGTGAACCCGCCCAGCGGTTGCCTGTTCCACACGCGGTGCCCAGTCGCCCAGGTGCCGGGCATCTGCTCGGAGACGGTGCCGGAACTGCGCGAGATCGAACCGGATCACTGCGTTTCCTGCCACTTCCCCGAGGTGAAGAAGATCATCTGAGGCGGGGCCGGCTGCGGCGGGTTCTTCCGGCCGGCGAGGGAACGCTCGGTTGGGGGGTGTCGAATCGGGAGCGAAGCCGTGAGCGACACGGGGAGCGGGCGGATTGTGACCGGTCTCCTGGCGGCCGCCCTGCTCCTGGGTGGGTGTGGTACGACGCCACCCGTTGTGGGGAGCACTGCGGGGCCGCAGCCGCTCGGAACGCTCGCCCTTCCGCCCCCCTCGCTGGTGGGCAGCTGGTCCCTGGAGGAAGCCCTCGCCGCACGCCGATCGGTGCGGCAGTACGCCGAGGCCGACGTGGCGGTGGTCCAACTCGGCCAGTTGCTCTGGGCGGCGCAGGGGATCACCGAAGAGGGCGGTCAGGGGCGGACGGCGCCCTCCGCGGGCGGGACGTACCCACTCGAGGTCTATGCGGCGACCGCGCAAGGGCTGTACCACTACCTGCCCGGCCGCCACGCGTTGGAGGTGATGGGAAGCGAGGACCTGCGCCCGGCCCTGTCGGAGGCGGCAGGAGGCCAGGAGTGGGTGCGGCAGGCCCCTCTCGTGGTGGTGCTCGTCGGGGTCGTGGAGCGGACCGCGGCGCGCTACGGCGACCGCGCCGAGCGCTACGTTGCCCTGGAAGCCGGCCACGCCGCGCAGAACCTGATGCTCCAGGCCGTGGTGCTGGGGCTGGGAGTGGTGCCGGTGGGGGCCTTCGACGACGACGCGGTGCGCCGGGTCGTCGGCCTGCCCGATACCTGGGCGCCCCTCTACTTGATCCCGGTGGGCCATCCCGTCGGCGAGTGAGCGGGGGGGCCGGCGGTATACTCGCTGGGCCCGTCGGAGTGGCGGAATTGGCAGACGCGCTAGGTTGAGGGCCTAGTACCCACATAGGGTGTAGGGGTTCGAGTCCCCTCTCCGACACCGTAAGTAGACGATCCCGTTCCAGGGATTCCCATTCCGCCCGTTAGCCCTACCTCGGACAGAAGCACGTTCATCGTGGGCGCACCAGTCACCTTGACCTCCAGGTGATCCAGGAAGAAGGAAACCCCGCCGAGGAGATCGTTGGCCAGGATCCGCCGCTCATCGTTGGTCGCCTCTCCCCAAATCTCGTCGATGTCCAGACTCGCCAACGTCCGGGCGACCTCCTCGAAAGCCTCCGCCGTCACGCCTGGCTCAGACTCCCGTAGAGCCAGACCAGCCTGCTCCGCTTCCAGCGCTCCGATCTGGGCAGAGAGCGCAGCTTCTTCCTCGGCGAACAGGTCGGCACTGATCTTCCCGCTGTAGTGCAGGTCCAGCAGCTTGCGCCGCTTGTCCCGGACGCCCGCCAAGTGCGCCGTCGTCCGGGCGCCCCCCTTGCGGGGGCCCCCCCGGACGACCGGCGCAACTCCCGGCGGATCGCCCCCTGGACCTCATCGTCGAAGCCCACCAGACGCAGGCCCAGCAGAGCGGCCCGCTCAATCCCATGCACCGACCG
>JBDROA010000043.1:0-3048 GCA_043810615.1 Actinomycetota bacterium | reverse complement strand
AAGCATCCTGGGAGCCGTTGCCCTACCGGGCACTGCCTGGGGGGCTGCTGCGTATAGTGACTGCATCGACCGTCGCGGGGGTGTCGGATGTCCCGTCGTTGGCCTGGGCTGGCCACCATGCTGCTGCTGACCGGGTTGGTGCCGGGGGTGGTGGCCGGGTCTGTGGAGGCGGTGACCTGTTTCGGGCTGCCCGCCACGATTCTGGGTACCGAGGATGCCGACATCCTTCCCGGCACTGAGGATGCAGACGTGATCGTCGGCTTGGGCGGGGATGACACGATTACCGGCCTGGGTGGCGGTGATCGGATCTGCGGCGGCCCGGGCAACGATGCGATCGACGGCGGCCTGGGCAATGACCGGGTGTTGGGCGGTGACGGGGACGATGTGATTGAGGGTGGCGGCCGCCGTGATGTGCTGCGGGGTGAGGGAGGCAACGATCGTATCGTCGGCGGGTCGGGGAACGACCGGATGTTCGGGGGGCCCGGGGATGATCTGTTGATCGGCGGTCCCGGTGCTGATGAGATGGCCGGGAATGCCGGTCGGGACACGCTGCGTGCCGATGAAGGCGATGCGTCCCTTGACGGCGGGGTGGGCCGGGATCAGGCCAACTTCGCCGGAGCGGGGGTGGCGGTGAGCGTCGACCTGACGACAGGTGGGGGCACTGCCCGGGGTGCCCGCAGTGGCGGGTTCACGGTTGCAGGGGTGGAGGACCTGGTCGGCTCCGCCTTCGACGACCAACTGGTCGGGGACGGCGGGCGGAACGAGATCGACGGTGGTGGTGGGACCGACCTCTTGGACGGCTACGGCGGGGCCGACAGGCTGAGCGGCAGCGCTGGGGACGACACCCTTTCGGGCGGCCCAGGCAATGACGTGCTGTTCGGTGGGGCGGGCGACGACATCCTCAATGGTGACACCGGGACCGACAGGGTGACCGGCGGCCTCGGGATTGACACCTGCTACGGGGAGATCAAAGCCACCTGCGAGCTTCCAGGCAGCTTCGACTTCGGGTCGGGCACCGTTCACCTGGCGGTCTCCACCACAGACGATGCGATCAGTGTCATCAGCGTTGACGGTCCCGGGGTGATCACCGACCTCGATGTCGGGGTCTTGATCACCCACACCTATGTCGGTGACCTCAGGGTGACCCTCACCCATGTCGACACCGGCACAGTCGTCACCATCATCCACCGACCCGGCGTACCGGCCACGTCCTTCGGCTGCTCGGGGGACAACATCAACGCCACCCTCGACGACGAGGCCACACTCCCCGTAGAAGACCAGTGCCGTACAACGTCCCCGACCATCTCCGGCTCCGTCAAACCCAACAACCTGCTGAGCGCCTTCGACGGTGAGAACCTCGGCGGCACCTGGCGCCTGACGGTCACAGACTGGGCCACCCTGGATCACGGCTTCCTGGAAGCGTGGTCGCTGCACTTCCAGGCGGGCTGAGCGACAGGCACAGCACACAGGTCCCATCAGAGGCACCGTCCCCGCCGGGTGTTACTCCCGGCCGATAGCCTGCCCCCGTGGCCTCTCTGCCCGTCCTGCTGGCCCGCCTGGATGCGGATGAGCGGGTGCGTGGCCGCCAGTGGGAGCGCATCTGCGCCTGGTGGATGACCCACGACCCCGCCTATCGCTCCCAGGTGAAGAGGGTGTGGTTGTGGGCCGAGTGGCCGGGCCGCTGGGGTGCGGATGCGGGGATCGACCTGGTGGCGGAGGATGTGGAGGGCCGCCTGTGGGCGGTCCAGGCGAAGTGCTACGACCCGGCCTACACGGTGTCCAAGCGGGACCTGGACACCTTCCTGGCCGAGTCGTCCCGGCCCCAGTTCGCCTTCCGGCTGCTGGTGGCCACCACCGACCTGCTGGCCCCCAACGCCCGCCGTGTGGTGGAGGGGTCTGAGAAGCCGGTGGGGTTGCGGTTGCGTGGTGATCTGGAGCGGGCGCAGGTGGAATGGCCCGACCACCCGGATGACCTCCGGCGCCCCAAGCCCGGCCCCGAAGACGCCCAGGCCGCATCAGCAGGAGGCGCTGGCCGCCGTGGTGGCCGGGTTCGACCGAGCCGACCGTGGGCAACTGATCATGGCCTGCGGCACCGGCAAGACCCTCGTGGGGTTGTGGGCCGCCGAAGCCTTGGAGGCTACCCGCACCCTGGTCCTGCTCCCCTCCCTCAGCCTGCTGGCGCAGGTGCTCGGGGAGTGGACGGCTAACGCTTCGGAGCCGTTCCCGTTCCTGCCGGTGTGCTCGGACCCCACGGTGAGGGGTGAGGACGAGTGGGTGTCCTCGACCGCCGACCTGGGCTTCCCGGTGACCACCGACCCCGTCGAGGTGGCCGCCTTCCTCCGCAAGCGGGGCCGCCGGGTGGTGTTCTCCACTTACCAGAGTTCGCCTCGCATCGCGGAGGCGCAGGCATTGGGCCGGGTGCCTGCCTTCGACCTGGTGATTGCGGATGAGGCGCATCGGACTGCTGGCCCGGCTTCCACCGATTTCGCCACCATCTTGGATGCCGACGCCATCAAGGCGCGCAGGCGGCGGTTCATGACGGCCACCCCACGGTTCTTCACCGGCCGGGTACTCAAGGCCGCGGAGGAGGCGGACCTGGAAGTGGCCTCCATGGACGACGTGGAGCACTACGGCCCCGTGTTCCACCGGCTGACCTTCGGGGATGCCATCGGCCGCGACCTGCTGTCGGACTACCGGGTGGTCATCGTCGGCGTGGATGACCCGATGGTGGCCACGATGGCCCAGGAGGGCCGCCTGGTGCGCCTGGACGGCTTGGACGCCCACACCGATGCCCGCACCTTGGCCGCCCACATCGGCCTGGCCAAGACGATGCGGCGCTTCGACCTGCGCCGCACCATCACCTTCCACGGCCGGGTGAGAGGGGCCAGGGACTTCGCCGCCCGACTGCCGCAGGTGATCGCCTGGATGCCCGCCGACCAAGCCCCCGACGGCGAGGTCTGGGCCGAGCATGTCAGCGGGGGCATGCCCACCGGCCAGCGCACCACGCGACTGGAACGCCTGCGGCACCTCGACCCCGGCACCCGTGGC
>JBDROA010000042.1:0-2547 GCA_043810615.1 Actinomycetota bacterium | reverse complement strand
CCTTCCCGGAGGTGTCCGGGACCCCCCTAGTTGGGGGCCAGCCAGTGCGCTGTTAAGAGCCCTGAGAGGCTTTGGGCCTGTGGTGCAGGTTCAAGGCCTCTTTCGTTTGGGGGCATGTCATGTCAGCGGGCTGGCTTCTGGCGCTGTACCCGGCGGCGGGTGAGGCTGGCGGGTCGTTCCGGGGGCTTGACCGGCCCGGCGAGGGCGGTGGCGGGGGTTCCTGGACGGTGGAGCCGGGCCGGGCGGTGGATGAGGCGGCACGGCGGGCTCGGGGGAAGGTTCGCCGGTACTGCGCTGCGAACGGGCTGAACCGTTTCGGCACGTTGACTTATCGGGGGGAGGGTGAGCACGACCCGAGGGTGGTGCGTGCCGACATTCACCGTTTCTTTCGGGGGCTGCGCCGGGGGCTGGGCGGTGAGCCGTTCCCTTACCTGTGGGTGCCCGAACTCCACCCTTCGGGGCACGGGTTCCATGTTCACTTCGCAGTCGGCCAGTACATGCGGCGGGGCCTGATCGAGGAGTCCTGGGGGCTGGGGTTCATCAAGATCCGCCTCCACGGTGATCTGCCGGTGGGGTCGGGGGTGCGGGAAGAGGCTCGCTCGTCGGCCCGGTACCTGTCCAAGTATCTGGACAAGACGTTCCGGGCGGGTGGCGGTCTGAACCGTTATGACGTGGCCCGAGGGTTCCAGCCCCGGTCCGAGCCGATCACCGGCCCTACCGAAGCCGGTGTGATCGGTGAGGCGGCCCAAAGGATGGGCGGCCCTCCCGACTACTTGTGGCGGTCGGTGAATGAGCCGGGGTGGCGGGCTCCGCAGGCGGTGTGGATGTCATGGCGGTGAAACCGGACCCCGGGATGGTGCGCCGCTGGGTGGAGGCCTCCTGCCGGGCGCAGGGTCTCGGTTTTGGTGTGTCTGATGGGGAGGCGGTGGGGCGGGCGGGGATCCTCCTGCGGGAGGGGCGACGCCCGCCCGCCGCCCCTACAGACGCCAGACGGGGGTGAACCGGTCGGGGTTGAACCCCCGGCCGGGCTTGGCGGGGTGGACGTCGACGTGATCCAAGATGACCCGGATCACGGCCTGCTGGCGGGACAGGGGCAGGCCGGCCCAGGCGGAGCGCAGCAGGTCGGAGCGGCCGGCGTAGTCGTCTACGGCGGTGGTTGGGGACAGGCGGGAGAGGCGGCGTCGGTTCTGGTCGATGCGGGCCTGGATGGAGTCATGGGCCTTCAACCACACCGGGCGGGTGATGCGGTGGTCGGTGTAGTAGTCGGTGGCCAACTCCTCCAACATGGCCTGATCGGCGGCGACCCGGTCGTGGAGTTCGGCCAACTCGGCTTGCTGGGCGTGGGAGTCGGCCAGCGCAGCGGCCATTTCGGGGGTGTCCAGGCGCAGCAGCACCGCCTCGGCGACCAGGTGTTCTATCGGTTCGGCATTGGCGGCGATCCGGCCGCAGCCGCCCAGGCCGGGCCCTTTGGCACAGACGTAGCGGCGCACCCGCTGGGCGGTCGGCCGGGCCACCATCGGCGCCCCGCACAGGGCGCAGCGCAGCAGACCCCCGGTGAGCAGATAGCGGCGGGGCGCACGTGCCGTAGAGAGAGTGCGGGAGCCCAACAGGCGGCGCAGGCGGTCGGACTGCTCCGGGGGGATGATCGGCGGCCACACGGCCGGGAACATCTCACCCCCGTACTCCCGCCGCCCCGAGATACGGGCGGACATGAGGAGCCGCTTCAACCCCGAGGGTTCCCATTCGTTGCCCTTTGTGGTGCGCACTCCCCGAGAGCCCAGGTCCACACAGACGGAGCGCAACGAATCCCCCGCCAGCACCCGGAGGGCGATCTCCCGGACCACCGCCGCCTCCCCCGGCCGCACTGTCACCCGATCGTCTTCGAAGCCGAACGGGCGGGGACCACCGCCCGCCAGACGACCCCGGGCGGCCAACTCGGCGTGCTTGCGGCGGAGTCGGCGGCTCGCCTTGTCGCTCTCGTTGCGTGCCACGGCCCCCAACATACGTGCTTTGAGTTTCCCATCGGGTGTTGCCAAGTCGATCTCCCCTGTGACACTCGCCAGGGCTGTCACCCCGGCACGGTCGCACACGTCGATGAACTCCTCCAACTCCCTCGGATGCCGATGGAGCCGGTCCTCGTGGTACACCAGCACGGCGTCACGCAAGCCATCCTTGAGATCGTCCAGCAGACGCTGATACGCCGGGCGCACCCTCCCCGACCACGCCGACAGGTCATTGTCAACGTACACCTCGGCCACCGGCCACCCCAACCTTGCTGCCAGCGCCTCACAGTCGGCGATCTGACGCTCCACCCCCAGACGGGTCTCGTCAGGGTCCGACGAGATACGGGCATAGATGGCAGCAGCCCTAACAGGCATATGATGACATTACCAGGCGGCACCCTGGGGTGAGGCCGCCTCACATCCCTTCTCCCCGGCACGGCCGCGACAGACCCCGACCGGGCTACCTCCGCACCGCCACCACGATGTTGTCTACAGCGTGGCGGAGGCCCTCGTCGGTCTCCGCCGGACGCAGCACCTTCTCCGC
>JBDROA010000041.1:0-2783 GCA_043810615.1 Actinomycetota bacterium | reverse complement strand
CGGCGTCGCCCCTCCGGATGACCTCGGCGGCGTCGCCCAGGGCGTTGGCCGAGGCGGCGCAGGCGGTGACGGCGCAGAGGCTCGGCCCGTACAGGTGGTGATCGATCGACACCTGCCCCGCGGCCATGTTCGAGATGATCTGGGGGATGGCATAGGGGCTCACTCGGTCGTAGCCCCGCTGCCGCATGGCGTCCATCCCCTCCTGGAAGGTGAGGATGCCGCCGATCCCCGAGCCAACGGCCACTCCGGCCCGCTCCGCCGCCGGGTCGTCAGCGCCGTAGGCCAGACCGGCATCGGCGAGGGCCTGGCCCGCCGCCACCAGGAAGAACTGCCCGTAACGGTCGATGCGCCGGGCAAGGCGGCGGTCCATGTACGCCTCGGGGTGGAAGCCCCTCACCTCGGCGGCGATGCGGGTCCGCAACGGGGAGGCGTCGAAGGAGCGGATCTCCCCGACGCCGGAGCGCCCGGTGAGGGCCGCCTCCCAGAACGACGCCACCTCGAGCCCGAGGGGGTTCACCGTACCCAGCCCGGTGACCACCACCCGGCGCCGTTTCACGATCAGCCCCCGAGCTTCTCCGCGACGAGGCTCACGGCATCGCCCACCGTGACGATCCGCTCCGCCTCCTCGTCGGGGATGCTTACCCCGAAGGCGTCCTCGAGGGCCATGAGCAGCTCCACCACGCCGAGCGAGTCCACCTCGAGGTCCTCCTCGAACGAAGCCGCCGGCGTGATCTTGTCCCGTTCCAGGCCCAACTCCGACACCAGCAGGTTGATGAGTTTCGCCTGGATCTCGGATCGTTCCATGCCGCCTCCTTAGAGTGCCATTCCGCCGTCGACGACGATCACCTGGCCGGTGATGTAGGCGGCCGGGCCCGAGGCAAGATAGCCGACGGCCGCCGCCACCTCCTGCGGGGTTCCGAACCTGCCCAGGGCAATGGCTCGCCGGGCCGCCTCCCGGGTCTCCTCGCCCAGAGCCGCGGTCATATCGGTGTCGATGAAGCCCGGGGCCACCACGTTGGCGGTGATGCCCCGCGAGCCGACCTCCCGGGCCACTGCCTTTGTGAAGCCTATGAGCCCGGCCTTGGCCGCGGCGTAATTCGCCTGGCCGGGGTTCCCCACCAGGCCGGCCACCGAGCCGATCGACACGATCCGCCCCCAGCGAGCCCGCAGCATGCCCCGCATGGCGGCCCGGGTGCACAGGAAGGCGGAGCGCAGGTCGCCGGCGAGCACTGCGTCCCAGTCGTCGGCCCCCAAGCGCACCAGCAGGCCGTCGCGGGTGATCCCGGCGTTGTTCACCAGGACCTCCACCGGGCCCAGGCTCTGCTCCACCGCGGCGAAGAGCGTTGTCACCGCCCCCTCGTCGGAGACGTCGGCCGCCACGGCCACCGCCTCTCCACCGGCAGCGGCAATCCCAGCAACCACCGCCTCGGCCCCGGCCGCCGAGGAGCGGTAGTTCACCGCCACCCGGTACCCCAGGCCTGCGAGGTGCTCGGCGATGGCCCGGCCGATGCCGCGCCCTGCCCCGGTCACCAGTGCCACCCGTCCCACGTCAGACCCCCTTCCCGTAGAGCGCCACGTTCGGCTCCATCAACTCCCTGCCGCTGCGCTCGCCCGGTGCCAGGGCGGCGTCCGAGGTCCCCCGCGGGACCACTCGGGAGCCCCAGCGATAGGCCGCTGCCGCCCAGGTGAGCCCGCCCCCGAAAGCAGCGAAGACCACCAAGCCCCCAGGCGGGACCCGCCCCTGCTCCAGGGCCTCGGCGAGGGCGATGGGGATGGAGGCCGCCGAGGTGTTGCCGTAGCCGGCGACGTTCACCATCACCTCGGCGGCGTCGAGGCCCAGACGGCGAGCGGTGGCCTCGATGATGCGAAGGTTGGCCTGGTGCGGGATGAGCAGGTCCACCTCGTCCAGGGTGAGCCCGGCCTTCTCCAGCACCCGGAGCGAGGCGTCGCCCATCGCCTCGACGGCCCGGCGAAACACCGTGGGGCCCTCCATCTGCACCCGGGTACGGCGCGCCGCGCCGGGGTCCCCCTCGGTGCCGCTGCCCGGCAGGCAGAGGATCTCGGCGGCCGTCCCGTCGGCGCCCAGTTCGAAAGCGAGCAGGCCGCCGTCCTCCTCCGCTGCCTCGACCACCACCGCCCCGGCGCCGTCGCCGAACAGCACGCTGGTGGCTCGATCGGTGAAATCCACGAAGAAGTGCAGTTTCTCCGCCCCGATCAGCAGCACCCGCCGCATCGACCCGGACCGCACCATCTGGTCGGCCACCGCCAGTCCGTAGAGGAACCCGGAGCAGGCGGCATTGAGGTCCATTGCCCCGGCCCGGGTGGCCCCGATCTTCTGCTGCGCCAGGGCGGCGGCGGCAGGCACGAGGCGATCCGGGGTGCAGGTGGCCACGATGAGCAGGTCGATGTCGTCCGGGCCCAGGCCGGCAGCGGCCAGGGCACGGCGGCCGGCCACCGCCGCCAGATCCGAGGTCTCGGCGTGGCTGATGCGCCGCTCCTTGATGCCGGTCCGGGTAACGATCCACTCGTCGCTGGTGTCGGTGAGGGTCTCCAGGTCGGCGTTGGACAGCACCGCCGGAGGCAGGCACTTCCCCCAACCGGTGATCAAGGGGGCCGGCATGGTTTCCTCCTGCGTCGGCGGCTCAGGCGGAGGCGCCGAGCGCCGCCGCCACGGCGTCCACCTCGTCGAGGCGGGACACCACAAGGGTCTCTGCCCCCTCTACCGACCTCCGGGCCAGCCCGGCGGTTACGTCCCCGGGGCCGACGTGCACAAAGCGGCGGAT
>JBDROA010000040.1:0-10622 GCA_043810615.1 Actinomycetota bacterium | reverse complement strand
CACCATCACCGACATCCCGGCGCGCAGGGCGTCCATGGCTTCGACGAAGGCGTGGACGCCGGGGACCGAGATGAGGGCCAGGGTGGCTCCCGTCGTAGACCCCACCCGCCGCGGCGGGGGAGGCTCGAAGAGCCCGCCGGTCGCGTCCGGGGCGGCGGCCAGGGCGGCTTCCGCGGCGGCGACTGCCGTCGCGGCCGATGGTTCATCAGACGCCCGGACGGCCACGATCAGGTCATCGGGGCCGATGCCCTCGGGCGCGGCAAATCCCAGGCCTTCGAGCAGGGAGCGGTTGAGGTCGGTGGCCATGGCCACCAGGGCCCGCTCCACTCCCGGGGCGGCCTCGGCGGCGGCGCTGGCCAGCATGAGGCGCACCGAATCGAAGTAGCGGCCCTGTTGGACTTCCACGCGGTCGATCACGGCGCTCCTCCGGCGCAAGCGGCGGCCGCCAGTATGCCGGTGGCCAGGCCCGTCCCGCTGGAGTGGCCCACGGCCAGCACGCGGTCGAGGGCCGTCCCGGGGTCGCCCCGGCCGCAGAGGGCCCGCAGCAGCGCCGCCGAGGCGTCGTCCACCTCGCCGCGGCAGGCGTGGCGCAGCAGGGTGGCGGCCAGGGCGGTGGTCCGGTCCCGGGCGAGGGCGCACAACGGAGGCGCCACCCCGGCCACCACCCGGTAGAGGCGGCGACTCCCCACCGCCTTCCCGAGCAGCAGCGCCGCGGCCAGCGCCCCGGCGAGCACGTCGTCACCCAGCGGGGTGAGGCCGGGGCCGTTGCCGATGAGACACTGCCCCACCGCCGTGACGGCCTGAGGGTCACCGTCGGCGAGGGCCGCTCCCAGGCCCTGGTCGTCCACCGGGGCGAATCCGTCCCGGACGGCCGCGACTTCCTCCCGCAGCGCTGCCCGGTCGGCTCGGGGCAGGACCGGGCGCGGCTCCCACCAGTTCCCGACCCGCAGGCTCCAGTCGCCCAGGCCCAGGCCGTACTCCTCCACGAAGAAGGCCTCGTCACCCGACAGGCTGCCGAGCAGTGACGCCGCCGACGAGGGGAGTTCCACGCCGTTGGGCATGCGCACTCCACCCGCCGCCTGTATCACCAGAACCTCGTTCCCCAGCCGGGCCCAGGCGGTCCGTTCCCCGGCCCCCAGCACCGTTCCCGCCCGCGGAACGCCCGCCAACGAGGGGCGCAGGGCGTCGCTGGCCGCCACCGGCACCACGGTGACCCTGGCGGTGGCGGCGGAGATCACGGCTCAGCGCCGAAGTCCACGATGGCGGCCACCGGACCGCCGCCGGCCGGGCCCTGATGCATGGCGGCCACCGACACGAAGATCGCCGCGTCGCCCACCGCTGCCGCCACCACGCCGCCCACGGCGGCCTTGATGTGGCGGTGGTGGTGCACGTCGGAGTCGTCGAGTGACACCTGGCGCCGGCCCCGCAGCCGCGAGGTCGGGTCGGCCTCGCACTTGAGGAACACGTTGACCAGACGCCCTCCGAGGTCGGTGGCCACGGGCCGCTCCGGCAAGTCCAGGCCCGCGGAGCGGATCGCCTCGTAGACCCCATCGAAGTCGAGGGCGTCGCGCATCACCGAGTGCCCGATGCGGTAGCGGCCCCCGGCGCCGCGCGTGTTGCCCACGAGCACGATCTGCGCCCGGTCCAACTCCACCCCCGACGAGCACGAGGCCACCGAGGAGTAGAGCGAGGTGTCCTTGCCGATGGCCTCGTCCGGCGGCATGGGGATCTCTCCCAGGGCGACGGCGATGCCGAGCGCCGTGGTCCCGTTGGAGAGGTTCATCGACTCCAGCGGCTGGTCGGTCCACACGTCATGGCCCCGGCTGCGGGCGTCGTTGATGGTCTCCATGGTGAGCAGCGGGGTCTTGGTCTGCACGTAGTGGACGTCGGCGGGGTCGGTGATCCCGGCCTCGGCCATGGCTCGGCGCACTCCTTCGGCCACCTTCGCCACCATGGGGGGCCGGCCGATCTCCTCGGGCAGGATGGGCTCGCTCATGGCGAAGCCCACGGCCAGGCGCGGCTCGCTACCCCCGGTCTCCGCGGTGCGGGCGAACACGGTGGCGTGGGGGCAGAGGATGCCGTCGGTGCCTCCCGACCAGACCATGGGGATCTGGGCAACGTCGGCTGTCGTCCGGGTGCCCTTGTCCATGAGCACCTTGCGAAAGGCGCCGTCGGCGAGGAGGCGGGTGAAGTCGTTCACCCCGCCGTTGCCCTCGGTCTTGCCGACCACGGCGATCACTTCGTCGGCAGCGAACGTCCCCTGGTCGATGAGGGCGGCCAGGCCGGAGGCGTCGTTGACGCTCTCCAGCACCACCTTGCGTACCTCGATGGCCATCGTGACACCTCTCCATCAGGCCGGACCGGCCGCAAGCCTGCGGCAGGCCCGGCGCCGCATCTCCCCGGAACGCTGCTCAGGCGGCCCGGAACACCATTCCGTAGCGCGAGGAGTAGGCCTCCCGGCGCACCACTTCCACCTTGCCGACCACCTTCATGCCCAGCGTCGGCTCGGCGACGTCGAGCTGGCCCAGCATGCGCAGCCCGTTGGACAACTCCACCACGCCCAGTGCGAGGCGGGCCACCTCGTACTCGGCAGGCAGGTTGTGCACGAAGGTGAAGGTGAGCAGGGTGCCCTCCCTGGGGAGTGGAACCGGGTCGAACTCGTGCGGCCCATTCTCCCCGCACTCCCGGCACACCATGCGGAAGGGGTAGTGGAGGGCACCGCACTTGCGGCAGCGGTAGGCGTGGATCTGGCGCTCCATCAGTCCTCCCTCACGAACACCATGCTGATGACGTTGTTGCCGAACCCCCCGAAGTTGCAGGTGAAGCCGACCTGGGCCCCCGCCACCTGCCGCTCCCCGGCGTTGCCCCGCAACTGGGTGACGATCTCGTGGACCTGGCCGATGCCGGTGGCCCCCACCGGGTGGCCCTTGCCCTTCAGGCCCCCGGAGGGGTTGATGGGCAGGGCCCCCCCGAGGACGGTGACCCCCTTCTCGAGGGCGAGGTGCCCCTCCCCCTTGGGGAAGAAGCCGGCTTCCTCGCTCTGGGCGATCTCCAGGATGGTGAAGGCGTCGTGCAGCTCCGCCACGCTCACGTCCGATGGCTCCAGGCCGGCCATGGCGAAAGCGGCGGCGGCGCTGCGCCGCACCGCCAGCAGGTCGGTGGGGTCGGTCCGTTCGAATACGGCCAGGGTGTCCGTGGCGTGGCCGAGGCCGGCGAGGCGGACCAGGGGCTTGCCCAGTTCCGCCATCTTCTCCTTGCCGGCCAGGATCACCGCCGCTCCGCCGTCGGAGACGGGGCAGCAGTCGAAGAACCGCAACGGCTCGGCCACGTAGGGGTTGTTGGTGAAGGCCTCGGGTGAATCGAGGATCCCCGCCACGGTGATCGGCTGGTGCAGGTGGGCGAAGCGGTTGTGCATGGCGTTGGCGTGGTTCTTCACCGCCACCATCGCCAGGTGTCGCTCCGTGACCCCGTACTTCTGCATGTAGAGGCGAGTGAACATGGCGGCGTGGGCCGGCAGGGTCACCCCGTAGATGTACTCGGCCAGGGGGTGGGTCATGGTGGCGACGAAGTCGGTGGCCTCGAGGTTGTTCACCTCGCGCATCCGCTCGGCGCCGGTGACCAGCACCGCCTCGTACATCCCCGAGGCCACTCCCAGGAACCCCTGCTTCACCGCCGAGGCCCCCGAGGCCGGCCCGTTCTCGATGCGCTCCGCCCCCGCCGGGGTGAGGCCCAGGGTGTCGACCACCGCCGAGCCCAGGGCGGTCTGGTTGTTGATGCGGGCGCTGCCCATGTTGGCCACGTACACCTGGTCCACCTGCTTGAGCCCGGCGTCGCGTAGGGCCCCCATCGCCGGGTAAGCGGCGATCTCGGCGAGCGGGTACTCCAGGCGGCCGAAGCTGGTGATGCCGATGCCGGCCACGTAGACCTCACGCATGACCGCCCTCCAGTTCCTGGCGGCCGCGCTGCAGGAGCAGCGCCGTGCCGGTGGAGTCGTACATGGCCCGGGTGGCCGCCAGCAGGTCGGCCGGCGGCCGGGGCGGGTCGGTGGGCGGCAGGATCGCCGCCTGCGCCTTGGCCAGCAGTTCGGGCGGCACCGGCCGTCTCCCCACCACCAGGCTGCACCGGGCCCGGTCGAACAGGTCCCGGGTGAGGGCGTAAGACGGCACCCCGCCCAGTTCGTGGGACACCTCGAAGCGTTTCTCCAGCTGGTACTCGATCATCCAGCGGCGGAACCCGATGGGCGACTCGGCCACGATGAGCACCTCGTCCTGCCCCAGGATGTCGATGTGGTACTCCATCTTGGCGGCAAAGCAGTGGGCCCCGATGCGCAGCCCCCGGCGCAGCGCCAGGGTGTGCAGCGACATGCCCAGGCCCGGGTTCACTGTGCGCCCGTTGACGATGGCCGTCAGCTCACCGTTGATCTGGCCGACGAGCACATACTCGTCCTGCATGCGGTGGCGGTAGTAGGCGAGCAGTTCGGCGTACACCCGGGCGGCCACGACGTCGTAGAAGTCCCGCTCCACGTGGAGCAGGGGCTCGACGTGGAGCAGGAGCGTGGGGATCTCGTCGCGTTCCACCTGGCGGATCACCAGGGTCTCGCCGCTGGCCACCGTCATGAACTTGGGCGGGTAGGGCGCGAGGGGATGGTCGATGGGGCGCAGGATCTTCTCTAGGTCGACGCCCATATGGTGGGTTCCTCCCTTCGGGCGACGGCCAGCGCCACCCGCTCGGCGGTGATGGGCATTGCAGTGAAACGGATGCCGACCGCGGCCTCCACGGCGTCGGCCACAATAGGGGCGGCGGCGATCATGGTGTGCTCCCCCATGCCCCGGGCCCCGAAGGGGCCGTCGGGTTGGGGCACCTCGACGATGATCGGCACGACCTCGTCGGGAATGTCGTGGGCGGTGGGGATCTTGTAGTCGGTGAAGTTGGGGTTGAGCATGCGGCCCGACTCATCGAAGCGCATGTCCTCGTAGAGCACGGTGGCCAGGCCCTGGAGCAGGCCGCCGGTCACCTGCCCCTCGATGAGCGAGGGGTTGAGCGCCTTGCCTACGTCCACAGCCAGCGCCGCCCGGCGCACCTGCATCTTCCCGGTCTCGGGGTCCACTTCGAGCACGATGCCGGCGGCGCCCACCGTGTAGTGCACGTTGGGATGGCCCCCCTGCCCGGTCTCGGGGTCGCTGCGGGCCGAGGAGAACTCGGGCATGAAGGTGCCGCTCCCCACGATGGGCCCGCCGCGGTAGGTGCCATCGGGGGTCTCGATGCCGTTGATCACGAAGTCGCGCAGCGGCAGGGAGAAGTCGGGGTCGGTGTCGCAGCGGACGCACTCGTCCTCCAGGTACAACGACCCTTCCTCCAGGCCGTGGGCGGCGTGCACCACCTGGAAGATCTTCTCTCGGGCCTCTAGCGCCGCCGCCCGGACCGCGTTGCCGCAGGACCAGGTGACGTGGCTGGCCACCGTTTGCCACTCGTAGGGATTGCGGTCGGTGTCGGGGGTCTCCACCCGCACCTTGTCGGGCGGCACGGCGAGCACCTCGGCCACCACCTGGGCCATCACCGTCAGGTAGCCCTGGCCCAACTCCATGCCCGAGACGGTGACATTGACGCTGCCGTCCTCGTTGAATTTGAGGAACGAGGCCGACGAGGCGTTGGGCGGCATGGCCGGCGCCTTCCAGAACAGGGCCAAGCCCTTGCCCACCTTGCGGCCCGGTTCCTGCGGGGCCTCCTCCTTCCCCCACGCGATGGCCTCGGCCACCCGGTCGATGGCCTCGTGGAGGCCGGAGGGGTTCATGTGGTCGCCGTAGGGGAGCAGGTCACCCTCGACGATGGCGTTGCGGCGGCGGAACTCCACCGGGTCCATCCCCAGCGCCCGGGCGAGGCGGGTCATGTGGGACTCGACTCCGAACATGAACTCCGAGTAGCCGAATCCCCGGTAAGGCCCGCCGGGGGGCAGGTTGGTGTAGACGCACACCGACTCCAGCGAGACGGCGGGGATGCGATAGGGGCCGGTGGCGGAGAGGCCGGCGGCATTGACCACGTTGGCCCCGTACTCCGCGTAGGCCCCGGCGTCCCAGAACAGACGGTGCTCCAGGGCCGTGATCGTCCCGTCGTTCCGGGCCCCCACTTTGAGGCGGGCCACCAGGCCCTGGCGCTGGTAGGTGTTGTAGAACTCCTGCTCCCGGCTCCAGCGCAGCTTGACCGGGTGGCCCCGCACCGCAGTGGCCAGCACCGCCCCGAGGATCTCCATGCTCACCCCG
This sequence comes from Actinomycetota bacterium, assembly GCA_043810615.1. Taxonomy (GTDB): domain Bacteria; phylum Actinomycetota; class Acidimicrobiia; order Spongiisociales; family UBA11373; genus VGBK01. Next base: position 4,365 of record JBDROA010000040.1, on the reverse strand, counting down.
GCTTTGCCCCCGAAGCCCCCACCCACGTAGGGGGTGACCACCCGGATGTCCTGATGGGAGAGGCCCAGCGGCTCCAGGGCCTGGGCGAAGACGTGGCGCTGGGTGTAGGGCGACTGCGAGGCGGCCCACACCGTGAGCCGACCGGCGTGGTCCTGGCGGGCCACCACCACGTGGGGTTCGAGGGCGCAGTGGGCGTAGCGGGGCACCCGGTAAGTGTCCTCCAGCACGACGTCGGCCGCGGCGAAGCCGGCCTCCAGGTCGCCGCGGAGGGTGCGACGACGGTGGGCCACGTTGGTCCCCGGCTCGGGGAAGAACCAGGGGACGTGTGGGTAGTTGCCCAGGCCGGGGTGGAGGAGGGGAGAGTCGGCGGCCAGGGCCTCCATGGGGTCGAACACGGCGGGCAGTTCCTGGTACTCCACCCGCACCAGGCAGGCCGCCTTGCGGGCGGTGCAGGGGTCGCGGGCGACGACCGCAGCCACCTGCTCGCCCACGAAGCGCACCACCTCCCGGGCGAAGACCTCGCGGTCCTGCATGTAGAGGCCGAAGGTGAAGGGGAAGTCGGCTCCGGTCACCACCCGCACCACCCCGGGCACCGCCTCGGCCGCCGTGGCGTCGATGCGCACGATGCGGGCGTGGGCGTAGGGACTCTCCACGATGGCGGCGTGGAGCAGGTCGGGCCCGAAGTCCAGGTCGTCCACGAAGACGGCGGCCCCGGTGACCTTGTCGAGGCCGTCCACTCGCACCTCGGAGCGGCCCACGTGGTGCAGGTCTTCCATGGCGTTGGCCCGGTCGGCCCGACCCACTGTCCCGCTCACGAGTCCTCCCCGGCGGTCAGCACCGCCTGAATGATCGGCTCGTAGCCGGTGCAGCGGCAGAGGTTCCCTGCCAGGGCCTCCTGCACCTGATGGCGGGTGGGGCGGGGGTGTTCCGCCAGCAACTCCACCGCCGAGAGCACGATGCCGGGGGCGCAGAAGCCGCACTGGAAGGCGTTGTGCTCCAGGAAGGCGCGCTGCACCGGGGCCAGGCCTTCGGCGCCGATGCCCTCAAGCGTGGTGATCTCCGTCCCGTCGGCCTCCACTCCGAGTACCAGGCAGGAGCGCACGGTGTGCCCGTCGAGGAGCACGGTGCACGACCCGCAGTTGCCCCGCTCGCAGCCCACCTTGGGGCTCTTCACCCCCACCCGGCCGCGCAACACCTCGAGGAGGGTCTCGGCCGGGTCGAGGTCCAGGTCCCAGCGTTCCCCGTTCACCCGGAGCGCGACCCGGTGGCCCATCAGAGGAGCCTCGTCCCGTACGGCGGGCCGTCGCCGGCGAGGCGCCCTGCCGCGGCCCGCAGGGCCCGGACCAGCATCACCCGGCACATGTGGATCCGGTAGTCGGCGGAGGCGCGCAGGTCGGTGATGGGGGAGACCTGCCCGGCCACCAGGTCGGCGGCGCCGGCCAGGGTGGCGTCGTCGAGGGCCCGGCCCTGCAGGTACTGTTCGATGGCGGTGGCCCGGAAGGTGGCCGGGGCCACCGCTCCGAAGGCGATGCGGTAACGGTCCCCGGGGACGGCCAGCACTGCCACGCTCGCCTGGGCCAGGTCCTCGCCGCGGTAGCGCCCCAGCTTCAGGTAGCAGCCGCCGTGCTTGTCCGGGAGCGGGACCGAGAGGCCGGTGACCAGTTCGCCGTGGCTCAGGGCGGTGCGCCGCGGTCCCTGGAACCACTCGCCCAGGGGGATGGTGCGCTCGCCGACGGGGTCGGAGACCTGGAGGCTCGCCTCCGTAGCGAGCAGCACCGGTCCGGCGTCGTTGCTGGGGACCGCCGAGCAGAGGTTGCCCACCACCGTGGCCCGGTTACGGATCCCCACCGAGGCCACCGTCCCGGCCATCTCGGCGAGCGCCGGCATCGTGGCGGCGACCACCGGCGAGGCGAGGAGGTCGCTGAAAGTGGCCAGGGCCCCGAAGCGCAGGGTGCCGTCAACGAGGGCGATGCCGCTCAGGCCGGGGATGCCCTTGAGGTCCACCACCACCTCGGGGGCCACCAGGTCGTCGCGCATCCAGGAGACCAGGTCGGTGCCCCCCGCCAGGGCCGCCGCCGCGCGCCCGTGCTCGGCGAGCAGGGCCAGGGCCTCCGGGAGGCTCCCCGGCTTCACGTAGGTGAAGGATCGGGTGGTGGTCATGCTGGGGAAAACCCCACCAAGCTAGCCGGTGAAGCCACCGGAGGGCCCGATTCCCGCCAGTCGGCGGCTCCCCCGACGCTGGGGAGGTCAGGGGGCCCCGAGGGGCTCTACTGCTCACCGCCCGGGACGTGCCGGCATGGACCGGTCCCCCAACTGAGTGACGAGCGCCGAGTCTGAGTGACGGGCCGCACGAGGATGGCAGGTTCCCGAGGGATACCAGCGGCCGGCTGCTGCTGTCCGGGCCGCGGGGTCGCAGTCGCACCTCCCCGACGCCGCCCGCGACGGCGACTCGCCACCCTGGGACCCCGTGAACTGCCTGCCCCGACCGTCCCCTATCCTGGCACCGGTGGCGGCAGCCGAACATCGTGGCTGCCCGTCTGCGGGCAGAAAGGTAGGTGCCCGATGATTGCGAGAACGCGGCTTGGGATCGCTCTCCTGGTGATTGCCCTCGGCCTGGTGGCCTGCGGCGGTGACGGCGACGGCGCCGGCCCGGCCGACACCCAGGCAACCACTACCACGGCCGGGGTCGAAGACACGACCACCAGCCAACCCGCCGAGGCTGAACTCGCCCACGCCACCTTCGCCAGTGGGGCCACGGTCGATCACCCGGCGGACTGGACCAACTACGGAGCGGGGTTCTCGGGGAGCCTCGAGTTGGCCATCCCGCAGACGGCCAACGTGTCGCTGCGCGACGCCGCCGCGTCGGAGTACATCTACGGTCCGCTGTTCGCCGAGGCCGGCTCGCTGCAGGTTGCCTGGGGCATCATGGTTGCCTCGCTGGGCGTGAGCGACGCGGCGGCGGAGACTCTCACCTCCGACAGCGGCCGGGAGATCCTGTACGGCACCGCCGAGATCAACGGTGCTGAGTCGCTGCTTGCCGTCACCAAATCGGAGGGGGCGTATGCCAGCGTCTTCGCTCCCTCCTTGGCAGGGCCGCTCTCACCCGACACCGTTGCGATCATCGTCGGGGTCTTCGCCTCGATTACTCCCTGAACCCCTGCCCGGCCCGGGCCCGGTGTGCCCTCCCCTCCGGGGGGGACCCGAGGAGCCCGGGGGGGGCCGGCCCTCCTCCCCCTGGGGCCCCTGGAGCACGGCGGCGGTGGCGTCGCCGACATCTGCGAGACCGGCCAGGACGTGACCTGCCGACCCAGGACGGATAGAAGGGCTCGCGGCCTCTGGCCCGCCGGCGCTCAGCCTGCCCGGTCCCTACGCGGCCACCCTGATCCTGAACACGAGCGCGGGAAGATACGTGCACGGGTCCCGAGGGGTCGCTGACGCCGCTACTGCCTGGGCAGACGTCTGCGAATGCCCCCCGTCGAGATGTGGCAGCAACGGAGCGTGGCGAGTAGTGGTGAAGGGTCGGTCCTCAGGCTGCCCTGAAGTCGACCACCAGGTAGCGGCGGACCCCGGCCGGGGCGGCCACCTTGATGGTCTCACCCCGGGCCGCTCCCACGAGTGCGGCCCCCAGGGGAGACAGTTCTGAGACCCATCCATCCTCTGCCCGAGACCCGATCCCGGCAGGGACCAGGAGGAAGTGCTCGTCTTCGTCACAGTCCACCTCGCGCACGGTCACTGCGTCGCCGACCTCGATGCGGCGCGGATCCCAGGTCCCCTCTTCAGCCTCTGCCCGGAGAGCGTCCAGTAGTCGGTCGCGCTCCCGGCACAGCACCTGCAGCAGCGCGAACGCGCTGACGTCCCCTGCCGCCGATTCCTTTTCGCGCTCGGGGATCTGACTGGATTCCAGGTCCTCAAGCCGCTCCCGCATACCTTCTCTGGCCTCAGCAGGGAGGACGCGCCTGGTCATCTGAAGAGCCTCCGTTCTCGGCGGGGCACTGCCGGGCAAATCGAACATGCACCGGTCGCGCTCGCAGGGGGACAATCGGAGCATACCTCAGCAGGCCACAGAATGGCCCCCCCGACAGGCGTCGGGGGGGCCCAGAACGGCGGAGGTCGCGGCGAGGGACCGAACCGTGCCCGGCCGAAGCCGGCTCCGCCCGCGATGGTGATGAGCGGATCCGAAGCGCTCTCCCCGTGCTGCTGCGGGCGGCACCGCCGGGCGCGTGCGTGGAGCGAACTGGCACTAGAGCGCGCGCCAATAGGTGATTTCCACCGGTCGTCGTTGGTGCCCGGGGATGATCCCGGGTGGAAGCACACAACGACGACCCGGTGGAGGTGCCCATCATGCTTGCATTGGAACCTCGAGTG
>JBDROA010000039.1:0-2079 GCA_043810615.1 Actinomycetota bacterium | reverse complement strand
CGGCCGCCGGCCCCGCCGCCGACCGCGAGGGGCTGCTCGCACCGGCCGGCGGCGGCGACCGCCTGGCGGGCCTCAGGGGGGTGCTCGAGGCCCCGGGAGCGGGGGCGCCCGTGATCCTGAATTGGATCTGGGAGCTGGCGCCCGCCCTGGGTCCGGCCCTCGCCGCCGACGTGGACAAGGTCGTCGCCCCGGGCGCACCGGTCGTACGCGACCTCTTCGGCATCCAGTCCTGCGACTCGTCAGGGCCGTCGCCGGCGCCGTGGCTGGGCCGGAGCCGGTTCGGGCCGGCGGCTGCCGGACCGACCCGGCCGGGGATCCACCTGCTCGGCGCGGCGCGCATCTGGCTGGCCGAAGGGGTGCGCCTGGAGCCCGGGTCGGTCCTTGACGCGACCGCCGGCCCGGTCGTCCTGGACCGCTCCGTCAGGGTGATGCCGCACGCCTTCCTGGAGGGACCTCTCTACGTGGGGCCCGGGTCGGTGGTCAAGGCCGGTGCGCGTCTGGGACCGGAGACCTCCGTCGGGGCGGTCTGCAAGGTAGCCGGCGAGGTCGCCGAGAGCCTCCTCTGCGATTTCTCCAACAAGCAGCACGACGGTTTCCTCGGCCATGCCGTGCTCGGGAGCTGGACCAACCTCGGGGCGGGCACCACCTGCAGCGACCTGAAGAACAACTACGGGCCGGTGAGGGTGGACCTTGGCGGTGGACCGCGGGACACCGGGCAGCGCTTCGTGGGGCTGCTCATGGGGGAGCACAGCAAGAGCGCCATCGGCACGCTCTTCAACACCGGCAGCTGCGTGGGGTTCTCCTGCAACGTGTTCGGGACCGGCTTTCCGCCCCAGCTTTTGCCCAGCTTCGCCTGGGGCTCCGGCCCGGAGCCCTACGCGGTCGAGCAGGCCATCGCCACCGCGAGGGTTGTCATGGGGCGCCGGGGCTGCCGGTTCACCGCCGCCCACGAGAACCTCTTCAGGGCCCTGGCCGGCGCCTAGGGCGCCCTGCCGGCCGGCGGGTCCCTGGGGCAAAATGCCCGGTGGCCGGGACGCAGACGCTCAATATGCCCGGGCACTGTGGCCCTCCGTATCCCGCAGGCCAGGCCCGCCGCCCCGCCCCCCTGGCGGGCCGCCGCCGCACTGATTCCGTTATTTCATTGATGGCAGCCGCTTGCGAGGCGAGATCTCCGGCGGGGTCGGGAACCGGGCCGGCGATCTTGCGCCGGGCACGGCGGTTGTATCGGCGAATCCCGGAAATGTTCCCTGCGCTGTCCGGGATTTGCCCGCTGTCGTACTTACGCTCTCCGTGTTGTAGGTCTCCCTCGGTCGGGCACGCGGCAAATGGCGGGGAACATTCCCAAAAACCTTCCCGCCGCCGGCACCCCGCAAACCTCATTGACACACTATTTTACCGGTGGTAGCGTGCGTCCGGTACGCTCGAGGAACGCGGCGGCCCGGTGGGGTGCGCCCGGCACCATCCATCCCGGAGGATTGGGGTGAAGGAAGCTCTCGGAATGATCGAGACGCGTGGCTTCGTGGCCATGGTTGAGGCGAGCGACGCCATGGTCAAGGCCGCGAACGTCAGGCTCGTGGGCTACGAGAAGATCGGCGGCGGATTCGTCACCGCGATCGTCAGGGGAGACGTCGCGGCGGTCAAGGCCGCCACCGACGCCGGCGCGGCTGCCGCCAGCAAGATCGGCGAACTCGTCACCGTCCACGTGATCCCCAGGCCGCACACCAATGTCCAAGAAGAGCTGCCGCTCGGCGGCGTGATCGAGGAGTAGGGCGGAAGTGCGGCTCGCAATAGTCGTCGGCACGGTCGTCGCGACCCACAAGGATCCCAAGCTGGGCGGCGCCAAGTTCCTGGTCGTCGAGGACGTGGATCTGTCCGGGGGCGGCCAGGGCTCCTTCCTGGTCGCCTTCGATGCGGTGGGGGCCGGCCCGGGCGAGGTGGTCCTGGTCGCGCAGGGCTCCTCCGCCCGCCAGACGGTCATGACGGACGGGCGGCCCGTCGACTGCACCATCATGGCGATCGTGGACGTGGTCGAGACCGGGGGCGAGGTACGGTACGAGAAGAGCGCCGCCTCCGGCTCCC
>JBDROA010000038.1:0-3746 GCA_043810615.1 Actinomycetota bacterium | reverse complement strand
GCACTCGCCTCGACGACTCGGCACTCCCCGTTCCCCTCCCGCCCCTTCTGGGGGAGGTGGCGACGAGTCCTCGTGGAGCCGGCGGGGGTCCGTCTCCAAGACCGGACGGGTTCGGGCTGGGTGAAGGACCCCACTCGCCTCGCAGACCCGGCACTCCCCCCTGGGGGGTGGGCCGTGTCTGCGAGGCGAGGGGGGGCCTTCACTCAGCCTCGACGGGTTTGGTGTGGTTGACGGACCCTCTCCGGCTCCTCGAGGACTCGTCGCCACCTCCCCCTGAGGGGGAGGAACGGGAACGGGGAGTGCCGAGTCTGTGGGGCGAGGGGGGTCCTTCACTCAGCCTCGACGGGTTTGGTGTGGTTGACGGACCCCCTCCGGCTCCTCGAGGACTCGTCGCCACCTTCCCGTTGAGAGGGGGAGGGACGGGAGAAGGAGGGCCCGTAGACTCGCCTCACCGGCGACGAGGAGGCAGGCTCGTGGACTTCGGTTATACCCCGCGCATGGAGGAGTGGCGAGGGCGCTTGCTCGCCTTCATGGACTCCCACATCTACCCGGCCGAACCGGTGTACGAGGAGCAGATGCGGGCGGCCGGCGACCCCTACTTCCATCCTCCGATCGTCGAGGAGTTGAAGGCCGAGGCGCGCCGCCTGGGCCTGTGGAACCTGTTCCTGCCGGGGGAGCAGTGGGGGGCGGGCCTGTCGCTGCTGGAATACGCCCCGCTGGCCGAGGTCACCGGCCGCAGCCCCTGGCTGGCTCCCGAGGTGTTGAACTGCTCCGCCCCCGACACCGGGAACATGGAGATCCTGGCCCACTTCGGCACGCCCGAGCAGCAGGAGCGCTGGCTGGTGCCACTGCTCGAGGGGGAGATCCGCTCCTGCTTCTCGATGACCGAACCCGACGTCGCCTCCTCCGACGCCACCAACATCCGCTGCCGCATCGAGACCGACGGCGGCGATTACGTGGTCACCGGGCGCAAGTGGTGGTCCACCGGGGCGCTGGACCCCCGCTGCCGCATCGCCGTGGTGATGGGGGTCACCAACCCCAGCGCCGACCGGTACCACCGCCAGAGCATGGTGCTCGTCCCCCTCGACACCCCCGGGGTGCAGTTGGTGGGGGGCAGCAGCATCTTCGGCTTCCACGAGCGGGGCGGCCACGGCATCGTGGACTTCGCCGGCGCTCGGGTGCCCCGCACCAACCTGCTCGGCGAGGAGGGCGGGGGCTTCGCCATCGCCCAGGCCCGCCTGGGCCCGGGGCGCATCCACCACTGCATGCGCCTCGTCGGCATGGCGGAACGGGCTTTCGACGTCATGTGCCGCCGGGCGGTGGAGCGGGTGGCCTTCGGCCGGGCCCTGGGCGAGCAGGGGGTGATCCAGGACTGGGTGGCCGAGGCCCGCATTCGCATCGAGGAGGCCCGTCTCATGGTGCTGAAGACCGCCTGGCTGGTGGACACCCATGGGGCGAAGGCGGCCCGCATCGAGGTGGGGGCCATCAAGGTGGCCGTGCCCCGCATGGCGGTGTGGGTCGTCGACCGTGCCATCCAGACCCTGGGAGGCGCCGGGGTGGCGGGGGATTTCCCGGTGGCCGCCCTGTACGCCCACGCCCGGTCGCTGCAGATCGCCGACGGCCCCGACGAGGTGCACAAGCGCTCCATCGCCCGGCGCGAACTGCGGCGGTTCCTGCCGACGGGGTGAGGGGCTACCTGCGGGCCGGGGCCAGGCGCGAGACGAAGCGCACGATCTCGCCCAGCACCTCGGCGCGGTTGGTTTCGTTGACCAGTTCGTGGCGCGCCCCGGGGAACACCCGGACGGCGAGGTCGGGGGTGGGGAAGCGGCAGGCCGCCTCCAGCGAGGTGCGGTACCAGACGAACGGGTCGGCGTGCCCGTGCAGGAACAGCACCGGCATGCTGAGGCGGCCGATGTCGGCGTTGAAGCGGTCCAGGGCCACCACCTCGGCTTCGAGCAGGGGCCGCTTGTAGCGGTCCCGGTAGACCAGGGGGTCGGTGCTGTACTGCCGCACGGTCTCGGGGTCGCGGCTCATCCCCGACCAGTCGGTGGGCGGGTCGGGCATAGCGGGCTTATCGAGGGCCTCGCGGGCCCACGTCCAGTCGCCGATGACGGCCCCCATCAGGATCAGGCCCGCCACCTTCTCGGGATGGCGTTGGGCGTAGCGCGAGGCGAGCAGGCCCCCCATGGAGTGCCCGGCGAAGATGACGGGCAGTCCGGGGTGCTCGGCGGCGGCGATGCCGGCCAGCGTGGCGAGGTCGTCCACGATGTGCTCGAAGTCGGCGATCAGGGCCCGCTCCCCGTCGCTCTGCCCGTGGCCGAGGTGGTCCTCGGCGTACACGGCCGATCCCGCCGCCACCAGGACCTCCGCCACGTGGGTGTAGCGGGCGGAGTGCTCGGCGTACCCGTGCACGACGATGACGATCCGGTGGGGGGGTGTGGCCGGCTCCCAGGCCCGGTAGAAGACCCGGCCCTCACTGCCGGCGAAGGTGGCTTCCCTGCTGTTCATGTGGCCTCCTGGCGGGGAAGTTAGCCGGGAAGGGGTCGTCTCATTCCCCCTCCCGGCCGCTTCGGACGGGAGGGGGTTCGGGGGAGGGCAAGAGGGCGCGACGGTGACGAGACGCGTTGGCGGTTCGGCTGGGGTTGGCCCTCACCGCTCGGGCGTGGGGACCTTCGTGTCTCCCCCACGTCCGCCGGGGGGGAGACGAAGCCCCCTTGCTGCTGTGATGCCGTCAGCGCGGTCCGCCGAGGGGCTTCCAGCCCGGAGCGTCGCGGTATAGCGTGTATGCTATGTCGAGGAGAGAGGTGGAGCTCGAACCCGAGGTTCGAGACTGGTACCTCTCGCTGAGTGAAGGGGATCAAGCCCGGGTGCGGTTCCACATCGATCGACTGGCGGACATGGGCCCGCTGTTGGGTGAACCGCACACCCGCCAACTGGATGGCCCGCTGAGAGAGCTCCGGTTCTTCCTGTCGGGGAGACGAACCCGCATGACTTACTGGATTGCCCCGGGGCGGCGGATCGTCCTGCTGACGGTGTTCTCCAAGAGTCAGCGACGGCAACGGGATGAGATCCGCCGAGCCCGCAGGGCCATGCGGCGGTGCATGGACGAGGCGCACCAGGCCGCCGACGAGGAGTGAGAAGTGGCCAGGCGTACAACGTGGCAGGAGCTCGCATCGCAACGGCCGCTGAGCGAGGTCGGCCGGGCCGCGTTCAAGGACGAAGCGCGCATCAGCCGCTGGCGGGAACTGGTATTCCGGCTCCGGACCCAGGCCGGCCTCACCCAGGCCGAGCTGGCCAAACGGATGGGCACAACGCAGTCGGCGATCGCCCGAACGGAGGGTGGAGGCTCTCGACCGACCCTGGAAACCCTGGAGAAGCTCGCGGCGGCTATCGGAGGTGAGTTGGTGGTGGGGATCGGAGAGGGACTCTCCCAGGACCGGGCCATCGCCCGCCTCGTGCGAGAGGGTCGCGCCGTCGTCAGCAGGGCAGGTTGACCGGGCCGGTGCTCCGCAGGGGTGGGACGGTGGCGAGGCGCGCTGTGGGCCTGGGTGTGGTTGGCCCTCACCGCTCGGCGGGCGCCACGTTCTGTTCTCCCTCCTGAGGGGGGAGTGCCGAGTCTGCGAGGCGAGGGGGGTTCTTCACCCAGCCCGAACCCGTCCGGTCTTCGACGCGGAGGCCCCCCCCCGCCGCGGGGCGGCGGGGGCCCCACCCCCCCCGGGGGGGGGCGGAATGAAGGGCCCCCCCCC
>JBDROA010000037.1:0-2138 GCA_043810615.1 Actinomycetota bacterium | reverse complement strand
CCTGGCCTACCCGCGCCTGTCCTGCCTGCCCCGAGCGGAGCCGAGGGGAGCAATGCCGAAGGGCCTTTTCTCCAGGCCACGCCCGTACCGACCAAACCGCCAGCCCCGCCCACACCCAGTCCTGAGCCTGCCGAAGGGCCTACCAAACCGCCAGCGCCTCCCACACCCACCGGTGAGTCGCCGCCTACTCCTGTAAGCGAAGCGACCGTACCCCCTCTGCTTCCCGTCAGCGGCGGCCCCACTCGCCCACTTGCCACCTTCCTGCTCTTTGTATCCTGCATCCTGCTCGCCGCTTGCACACTCACCCGGAGGCCCACGTGACCCGCACTCGCACACTTGCAGCTTGCACACTTGCAACTTGCATACTTGCGACCTGCATCCTCGCCGCTTGCCTCCTTGCGCCGGTATCCCACGCCCAAAAGCCCACCCCGCCGCCTACTCCCGGTGAAGACAGTGGTGGTGGAGATGATGATGGAGGGAGCGCGCTGACTCCCACACCCACACCTCCTACGCCCACTCCCACACTTCCGCCTCCACACACAGCCACCCCTACACCGACCGAGACGGTGACACCCACGCCGACCGGTACACCGACACGCACTCCCACCAGTACACCAACCGAGACGCCAACGCGCACACCGACCGGCACGCCCCGGCCGACCCGCACCCCCACGCCCATACCGCCCACTCCGACCCCCACGCCCGCCTTTCGTCTGCCTTCCATCACCTGGCCTCAGATCACGCTGCCCGACCTCCGGTTGCCGCCCTACGTGCTTCCCGGCCTGGGCGTGGCGGCCCTGATCGCCGTCCCCTCCATCCCTCTCATCCGTCGCCTCCGCACCCGCCGCAGATTCCGGCCAACTGCCGCGAGACCATCCCGACCCCGCACCCGGCGAGCCAAGATGCCCGCTCACACCCCGCAGACCATCGGCCGCCACCACGTCGAGGGACTGCTGGGCACCGGCGGCGCGGCCACCATCTACCGCGCCTTCGACCCCGTGCTCCACCGCGCCGTCGTCATCAAGTCGCTGCACCCTCACCTGCTCGAAACCGACGGGGCCCGCCGGATGAAGCGGGAGGGGCGGGCGCTGGCCAGGCTTCACCACCCCGCCATTCCCGGCGTCATCGAGATCATCCAGCAGCCCGGCCTCCTGGCGCTGGTCGAGGAGTACATCGAGGGGAGGTCCCTCGACCTCATCCTGGACGAGAAGGGACCGCTCCCCCTGGCCGAGACGCTGGCCATCGTGCGCATCGTGGCCGACGCGCTGGATCACGCCCACCAGCTCCGCATCGTGCACCACGACGTCAAGCCGGGCAACGTGCTCATCACCGCCGACCGGCGGGCCTACCTGCTCGACTTTGGACTGGCCGCCTACTACGACGAGGCGAGCCTGCAACCCCTCACCCGGCAAGGCGACCTGCTCGGTACTCCGGCCTATATGTCGCCTGAACAGGCCCGCGGGGAGCGGGGCGACTACCGGGCCGACGTCTATTCCCTGGGGGTCGTGCTCTACGAGATGCTCACCGGCGAACGCCCCTTCGATAGCGGCACCCCCCACGGCACGCTGATGCTCCAGATCAACCAGGAGCTCCCCGACCGCCCCCTCGAATCCCTCGCCAGGCCCATCCAGGCCGTGGTCAAGAAGGCGCTCCACAAGAACCCCGCCCGCCGCTACCAGTCCGCGGGCGCGCTGGCCGACGCGCTGGAGGATGCAGCGGCCGCCGCCGCAGCCGGGAGCCTGATGGAGGCGGACACCCCCCGCGCCCAGGCCATCGCCCGCATCCGTCAGGCTCTCAAACAAGGCAAGCACGTCCTCGTCGAGGGGCACACCCGCACCGGCAAGAGCCACGTCGTCGGCCAGATCGCCGGGTGGGAGGAGAACGCGCTCACGCTCCTCAGTGGCAGCAAAAAGGCCGCGCTCCTCGACCTGGCCCGCCAACTGTGGGAGCGGGGCAACCAGCTCGACGAGGATTTTGCCTACCTTACCGAGTTCGAGGACGTCAAGCGGAAAATCAGCCGTCTCACCGTGCCCGAACTGGCCGTGGTCGTCGCCGCTGCGCTGGCCGGGCAAAAGCACGTCCTCGTGGTGGACCAACTAGAAGCCGCCACCGAGAAGAACGTCCGCGACGTCATCCTG
>JBDROA010000036.1:0-5291 GCA_043810615.1 Actinomycetota bacterium | reverse complement strand
AATCAGGGCATCGAACATCGATCTGAGAACACCGTTCGGATGCCTCGGCAGATAGCGATGTTGGGAGTTTCTGAGGGTTATCGAGTCGAGTCTGAATCGAGATGTGGGCTCCGTCTGAATGCCCTAACCGCGAGAATCCCGAGGACAACACCAACGGAGCACCGAATGGCCGATCAGGCGCCGGAGGCACACGAACTGAGAGACCTTGCGAAGGCAGTGCTCTACGAGCACAGCATGTGGGCTCTCGCCCATCACCAACTGACCGCTCCAGGGGGTTCCCTCGGGATTCCGGAGAAGAACGCCTGGCTGGAAACGTTCCTGGTGCACTCACGAAACCTGATCGCGTTTTACCGGTCACTCCCGAAGCAGGATGACCTCCTCGCGACCCACTTCGCCCCGGAATGGGAACCAGGGGCCAGTGGTGATCTCACCTGGCTGATCGACTACCTCCCCGCAATCAACAAGAGCCTCATGCATCTGACCATTGCGCGAGTCCGGGAACCCAAGCCCAGACACCCGATCACCACGATCCATGGCCACCTCCAAGCCGTCGGTGCGTCGTTCGCTCAGTCCCTGCCCAACGACCGGAGGGCATGGTTCAACCTTGCGCCCCGACTCGACCAGGTCCGGCCGGTGGTGTGGACCGACGGAGCCACGAGCACAGTCCTCGATAGCCCAGACGATTGAACGGCTGGCCCCGCCGGAGAGAGCGAATCGGGGCTTCTGTGCATTTTGGCTTCGCTTGGTCAAGGGACACGGCCCCTGGCGGGGCCGTGTGGTGTGTTGCGGGGTGCCCGGGCGGGTTTGGTCCGGTTTCTAATGGCGGTTGTCGGCATCGGAGTGTCTGCTCGGGTGGGTGTGGGCGCGGTTGGCCGGGCCCTCGGGGGGCGGTTGGCGGTCAGGGGGTTGGTGTGGGGGGTGGTGCGTTGGGTTGGGCGGACCCAATGGATGACTGGATGGGGGGTTTGATGGGGCGGCGACGGAGGTGGGTCCATTGGCCGCTGGGTGGTCTGGTCGCTTGTTGTCCGATGACGTGACGGCGGCGTTGTCGGCGCATGGTGCGGTAGGTGAGGGGTTTGGGTTCCCAGCCGCGGCGTGGGCTGTGATGCCAGACGGGGATCCAGTTCTGTGGCTGGCGGGTGCTCTGGCGGTGCTCGATGGCCCAGCGGTGGCTCTTGGTGAGTTTGTGGGTGCGCACCCCGAGAGAGATCCCGTATTGGGGGATGCGGTTCGTGATGCGGGTCTTGCAGGTGTCGCAGGTGAGGTATCGGCCGGTCTGATCGGGGTAGAGGATGCCGCCACAGTGGTGTGGGCATGGCCCGCCGGGGCGGCTTCGGGCGTGAGTCTTGGCGACGCGGAATGCGGCGGCACGGAGGTTGTCGAAGTGTCTGCCGGCTGTGAGGTTGGTGGCGGCGGCTGCGGTGATGGTTCCGCCGGTCTCTTTGGCGAGGTACTTGGCGAGATACGAGGTGAGTCGCCCGATCTCTCGTGCCGCACGGTCAGTGTCGGTGCGGAACCGTTGCACGTCGTGAATGGGACCCCACCCTTGGTTGGGGTCTGGGAGCGAGGCGTTGACGGACTCGATGAGGCGGGTGACCCGGCGGTCGGAGATGGTGGTGTTGAACAGCAGGTGGACGTGGGGGATCCCGCGCCGTGACCACTCGATGACCCGCAGGTATTGGAGGTCGTCGCCGAGTTGGCGCCGTAGGTAGGTGACGGTGCGGTGGAACAGGTCCCCGAGGTTCCAGTTCCACCAGACGGCGGCTGGGTAGTCGAACGCGTCGGGATCGATCGGGATCCCCCCGAGGGGATCTTCGGGTGGATGGATCACCGGCGAGACGCTGCGGGCGGTCTTGCCCGCCGCCTTGGCTTTGATGCGGGCCGTCTTGGTGCAGTGAGCGCAGATGGCCCTCGGTCGCAGTTTGGCGAGCGCCACCTTGGAGGGTTTCTTGGATCCCCTAATCAGTGCCCAGTAGGCCTTGCTGAACCGGTGAGTCCCCCTCTCGACTGCAGGCACGCCGGGGAGCCAGAAGCCGGGGCCGGTCAACGTCACGAACGTGACGGCGTGGCCGGCCTGGATCCATTGGGCGATCCCGGAGCGGATGATCTGCTTGGAGTCCCCGACGTGGAGATCAGCGCACGGTTTGCACCGGTAGTAGGTGGTGGCGTGGCAGCGGCCCGCGATGATCTCACCGGTGGCGGAGTCCAGGAAGTACTGGGGGTTCTCGCATCCACCGGATGCAATGACAGATTCACTCCGAGGGTCCGCCACGGCGTCGCGGTCCGGTTACGACGCCGCGGCCAACCCAGCAGCCGGCTGCGGGGAGGCCTCGGGGATCTGGGTTTGATTGACGGCCGCCAACAGAGTGGCGACCTTTGCCAGGGTGGCAGGGTCTTCGACCCGGGGCGGGAGCCCCTGGGCCGATCGGGACTCGGATACAAATGAAGGGATGTCGAGGTTGCGGCAGAGCATGAGCACATCCAGTGCTGACGCTCCGACTGGCAACCTACGTACATCCCTTAGATGCTGGCCTAGATATGGAGCTGGCCGTTGAGTTGTGAGGGTAGGTTACCGCCATGACCTCCTCGGGCGAAGAACCGATCTTCGAACTCGAACCGCAGGGCCGTCGGCGCCGCTCGATGTTCCAGCGATGGGGTGTCCCACCCCCACAGATAGGACTCCACCCCGACAGGGGAATGGTCAACAACGTCCGCACAGTCCGGGATGCCGCCGACGAACACGGAAGAGTGTGTTTCATCGCGTACGGCCGCACTGGCAAACGGGCTCTCAACAAGATCCGCTTCAGACTCCACGAGGAATACAGCACCACCATGGAGCTGAACAACGAGAAGCAGAACCCCGACCGCTACCGGCGCGAGCAATACCGGATGTGGGTCACCCGCATCGGTGGCCCCACCAAGAAACTCGGCTACGGGAACCCTCAGGAACGGGCGATCCGGGCACTCCGGCGACGCGACCCCCAAGACCCCGCCACCCCCGACAACCCCACCGACTGACCAATCCGCCCCGAATGGTGTCCCAATCGGGGCCTGGCCCCTGGATTCAGGCCCCAACGGCCGCACCGGCCCCGCTGTTCCGGGAGTGCGAGGGTTGATGCCGGGTTGGCCGGGGTGTTTCGGCCTGAACGGCCGCACCGGCCCCGCTGTTCCGGGGGTTGGGGGTCCTATTGCCGGACTGGCCGGGGTGTTTCGGCCTAAATGGCCGCACCGGTCCCCCTGTTTGGGGCCTATCGGCTGGCATGCAGCCGACTAGCGCCGCTACCGCCAGGGGGGCGCCTCGATAGTGGCATAGCCCTGCTGCTGAGCGGGCGTTTCGAGGAGAGTAGGGGGGTGTAGTCGGCGTGGTCTCGCCCGGTAGGGCCATCTATCTACCCATCTACTTCCCCATCGATTCGGCGTTCAGGCGTGCCAGGTGATGGTGAGACGTTGGGGGTCGAACCGGTTGCGGCCCCGGGTGGCTGGGGAGACCTCGATGCGGTCGATCACGGCCATCACCAGACCGCGGCGCCACCCGATCTCGGCTTCGTCCCAGGCGGCCTGGAGTGCCTTGCGGGTATGGGGGAGCGTGGTGAGTATCCGGCTCCGGCTGGTGCGGGTCAGTCTCGACCGCAGTGCATCGATCTCGGCGTCGAGGGCCCGGGAGACCTTGATGAACGTGGCCCGGTCGATGATCCCCTCCAGGTAGTGGTCGTCTGCGGCATGGGCGACGGCCTCTTCTTTGGTGGCGATCTGTTTCGCCAACTCAGCGTCGCGGTCCCCGACCCGCTGATCGGCGGCGATCGCTTGGGCGAGCATCGGTCCGTCGAGCGCTTCGATCACCGCCTGACCCACCAGTTCCTCTACGGGTTCGGCGATGATGCTGACCCGCCCACACCCCTGCTTCCCTGGCCCTGAGGGGCACACCATGGTGCGTTTGCCGTCCCGACGGGCAGCGATCAACGCTGCACCACACAGCCCGCACACGATTGGGCCGCCGGTGAGGAGGTAGAGGCGTTCCCGGTTGACCCGATGCTTCCCGGTCCCTTTCAATCGGACCTGGAGCCGCTCATGGGTTTCGGGGTCGATGATCGCCTCCCATTCGGCGGGTCCGATCACTTCGCCCTGATGTTCGCGGAGGCCGGCGAGGCGGGGGCGTTGCATCATGCGGCGAAATGTCGAGTACCGCCAGGGCCCACCCGTTGGGGTGGTGACCCCTTGGGTCTCCCAGTCCCGCAGGATCGAACCCTGCGAATCGCCCGCCAACAGGCGCCTGGCCGCATCCCGGATCAACTGGGCCTCGGGCTCCCGGATCGTCAACCGATCCTTCTCGAACCCGAAGGGACGGGCGCCACCGCCACCAACCTTCCCCGCTTCGGCCAACTGCAACGCCTTACGGCGATGCCGACGTGACTTGTCCGCCGACTCCTTCGCCGCGAACGCCCCCTCGACTCTCGCCATCATCAGATCACCGGGGTTAGAGAGGTCCCGGTCCCCTGAGATTGTCACCAACGCCACATCCCCGACCCGGTCGATGATGTCGAAGAACTCTTCCAACTCCCTGGGGTGCCGGGTCAGGCGATCCAGGGCCCACACCACCACCGCATCAATCCGGCCCGACTCGACATCGTCCAGCATCCTGCGGTACTCGGGTCGGGGCTTGCCCTTGTAGGCGGAACGGTCGTTGTCCTCATACACATCTGCCACCAGCCATCCGTTTGATTCGCAGCGGGCCCGGCAGTCCTCCAACTGTCGTTCCACCCCCAGGCGGGTCCCCTCGGGGTCAGAAGAGATGCGGACGTAGATACCGGCGTGACGTGTCGTGGTGCTCATATACGAAAATAATACCGTACCTTGAGGGACGGGAGCAGTAGGAGGCCGGGCGCTCACACCAGCGTTCCCACCGCCTTCTCACCACTCAAAGGAGGCCGGACCCGTAGGTCCGGCCTCCACGCGTCGAGTGGGTCGTCGGCTAGGCGTCCCCGGCGCGCACTGCCGCCTGGGCGGCGGCCAGTCGGGCGATCGGCACCCGGAACGGCGAGCACGACACGTAATTGAGCTTCAACTCGTGGCAAAGGGCGATCGATTTGGGGTCGCCGCCGTGCTCTCCGCAGATCCCGATCTCCAGGTCGGGCTTGGTGCTGCGGCCCCCGGCCACCGCGATGCCCATCAGCTTGCCGACCCCGTTGCGGTCGATGGACGCAAACGGGTTCTCTTCGAGGATGCCCTGCTGCAGGTACTCCATCAGGAAGCCGGATTCGGCGTCGTCGCGGCTGATGCCGTAGGTGGTCTGG
>JBDROA010000035.1:0-8931 GCA_043810615.1 Actinomycetota bacterium | reverse complement strand
AAGACCGATGACGACAAGGGCCGTGGCCACTGCCACGCGCCCGAGCCCCGCCGCACCGACTCTGTGCATTCATCTCCTTGTGCGCTCTTGGACGACAGAACCGACCCGGGCGGTTCCCCCCTCCGATCTCCATCCCGAGGGGCGGCCGACCACACCTGCGACCGGGGACCCGGGGGCCGCATACTGGCGCCGATGGCAATCGCGGCGCCCTCGCGCTGCCGGCTGCGTCCCCGGGCGCCCAATCCCCGGTGTCAGGGCCCAACGGCGGGGGCCACCGGGTAGCCTCAGCCCCCGCCGCCGGCATCTCCGGGGAAGGCTCTCATGGCGAAGTGCCCCAAGTGCGGTAGCAGCGGAAACTGCAACAAATGCAAGGGCAAAGGCGGCAAGGAGTTCGGGTTGGGTGCCTGGGCCAAGTGCCGCATGTGCAACGGCACCGGCAACTGCGACCGCTGTGGGGGCAAGGGATCCGTCTGAGCCCCGGCCACGACGGAAGCGGGCGGTGACCGAGCCGGCTCAGGGAAGGCCCGGGCTCGCGCGGCGCCCCCGCCCTCCGTGCGGATGCCGGGCGGCCCCGACCCCGTTACCGTTTCTCCCATGCACCCCCTCCGGAGCGCCGCCCTTTACGGAGCGGCCCTGGCCGCCGTCTGGGCGGTGCCCGCCTTCCTGACCGACACCGTCTACCACCCGGCGCCGCTGCTGGTGGGGGCGGTCGTGCCGCTGGGGGTGGCCCTCGCCGCCGCGCCGCCGCGCCCGCATTTGCGTCTCGCCGGGGCCGCCGCCGGGGCCATCCTCGCCCTGGCCACCACGGCGCTGCTGGCGGCCACCGGGCACCTCGACGGGCCTTCCCTGCTGCCCGCCGGCGGAGCCGTCGCCGAAGCGGTGGCCTTCTCCCTGGCCGGCGCCGCCATCGGCCTGGTGCTCGGCATGGCCCGCCACCGGTAGCGTGGGGCCTACCACGCCGAAGGGAGCCCTCCATGCCCGCCGTCCGCCCCAGTCCTGCCGCCTACCGCCATGCCCTGGGCCTGCGCGTGGTGCGCTGCTTCCACCCCAACCCGATTCCCCCGGAGGAAATGGAGGCAATGCTGGAGGCAGGCCGCTGGACGGGGAGCTCCAAGAACCGCCAGGGCTGGGCCTTCGTGGTGGTGGACGACCGGGCGGGCCTGGAGCGCCTGGCCACCGCCGGCAGTTTCACCGCCCCCGTCCTGGCCTCGGCGGCGACGGTGGTGCTGATCCGCCTCCCCGGCGGCAACGACTTCGACATCGGGCGGGTGGCACAGAACGTGATGCTGGCCGCCGCCGCCCGCGGCCTCGGGTCGTGCCCCATCACCCTGCACGACCGGGACCGGGCCCGGGAAGTGCTGGCACTCCCCGAAGGGCACGAGGGCACCTGGGCCGTCGCCCTCGGCTACCCCGACGAGGATGCCGAGGTGGAGCAGCGCCGCCTGGCGGCGGCCGCCGGGTTCACCGGGCGCCGTCCCCTGGCGGAACTCGTGCACCGCGGCCGCTTCGGCGGCCCGCCCACCTAGAGCGTCCCCTCCTCCGGCACCACCCCTTGGTCGGGACCGAGGCGCAGGCGCCCGGCCACCACCCCACCGCTGCGGTCCATGCCGGTGGAGAGGGCGATGCGGCCCGGGACCAGGCCGGCTCGATGGGCCTCCCGGTGAAGTTGAGCCCCACCATCATGGCCGGGGATTCGGGGTGGGAGCGGCGGTAGGCGAAGCACCCGGCGGGCACTCCTTCGACCGCCCGGTACTCTCCCAGGCAGAGCGAACAGCGCCCGGTGGAGGCTCAGCGGCGACCGGGCACCGGCCAGTCGCGCCTCCACGCTGCGCTCCCCCGCCGCCGGGACGAGCGGCAGCCAGGGCCCCACGCCCGGAGGACAGAAGCCGGCGTTGGGGCGCCGTCCCGGGGCATGGGGGTGCGGCAGCCGTTGCGGCCCCGGCCGGGGACACGGCGGCCGAGGGGGTCCTGCCGGCGCTCCGGCGGCACCTCCAACCGGGGCAAGCCTAACTCGTCGCCGTAGCACAGGGTGGGGATGCCCCGCAGGGTGAGCAGCGGCATCGCCGCCGACCGGGGCGCCCCCTCGCCGATGCGGGTGGCCAGGCGGGGCTCGTCGTGGTTGCCCAGCACCCGGTTGGGCCAGGCCCCCGGAGGCAGGGCCGCCTCGAGAGCATCGACCCGGCGGCGCACCGCGGCGCCGTCCCACGGCGCGCAGAGCGGGGAGAAGTTGAAGGGCAGGTGCACTTCGTCGCCGTCCCCGTAGTAGGAGGCCCACTCGGCGAGGTCCTCCTCGTGGATCTCCCCGACGGCCACCCGGGGCGGCGAGTACCCGTCGAGGAGCGCAGGCATCTCGCGAAGGACCCCGTGGACGTCGGGATGAGCACGAGAGCGGGATAGGGCCGCGGCTCCGGGGGGTGGGTCGTCGCCGAGATCCGGGCCCTTCATGAGGAAGTCGGCAACGTCGATGCGGAAGCCGTCCGCCCCGCGGTCGAGCCAGAAGCGCATGACCCCGCACCTGCCCCGGCGAACCTCGGGGCTCCGCCGATTCAAGTCGGGCTGCTCGGCCGGGAAGGAGTGCGTGTGAACTGGCCCGTGGGCTGGTCCCACTCCCAGGCGGGCCCGCCGAACCCAGACTGCCAATCGTCCGGGACGGCGCCTCCCGGGCCGGGGTCGCTCCACACGTACCGGTGGCGCCGGGGACTGCGCCGGGAGGCCCGGGACTCCACGAACCAGGGGGGCAGTCGGAGGTGTGGTTGGGCACCAGGTCCCCGATGAGACGCAGCCCGCTTTCGTGAGCCCCCGTCACCAGGCGGTCGAAACTGGCCGGGTCGCCGAACCGGGGATCCACGCCCCAGCAGTCGGCCACGGGCGAGAGGTAGCAGGGGGCCAGCCAGATCGCGTCGACGCCGGGAGCCCCCGACAGGTAGTCGAGGCGAGCAGGGGCCCCGGCCGGGTCGCCGACACCGACCCCGTTGCCGTCCTGGAAGGAGCGCGGGTATGCCTGGTAGACGACGGCCTCCCGTCACCTTTCGGTCACCGGCCGCCCGCCCCCGCTGCCCTCAGTCGTCCCCGCCGCGCCGCCACCATCTGGGCGACGATGGCCACCGCCACCTCCTCGGGGTTGGCCGCCCCGATGTCGAGGCCGATGGGACCATGCAGTCGGGCCACCTGCTCCGGCCGCCATCCCTCGGCGGTGAGGCGCTCCAGTCGGGCGGCGTGGGTGCGGCGGCTGCCGAGAACCCCGATGTAGCGGGCCGGGGAGGCGAGCAGCAGGGGCAGCAGCGGCACCTCGATGCGGGGGTCGTGGGCCAGCACCACGGCGTAACAGCGGCGGTCGAGGCCCAGGCCCGGGACCACCTGATCGGGCCAGCCCGCCAACACGCCCGCGGCTGCCGGGTAGCGCTCCGGGAGGGCCAGGGCGGCCCGGGGATCGCACACCGTCACCCGGAAGCCGGCGGCCACCGCCAGTGGGGTCAGGGCCTCGGCGGTGTGGCCCGCCCCGAACAGCAGCAGGCGGGGGGCGGGGGCCAGGGTCTCCACGAACACCCGCGACTCCCCGCAGCCCACCACCCGGTTCTGTTCGGCGTCCACCATGACCGGCACGCCCGCCCCCAGCGCCGCGGCCAGGGAGGCGGGCAGGTCCCCGGCGACCAGGCCTAGCTCCCGGTCGAACAGGCCGTGGGAGCCCACCCCGGGCCCGGCTACCACCGTGGCCAGGGCCCCGACGAACTCCTCCCCCGGCCCCCCGCCGAGGAGACCCTCCAGGCCGGCCCAGGGCTCGATGAACACCTCGATCTCCCCGCCGCAGGAGAGGCCCACGGCGAAGGCCTGCTCGTCGGCAATGCCGTAGACGGCCAGGCGGGGGCGCCCGCTGCGGAGCACCTCGGCGGCATGGGAGGCCAGGTCGCCTTCCACGCAGCCGTTGCTGACCGACCCCCAGGTGTCCCCGGTCGAGGAGACCAGCAAGCGGGCCCCTTCGCGCCGCGGCGCCGAACCGGCCACCGCGACCAGCGTGGCGGCCGCGGCTCCCTTCCCCTCGGCTTCCCAGCGCCGGCAGATCTCCAGGGCGGCTCGCATCGCAGCCGACTCTAGAGGGACCGCCTCCCCCGGGGTAGGCCCGCCCTTGGCTCACCGGCGGCGCCCTCTAACCTAAGGGCGTGCGTCGGTGGGTCGCGGGGATCATCACAATCCGGCTCGACCTCGAGTCGGACCGTGATTCCGGGGCGAGCCTGTTGATGGATGCTCTGAGGGCCGCCGACTCACTTGTCGGCGCACGGGAGGAGACGCGTTGCCTCGTCTGCACGGCCGGGGTCTCGACATCTTCGAAGGTACCGGGGGCGTGGGCCGCCGGCGGCGTGGGCCGGGGGACGTGACCCTGATCGTCTCCATCGTGGTGGTGCTCGCCCTGGCCGGGGCGGCCGGCTGGGCCCTGTTTCGTCACCTCAACCCCGACAACACCGTGCCGCTCGTGGTGCTGGGCGTGGAGGGGCCCGATGGGCAGCTCCTGAAGCTGGGCGACGCTGTGGTAACCGGGCCCGACGGCAAGACCGCCACCACCGGCGAGGACGGCACCGCCGCCCTGGCCTTCACCGCCCCGGCCGACCTGACGGTGACCGCCGCCGGTTACCAGGATGCGATGTTCCGGGTCGAGGCGGTGCCGCCCGACGGCCCACTGGGCCTGCAGCTCGAGCCGCTGGTGCTCAAAGGTCGGGTGACCGACTCACACGGCACCAGGATCATCGGCGCCTCAGTGCAATTGGGAGCGCAGGAGGCCACCACCGATGAAATGGGCTCGTTCGAACTGGTGGCCGCCGTGCCGGGGCCGGTGCAGGTGAGCAAGATGGCCTTCGCCACGGCAGAGGCTGACTGGGACGGCTCCGCGGAGCGCTTCGTAGTCACCCTGGAGCCCTTTATCGTCAAGGGGATCCGGGTCCACGGGCCCACCGCCGGCACGGAGAACGGCTTCAGCAACCTCCTCGAGATGATCGACGGGACCGTCATCAACACCCTGGTCTTCGACACCAAGGACGAGAAGGGAAGGGTGAGCTACGAGTCCCAGGTGGCCGACGCCCGGGATACGGGGGCACTGGTCTACGACTTCGACGTGGCAACGGTGCTGGCGGCGGCGGAAGAACGCGGGTACTACACCATCACCCGCATCGTCACCTTCCAGGACCCCTTCTGGGCGCCGGCCAACCCCGATCACGCCGCCCGGAACACCGCCACCGGCGGGGTGTGGACCACCCATACCGGCCTGGCCTGGGCCGACCCCACCGACCGGGAAGCCTGGGAGTACCCGCTGGCTCTGGCCGTCGAGGCCTGCCGGCTCGGCTTCGACGAGATCCAGTTCGACTACGTGCGCTTCCCCACCGACGGCGACACCAGCGTGATCGAATACGACGGCCCGGCGAACGAGGAGGCCCGGGTGGAGACGGTCGCCGCCTTTCTGGCCGAGGCCCGCGAGCGACTGCACGCCGAGGGCTGCGTCGTGTCGGCCGACGTGTTCGCCATCATCCTCTCGGCCCCCAACGACCAGGGCATCGGCCAGCGCGTCGAGGAGGTGTCCGCTTCGGTGGACGCCCTCAGCCCCATGATCTACCCCAGCCACTACTCCTCGGGCTGGCTGGGCTTCGACAACCCCAACGCCCACCCCGGCGAGGTGGTGGGCCAGGCCCTCGATTCCGGCCTTCCCAGGATGCAGGGCGCCCTCCTTCGCCCCTGGCTGCAGGCCTTCTACTACGACGCCGACCAGATAGCCGAGGAGATCCGCCAGGCCGAGGAGAACGGTCTGGGATGGATGCTGTGGAACCAGACGAGCGCCTTCGAGGCCGACTGGTTCCCCACGGAGTAGGGGGGCCGGGGGGCCGGGGGGCTCAGAGGGGGAACGACAGGCCGGGACGCGCCGCCTCGACCGCGGGGAAGCGCTCCCGCGCTTTGGCCACCAGGGCATCCACCTCGTCGTCACGGCGCTCCGGGTCGAGGCTGGTGAGCACCAGGCGCCCCACCCCGGCACGGGCGGCGGCCTCGGCGGCGGCGGTGCAGGCGCTGTGCCCCCAGCCGGCACGGCCCCCCTGCACCTGCTCCCCGGTGTACTGGGAGTCGTGGAACAGCACCCCGGCCCCGGCCGCGAAGGCCACCAGAGCGGCGTCGGTGGCCTCGTCGCCGGCCTCGTGGTCGGTGGCCAGGACCACCGAACCGGCCTCTCCCTCCAACCGGAACCCGGTGGCACCCCCCGGATGACGCAGGTCCAGCGCCGTCACCCGCACCGGTCCCACCTGCACCGGCCCGGTGAGGTCGGCGAAGCGGCAGCGGGCCGGCACCTCGTCGTAGGGCACCGGGAACAGCGGCGGGCGCAGCAGCAGATGGAGGGCTTCGGCGGCGCCCAGTCCGGCGCGGCGAGCCCCGAAGAACTCGAAGCGGTTGGCCCGCTCGTGCAGGGGGGAGAACACCGGAAGCCCCTGCAGGTGGTCGAGGTGATAGTGCGTGAAGAGAACGGTGAAGCGCAGCGGGGGCGGCCCCAGCCGCGCCTCCAGGGCCCGCAGGCCGGTGCCGCAGTCGATCACCAGGTGATGGCCGGGTTCCACCTCGGCGTGGTAGCACGAGGTGTCGCCCCCGTAGCGCAGGTAACCGGGACCGCTCACCGCCATGGATCCCCGGGCCCCCCAGACGGTGAAGGCCGGGCTCATCGGCGCACCCCCTTAACGGCGTAGAGCACGTGGCGGCCGCTCTTGCCCGGAAGGGCGATCGGCGGCTGCGCCACCGCCACCAGGCGCTCGCCCAGCGCCCGCACCACGACATCGCTCACCAGGAGGTCGGTGCCGAAAGCGCGGTTGGCCCGCTCGATGCGGGCGGCGGTGTTCACTACGTCGCCCACCGCAGTGACGATGCGCGAGTCCCCGCTTCCCAGGGCACCCACCACCGCCGACCCGTAGTGCACCCCCACGCTCACCTCCAACGCCCGGCCGTGCAGCATCACCAGGTAGGCCTTCCAGGCGTCCACGGCGGCGATCAGGTCGAGGCCGGCTCGCACCGCCCGCAGGGCGGGTTCGTCTGCGGCGTCTTCGGTTCCGAAGAGCGCCATGAAGCCGTCGCCCATGTAGGTGGCGATACGGCCCCCGTGGCGGCCGACGGCCGCCTCGGCCAGGCCGTAGAAGCGGTTGAGGACGTGCACCACGTCGTAGGGCAGCAGCGACTCGGAGAAGGAGGTGAAGCCGCGCAGGTCGGCGAAGAGCACCCCTACCGTGCGCTCCCGCCCCATCGGCTCCGGGGGGGCCTTCCACCGGGCGGTGGCCGCCTCGTCGTTCTCGTACATGACCAGGCGCCGCACCGTCACCGGCCCTTGCACCCGGGCCCGGCAGCCCAGGCGCAGGGCGGCGTCGGCGCCCAGGGGGGCAAGCACCGCGGCCTCGTCGGCGGGAGGCGGGGCCAGTCCCTTCGGGCCCTCGACCACCACCACCCGGCACGTGGTGCAGGCGGCCTCCCCTCCGCAGGCCGAGGCCAGCGGCACGCCGGCACGCCGCGCCGCTTCCATGAGGGTCTCACCGGGGACGGCGTCCACGGTGGCCTCGTCGGGAAGGAAGCGAACCGCCGCCACGCGGCTACTCGCGCAGGGTGCGGTCGGTCTCGGCCAGGCGGCGAGCCAGTTCGCCCATCATGGCGAAGCCGGTCTCGGGGTGGGCGGCGAGCAGGGCCCGCAGGTCCCACTGGGTGATCACCAGGCAGGCGGTGTCCTCCACGGCCACCACATCGGCGGAGCGGGGCGTGTCCGGGAGCAGCAGTGCCATCTCTCCGAAGTAGTCGCCCGCACCGAATTGCGCCAGCACAGCGTCGCCGGCCCGTACCTCGGTGCGGCCCTCCACGATCAGGTAGAAGCCGCGCCCTCCCTCGTCGCCCCGGTGGAGAATCTCCTCCCCGGCGGCGAAGCGCCGCTGCTTGGCCGTGGCCAGCACGTCGGCGATCTGGCGGTCGGAGAACGCGGCAAACAAGGTGGTTCGCTTGAGGTAATCGCTGAGGCTGGCAGGCATCGCTTCCTCCCTGGGGTGGTTCAATCTATCCCGCCGACGGCGCCTACGCGTCGACGCGCATCCAGCGCCGGAACCAATCCCCCGCCAGGCGGGACACCTGCTCCAGGGCCCCCGGCTCCTCGAAAAGGTGGGTGGCCCCCGCCACGATTTCCAGACGGCACTCGGCTCTCAAGGCCTCCTGCGCCTCGCGGTTGAGGTCGAGCACCACCGGGTCGCGGCCTCCCACGATCAACAGGGTGGGCGCCGCCACCGCCCCCAGGCGGCGACCGGCGAGGTCCGGGCGGCCGCCCCGGCTCACCACCGCGACGACGGCCGGGTCGCCGGCGGCGGCCCACAACGCCGCTCCGGCCCCGGTGCTGGCCCCGAAGTAGCCCACCGGCAGCCCAGCGGCCTCCGTCCGGGATCGGCGCAGCCAGACAGTGGCCGCCGCCAGGCGGCCTCCCAGCAGCGGGATGTCGAAGACCTTCGCCCGATCGGGGCCCTCCTCCGGGGTGAGCAGGTCGAACAAGAGGGTGGCCAGGCCCGCTCCCTGCAGCGCCGCCGCCACCGCCGCGTTGCGCGGGCTGTGCCGGCTGCTGCCGCTGCCGTGGGCGAAGAGAACCACTCCCCGGGCCCCGGGCGGCACGCTCAGGGTGCCGGGCAGAGCCACCCCATCCCCCTCGATTGTGACCTCGCTCGCCTCCACCGGCTCGGGCCCGGGAGCGGCGAGGATGCGCTCGACCTCGTCGTCGCCGGTCTGGGAGAAGTCGCCGTAGGACGCGCCGACGGCGAACAGGAACTCGGGCATCTCGACGCACACCACCCGGTCCACGAGCGCGGCAAACTCGGCGGCGGTCTCGGGGGCGGCCACCGGCACCGCCAGCACCACCGCCGCCGCGCCGCGGGCGCGGGCGGCCGCCACCGCAGC
>JBDROA010000034.1:0-5625 GCA_043810615.1 Actinomycetota bacterium | reverse complement strand
CACCGGCGGTTCCCACACCGTGAACCACCGGGCAGCCGACACCGGACCCTCCACACACCCCCCACCACTGCAGTCCATCAACCGGGCCGTCGCCTCAAAGAACCCCGCCCGAGACAAACTGAGCGATTGGGCGACTTGCCGGACTCCGATTTGGCGTTGGGTGGCATCGAGGTTGATGTCGAACCGATCGACCAGGTCCTGTGTGTAGAAGTCCCGGACATCTAGCCGCAGGGTGTCGTAGGTCTGGGTGGGTGGCTGGTAGTAGAGGATCCGCCAGTAGTGAGTGCGGGAGTTGACGATCGGGTCGCTGTGGAGGGTCAAGATGGTGGGCTGCGGGAACAGCAGACTGGCCAACCGGTCGTAGCCGTCCTCGTTGGGATGGAACGCCTCCCAGTATTCGAGGCCGTTGAAGAGGTCCTCGAAGAAGTCGCCGACCTCCCCGGCCGGTGAGTTGAACCACGGGTCATCGGTGCAGATCTCATGGCCCGAGAAAGCGGTGTCGGATCCCGGGACGTAGGTGATCCGCTGGACCCCCGAGGACCCGATCGCCGCCTGGATGACCGCGTTGAGTTCTGTGGCCTTCTCGTTCAGCCAGTTCCGGTTGCCACTGCTGATGGCGGCACTGGGGCAGAACCAGTCGGACCCAAAGAACCTGGGGTAGCCGACCACCTCGATGAGGGCGTTCGGTGCCCTTTCCCGGATCTCGCGGTACACGGTCTCGAGTTTCGGGCCCAATTGGGCGAGGGCGTCCTCGACCTTGGGTTGCCAATACGCCAGATCCAGGTACTCCGCAACCGTGCAGAAACCCGGGAGGATGTCATAGGGGTCATAGGGATCGAGAAGCGTCGCGAGCCAACTGCACGTGTTCAACGCCACGAGGTGGAAGATGACCTTGCCGAAGTAGACATCGTTACCGCCGATGGAGATCGTCACCAGATCCACCGTCTCATCGAGCGCTGCGAACTGGTCGATCTCGTTACCTGGTGGGCTGTCGTCGGCCTTTCCGGGACCCAGGTCAGCGGTCGTTGCCCCGAAACACGCTACGAAGGAAACCTGAAGGTCCGCTGAGACGGCGATGTCCCAGGCGTAAGAGTTCTGTGAGCGGCGGCACTCGTTGGTGCCGGGGTCGTTCCATGCCGGCCAGTAGTCCCCGCCACCCGTGCCCGAAGCATAGGAATCCCCCATTGCCACATAGTGGGTTCGTTCCTCTGGCGCCGACCGGAGCATCACAGACATCGACCTGTCAACCGGTCGATCCACCGCCCCAACGGCGGTCGGCGCAGTATCAACACCTCCACTCAGGGTGTTGATGGGATCTTGAGCAGAGGCACCCGGGCCCACAGCCAACTGCAAGAGCACGACAGACACGGCGGCGAGGAGCGTCAGTGGACGCCGCTCAATCGCCTGAGGTGCCATCAGTCAACCCTCTCGGCCTTAGGAGGATTGTACCGACAGCCGGAGGGGGTCAGGCGGTTGGGAGTTTCTGAGGGGTATCAAGTCGAGTGAGGACTCCACGACGCTGGGGCAGCATCAGAGTCCCCATTCACCCCGGGGCGGTTCAGAGGAGTAGGTTGGCATGGGCGCCCAATTGACAGCGAAAGGGACCGTTGTGCACTACAAGTCCAAGCGTGTTGGTGGAGCGATACTCTCGGCGGCCGTGGCGTTGGCGGCGCTGGCTCTTCCGGCGGCCGCTGCCGGGGAAGGGAACGATCTCGGACGGGTCGCCCAGACGATGGGGAACGAGGTCCGGTTCAGCGGGGATATGGCTCTGGGTGACGATTACAACCCGGCGGTGGCCTTCAATGCGACGGCCGGTGAGTACCTGGTGGTTTGGAGCGATGGCCGTGACCCGCTCGCGTATGACATTCGCGGGCGGCGCATGTCGGCGGCTGGCGCCACTCTTGGGCCCGATTTCCGTATCAGCGGGCCGAAGGCCGTCTCCCATGAGACCTGGCCGGACGTTGCATGGAACGCCACCAGGAACGAGTACCTGGTGGTCTGGGGCGACGACCGGGCCACCGGGGCGCGGGGCCGTGACATCTACGGGCGGCGCCTGGCCGCCAACGGCGCACCGATCGGCAAGGACTTTCGCATCAGCGGCCCCGCCGCCACGGGTTGGGAGTATTCGCCCTCTGTGGCGTGGAATGCGGTGGCCAACCAGTACCTAGTGGTGTGGGAGGACGCCCGCAACTACGACACCCGCAGCAACGACATCTATGGGCGCCGGGTGACGGCCCTCGGCACGGTGACGGGGGGTGACATTCAGATCTGCGGGCCCAAAGCCACCTATTGGGATAGCGTCCCGGATGTTGCGGCTCGCGGCGATTCCGGTGAGTACCTCGTCGTCTGGTCCGACGAGCGCAATTTCGCCACCGGCAAGGGCGTCGACATCTACGGGCGGCGGGTCTCGAGCGGCGGTGCGAAGTTGGCGGCGGATTTCCGTATCAACAAGTGGGCCCCCGCTACTCAGAAGTCACCGGCGGTGGCCTGGAACGGCAATGCCACCGAGTATCTGGTCGTTTGGCAGGACGCCCGCAGCTACGGCACCCGTGACTACGACATCTACGGCCGACACATCGACGGCGACGGTGCCCGGCTCGGCGGTGACATCAAGGTGGCCGCAGAGTCCCACGAGCAATCGACGCCCGATGTCGCTTCCGAGCCGGTGAGCGGCCGGTACCTGGTGGCGTGGGTGGACTACCGGATGGTCCCGACCCGCTCGACCGATGTCTACGCCAGACGTATCGCCGCCGGCGGCGGCGGCGGCGGGGTGGGCGGCGATTTCAGAGTCGGTGGTGCGGCAGCCATCAACAGCGAGTGGTACCCGGCTGTGACCTACGGGTCCACGCTCGATCAGTTCCTGGTCGTCTGGTCGGACCGGAGGTGGTACGCCACAAGGAACCTCGACATCGTCGGTCGCCGGGTGAAGGGCTGAGGGTCCATCGCCCCTTTGGTGCGATGCTCGATTGGAGGGCCAGGGTTCACGCTCGCCCTGGTCCTCCCCTGACGGTCCTGTCGGCTCAGTCAGTTGGCTCGGCATTCGCTGCCCGGCGGCGCGAGCCAGTGGGGGGCCACAGCGCGGCTTGAGAGAGTTGTGCCTGATCGACGCCACCCCAGGGTGAACCCACCTCACTCACGGGGATCTGTGCATTCTGGCTTCGCTTGGTCAAGGGACCCGGCCCTTTGAGACCGAGCCCCCGGGAGTGCCGGGACTCTCCCCCAAGAGGCGGGGCCCCTTGGGGCTCTCGTCGCAAGCATCCGGGCCGCTCCGGCATCATGGTTGGGATGAGGCGGCGAGTATCGGCGGCCGGGGGGCTAATGCCGGGCTGGCCGGGTGGTTCGGGCATGAACGGCGGCACCGGCCCGCCTGTTGCGGGGGTGCGTGGGGCCAATGCCGGGCTGGCCGGGTGGTTTGGGCCTAAACGGCGGCACCGGCCCGCCTGTTGCGGGGTTGGGTGGGGCTAATGCCGGGTTGGCCGGGGGGTTCGGGCTCAAACGGCGGCACCGGCCGCCTGTTTGGGGCCTATCGGCGGGCATGCCGCCGACTAGGCCCGCTACTGCCAGGGTGGCGCCTCGTTAGGGGGCAGCCCCGGCGGCTACCGGGTGGCATCGAGGCGTGTAGCGCACCTGATCGGCGTGGCATCGCCCGATAGGGCCATCTATCTACCCATCTATCGGCCCATCGATTCGGGCTCAGGCGTGCCAGGTGATCCCGACGCGGTCGGGGTTGAAGGTGTTGTGTCCCCTGGTGGCGGGCCGGATGGTGATGTGGTCGATGACGGCCATGACGAGGCCGCGGCGCCATCCGGTGTCGGCTTGTTCCCATGCGGCCTGGAGGGCGGGGCGGCTGGTGGGGAGCCCGGTGAGGACCCGGGTGCGGCTGGTGCGGCTCATCTTGGAACGCAGCGAATCGATTTGGGCTTCGAGTGCCCGAGTGGCGGCCATGAACTGGGCCCTGTCGATGTCCCCTGTCGTGTAGAAGTCGACCGCCGCACGCTCCAGGGCATCTTGTTTGGCGGCGATCTGTTGAGCGAGGTCGGCGTCCTGGTCGCCTTCGTGGCGGTCGGCCCGGATCGCCTCGGCCAGTAGTGGGCCGTCGAGGGCCTGAATGACGGCTTGCCCGACGAGTTCCTCGACTGGTTCGGCGACGATGCTGATACGGCCGCATCCGGGTTTGCCGGGCGCCGAGGCGCAGACCAGGGAGCGTTTCGAGTTCTGGCGGGCTGCGACCAACGCCACCCCACACAACCCGCAGATAGCGAGGCCGCCGGTCAACAGGTAGGTGCGGTCCCGGTTGATGCGATGCGCCCCGGTCCCTTTGAAGCGTTCCTGCAACTGGCGGTGGGTGTCTTGGTCGATGATCGGCTCCCATTCGGCGGGCCCGATCTCCTCTCCGAGGTATTGGCGGATACCCGCGATCCGGGGGGAGGTCATCATCCGCCGGAACGCCGGGTGCTGCCACGCCTTACCCGTCGGGGTCTTGATCCCGTTGGCTTCCCATTCCCGCATGATCGACGCCTTCGACTCACCGGCCACCAGCCTCTCGGCTGCCTCACGGATCAAGACCGCTTCAGACTCGCGGACGGTCTTGAAGTCCCCCTCGAATCCGAAGGGGCGGGTCCCCCCGCCACCCAACTTGCCCTGCTCCGCCAACTGGGCTGCCTTTCGGCGCTGACGCTGGGACTTGGTATCGGACTCACGGCGGGCGACCGCCCCCTCGATACGGGCCATCAACTGACCCTCGGGGGTCCCCAGATCGGTCCGACCCGCCACCGACGCCAACCCGACGTCACCAACTGCCTCTTTGATCTCGAAGAACTCCTCCAACTCCTTCGGGTGCCGAGTCAACCGGTCCTGCGCGTAGACCGCCACCGCGTTGATCCGTCCGCTCCGCAGGTCATCAAGCATCCGTTCATACTCGGGGCGGGGCTTGCCCCGGTAGGCGGAACGGTCGTTGTCCTCATACACATCAGTCACCACCCAGCCGTGTTGGGCACAGATCCGTTCACAGTCCTCGAACTGTCGTTGCACCCCCAGCCGCAACCCCTCAGGATCAGAGGAGATACGTAGGTAGATGCCGGCTCGACGTGGAACATCACTCATATACGATAATCATACACTCCCCTGGGGCGGGGGAGATGCCCCGGAGGGGCAGAGGGGGTGGGGGTGACACGGTGAGGGTGCCCCCTTGGGCCTCGGGCTGCCGCCCCCGCCTGGATACGGCGGCCACCGTCTGGTCGGTTCGGGAACCCCGGAGTCGGCCCGGTTCGTCCGATCGGCAACCGCCGAGGAGCGAAGATGAACCAGCGGAGCCTCACCATCCTGACGGTGATCGCCGTCCTGACATCGGCCTGCAGCAGCGGAGTCACGGCACCGCCGGCCACGGGTTGGCTGGGCGGCGAACCCGAGTGGAGGAACCTCTCGCTGGACGCCTACGGCGGGGTGAGCCTTGCAGAGGTAGCCCCGGGCGCTATCGGCTCCGTCGATGGCCTCGACGGGGGCCGCCGGCTCGGCCTGAGGGCGGGTGCGGTGGACGACAACGCCGCCTGGGACGACTACCTCCTCTACCGGCAGCGATTCCTCGAGTCGGGCATCGAGGCGCACGATGTCGACGTCTCCGGGCGC